>NZ_BCQR01000134.1 GCF_001552175.1 Actinomadura kijaniata NBRC 14229
CCGCGCGGCTGCGCGAGGACCCGTGGGCGCTGCTGCGGGTGCCGGGCGTGACGCCCGCGCAGGCCGACCACTTCGCCCGCGCGGTGCTGGGCGAGGCGGCCCGGCCCGACGACCCGCGGCGCGGCCGGGCGCTGGTGCTGTCGCTGCTGACCGAGGCCGCCCGGCAGGGCCACACCATCACGCCGCCCGAGCAGGTCCTGACGGCCCTGGAGCGGGCGCGGGTGCCCGACCCGCCCGCGGCCGTGGAGGCGGCGCTGGACGAGGGCGAGGTGCTGGTGGTCACCGAGGAGCCCGAGTTCGACGAGGCGGCGCTGGAGGACGAGGACGACCTGCCCGAGCCGGAGGAGAACCTCGCCCTGACGCGGTGGGCGGTGGCCGAGGAGGCGGCCGGCGAGGGCCTGCTGCGGCTGCGGCTGACGGCGTCGGACCTGCTGGACAACGCCACGATCAAGCAGGCGCGGGCGGGGCTGCCCGAGGACCGCTCGCTGGCGCTGTCGGCGGCGCTGCGCACCGGCGTGACGGTCTGGCGGGGCGCGCCCGGCGACCTGGCGGAGACCGCGCTGACGGTGGTGCGGGCCGCCGCCGGACACGGCCTGCGCGCCGCCGTCGTCACCTCCACCGAACGCGCCGCCGCCGACCTGGCCGAGGGCGCGGACCTGCCCGAGGGGGCCGTGGCCGGGCTGCACCGGCTGCTGGAGCCCCAGCCGGACGCCGGGGCCGCGCCGGGGGCGGTCGTCTTCGGACGCGGCGAGCAGAACCCCCTGGAACTGGACCTGGCGGTCGTCCCGGACGCGGCGGGGCTGGACGTCGAGCTGTGCGCGGTGCTGGTGGAGGCCCTTCCCGACGGCGCGCACCTGGTGCTGGGCGGCGAGCCGGGCGCGCTGCCGCCGGCCGGTCCCGGGCGGATCCTGGACGACCTGGAGGCGTCGGAGACCGTCCCGGTGGTGGAGCTGGAGCCCGCCGGGCCCGGCGGGCCGCTGGCGGCGCTCACGGCGGCCGTGCGGGGCGGGGAGCTGGTCGCGGTCGAGGCCCCGGACCGCGAGGTGGTGATCGTCCCGGCGGCGGGCGGCGCCGAGGCGGTGCACCGGGCCGTGCAGCTGGTCACCGACTCCATCCCGCGCGCCCTCGGCATCCCGGCGGACGAGGTGCAGGTGGTCGCCCCGGCGGCCGGCGGCGAGGCGGGCGCGACCGCGCTCAACGCGGCGCTCAAGGCCAGGCTCAACGCCGGGCCGGGCCGGTTCGGCGGGTTCGACGTGGGCGACCGGGTCGTGGTCGCCGCGCCGCTCGCCCCGGCGGCCGTCGGCGAACCGGGAACGGTGACCGGCGCCGACGCCGAGGGCCTGCGGGTCGCGTTCGCGGGCGGGGAGGCCACCGTCGCCCCGGCCGACGCCGCGCGGCTGCGGCACGGCTGGGCGGTCCCGGTGGCGCTGGCCCGGGGCGTCCGCCGCCCGGCGGTGGTGGCGGTGCTGGCCGAGGGCGGGGAGCTGTCGCGACCGCTGGTGTCCACCGCGTTCGGCCTGGCCCTGCGGCACCTGTCGGTGGTGCAGGCGGCCGGTCCCGCGCTGGCCCGCGCGGTGCGGGAGACCGGGGTCCCCGCGCGGCGCACCCGGCTGGCACGCCTGGTGGTCGGCTGACGCCCCGCCGCCACCGCGCCTGCCGGTGCTTGAGAAAACCCTGTGTCAGTGTTTACTGACGGAGGTGATTGAGGCACGATCTGAACACTGCCGTGACCGTGGCGTTCCCCGCTCGTTGGACCAGACGTCAACAACACGGGCGCGGCGGGACGGGTCCCTGCCGCGGCACCGGCAGGCACGAGATCGGCAGGCACGACATCGGCAGGCAGAGGAGTGAGATGCCCCAGCAACGACGGTTCCGGCGGCTCGGATCGGCGGCGACGGCGGTGTCGGCCGGAACCCTGGCACTGGTGTTCCTGGGCGCGCCCGCGGCGTACGCGGGGACGGGCGGCACCACGCAGTGCAAGAAGGGCACCGACCCGGCCAGCACGATCGAGAACTGGAAGTGCCAGTGGCAGAACTGGCAGGACAGCCTCAAACCCAAGCCCAAGCCCACCCCGAAACCAACCCCCAAGCCGAAGCCGAGCACCAAGCCCCCGGCCAAGGTCGACAAGGACAAGCCGCGGACCAAGCCCAGGGACGGCGCGCCGAAGGTGCGCGTCCCGCAGGGGAACCCCTCCGCCCCCGGCGGGGCCGCCCCGATGAACCAGCCCGAGGGCCTGCGGCCCTACAAGCCCGGTGACGCCCCCGCCTCGGCGAACCTGCCGGGCGTGCTGCCCACCCCGCAGGTCGCCGACCCCGGCGCATTCCCGGCCCCGTCCGGCGCGGTGCCGCAGACGCGGCTGATCTCGCCGGTGGCCGCCGCCGACCACGACTCGACGGAGATGGTGTGGGTCGCCGCCGCCGCGGGCGCGGCGGGCGCGATGCTGGGCGTGAACCTGAGCGCCGTCGGCCGCCGCCTGCGCCGCCCGCGCGGCTGACCGGCCCCGGAACGCCGGACGGGTCCCGCTCCCCCTCGGGGGGCGGGACCCGTCGCGTTCCGCCGGGGGGCCGCGACGTTACTCGGGCGCGCCCATCGCGTGCAGGCCGCCGTCGACGTGGACGATCTCGCCGGTGGTCGCCGGGAACCAGTCCGACAGCAGCGCCACCGCCGCCTTCGCGGTCGGCTCGCTGTCCTTGATGTCCCAGCCGAGCGGGGCCGCCTTCGGCCACAGGTCGGTCATGGTCTCGAAGCCGGGGATCGACTTGGCGGCCATGGTGCCCAGCGGGCCGGCCGCCACCAGGTTCACGCGGATGCCGCGCGGGCCCAGGTACTTGGCCAGGTAGCGCGAGCACGACTCCAGGCCGGCCTTGGCCACGCCCATCCAGTCGTACACCGGCCACGCCTTGGTGGCGTCGAAGTCCAGGCCGACGACCGAGCCGCCGTCGCCCATCAGCGGCAGGCACGCCATCGTCAGCGACTTCAGCGAGTACGTCGAGGCGTGCAGCGCGGTCGCCACGTCCTCCCAGGGGGTCTCCAGGAAGTTGCCGCCCAGGGCGGTCTGCGGCGCGAAGCCGATGGCGTGCACGACGCCGTCCAGCCGGTCGAAGCCGACGCCGCGCAGCGCGTCGGCCAGGCCGTCGAGCTGCTCGGTGTTCATCACGTCCAGCTCCAGCACCGGCGGCGGGTTGTCCGGCCCGGACGGCAGCCGCTTGGCGGTGCGCTGGGTCAGCGTCGGCCGCGGGTAGGCCGTCAGCACGACCTCGGCGCCCTCCTGCTGCGCGACGCGCGCGATGTGGAAGCCGATGGAGGCGTCGGTCAGGACGCCGGTGACCAGGATCCGCTTGCCCTCGAGGATTCCCATGATGCGCTCAGTGCCCCATTCCCAGGCCGCCGTCCACCGGGATCACGGCCCCGGTGATGTAGGCGGCGTCCTCACTGGCCAGGAAACGCACGGCCTTGGCGATCTCCTCGGGCCGCGCGGTGCGGCCCAGCGGGATCGCGGCCCGGATGCCGTCCTGCTGGTCCTCGGTCAGCGCGGCGGTCATGTCGGTGTCGACGAAACCGGGCGCGACCACGTTGACGGTGATGTTGCGCGAGGCGAGCTCGCGGGCCAGCGAGCGGGCGAACCCGATCAGCCCGGCCTTGGAGGCGGCGTAGTTGGACTGGCCGGGCGAGCCCAGCATCGCCACCACCGACGACACCAGGACGATGCGGCCGTTGCGCTTGCGCATCATGCCCTTCACGCCGCGCTTGGCCACCCGGTACGCGCCGGTGAGGTTGGTGTCCAGGACCGAGGTGAAGGTCTCCTCGTTCATGATCGCCAGCAGGGTGTCCTTGGTGATCCCGGCGTTGGCGACCACGACCTCGACCGGGCCGTGCTCGGCCTCGACCTTGGCGAACGCGGCGTCGACGTCCTCGCTGCTGGTCACGTCGCACCGCACGCCGAACAGGCCCTCGGGCGGCTCCCCGGAGCGGTAGGTGACCGCCACCTTGTCTCCGGCGGCGGCGAGCTCGCGGGCGATGGCCAGGCCGATGCCCCGGTTACCGCCGGTCACGAGGACGGAGCGACTCATTCTCGAACCTCTCGTTCGCTTTCTCGGTCTGTTGCGGTGCCCTGTGTCACACAACAGGCCCTGAGCGTATCGGCCGGGAACCGCCGGGGTGATGTGTCGTTCCGACAAGATCCCGCGACCCCCTTTTGTTCGCGCGGCCGAACCGGATGTCGGGGTAGGTTGCGGAAGGTGCATGACATCGATCCCGCCTTCACCGCGCTGCCGCTGCGGGCGCTGGCCGACGCGGCCCTGAGCCGGGCCCGGGAGCTGGGCGCCGAGCACGCCGACCTCCGCGTCGAGCGCATCCGCAGCCAGACCCTGCGGCTCCACGACGCCGCCCTGGAGACCGCCCTGGACGCCGACGACGTGGGGCTGTCGGTCCGCGTCGTCGCCGGCGGCACCTGGGGTTTCGCCGCCGGAATCGACCTGACGCCCGAGGGCGCGGCGCGGGTCGCCGCGCAGGCCGTCGAGGTCGCCCGGGTCGCCGCCGCCGTCAACCGCGAGCCCATCGAGCTGGCCCCCGAGCCCGTCCACGGCGAACGCGCCTGGGTCTCGTCCTACGAGATCGACCCGTTCGCCGTGCCCACCCCCGACAAGGTCGCGCTGCTGGCCGAGTGGAGCCGCGGCCTGCTCGGCGACCCGCGCGTCCAGCACGTCGACGCCTCGCTGCTCCAGGTCAAGGAGAACAAGTTCTTCGCCGACCTGAACGGCAACGCCATCACCCAGCAGCGGGTCCGGCTGCACCCGGTGGTCAACGCCGTGGGGATCGCCGACGGCGCGTTCGACACCATGCGCACCCTCGCGCCACCCGCCGGGTACGGCTGGGAGTGGCTGACCGGCGACCACTGGGACTGGGCCGGCGAGCTGGCCCGCATGCCCGAGCTGCTCGCCGAGAAGCTGGCCGCGCCGTCGGTGGAGGCCGGCACCTACGACCTGGTCGTCGACCCGTCGAACCTGTGGCTGACCATCCACGAGTCGATCGGCCACGCCACCGAGCTGGACCGCGCCCTGGGCTACGAGGCCGCCTACGCCGGGACCTCGTTCGCCACGCCCGACAAGCTCGGGAAGCTCCGGTACGGCTCGCCGGTCATGAACGTCACCGGCGACCGCACCGCCGAGCACGGCCTGGCCACCATCGGCTACGACGACGAGGGCGTCCAGGCCCAGCGGTTCGACATCGTCACCGACGGCCTGTTCACCGGCTACCAGACCGACCGGCGCATCGCCCGCCTCACCGGCCAGGAGCGGTCCAACGGCTGCGCGTTCGCCGACGCCGCCTCCTCCATGCCGATCCAGCGCATGGCCAACGTGTCCCTCCGGCCCGCCCCGGACGGCCCCTCCACCGAGGAGCTGATCTCCGGCGTGGACCGCGGCATCTACGTGGTCGGCGACAAGAGCTGGTCGATCGACATGCAGCGCTACAACTTCCAGTTCACCGGCCAGCGCTTCTACCGGATCGAGAACGGGCGCCTGGCCGGGCAGCTGCGCGACGTGGCCTACCAGGCCACCACCACCGACTTCTGGAACTCCATGGAGGCCGTCGGCGGCCCGCAGACCTACGTGCTGGGCGGCGCGTTCAACTGCGGCAAGGGCCAGCCCGGCCAGGTCGCCCCGGTCAGCCACGGCTGCCCGTCGGCGCTGTTCCGCGGAGTCAACATCCTCAACGCCGTGAAGGAGGGCGGCCAGTGACCGTCATCAGGCCGCAGGACGCCGTCGAGCGGGCGCTGTCGCTGTCGCGCGCCGACGACTGCATCGTGATCGCCGACGAGACCAGCACCGCGAACCTGCGCTGGGCCGGCAACACCCTGACCACCAACGGCGTCACCCGTTCCAACCGCCTCACCGTCATCGCCCTGCGGCGCAAGCCGGGCGGCGTCGCCTCCGGTGTCGTGTCGCGCGCCGCCGTGGGCGCCGACGACATCGAGGACCTGGTGCGCGCCGCCGAGGCCGTCGCCGACGGCAACGAGCCCGCCGAGGACGCCGCACCCCTGATCGCCGAGTCGCCCGGCGGCGGCTCCTGGGACGAGGCCCCCGCCGAGACCGGCATCGACGTCTACGGGCGCCTGGCGCCCGCGCTCGGCGAGGCCTTCGCCCGCGCCGAGTCCGGCGACCGCAGGCTGTACGGGTTCGCCAACCACGTGGTGACCTCCACGTTCCTCGGCTCCTCGGCGGGCCTGCGGCTGCGCCACGACCAGCCCACCGGCCTGCTGGAGCTGAACGCCAAGGGCGCGGGCGGCTCGGCCTGGTCCGGGGTCGCCACCCGCGACTTCACCGACGTGGACGTCACCGCCCTCACCGACGACCTCGCCCGGCGCCTCGCCCGCGGCGAGCGCCGGATCGACCTGCCCGCCGGGCGCTACGAGACGATCCTGCCGCCCAGCGCCGTCGCCGACCTGATGATCTACCTGTACTGGTCGGCCGGGGCCCGCGACGCCGCCGACGGCCGCACGGTGTTCTCCGCGCCCGGCGGCGGCACCCGGATCGGCGAGAAGCTGGCGAACCTGCCGGTCACGCTGTCCAGCGACCCGCACGCCGCCGGGCTGCAGGCCGCGCCGTTCGTGATCGCGCACGCCTCCACGCGCGAGTCCTCGGTGTTCGACAACGGCCTGCCGCTGGCGGCCACCGACTGGATCCGCGAGGGCACCCTGACCTCGCTCACCCAGACCCGCCACTCGGCCGACCGCACCGGCCTGCCGCTCACCCCCGCGATCGACAACCTGGTCATGGCCGGGCCCGACGGCGGGGCGTCCCTGGAGGACATGGTCGCCCGCACCGAGCGCGGCCTGCTGCTGACCTGCCTGTGGTACATCCGCGAGGTGGACCCGCAGAGCCTGCTGCTGACCGGCCTCACCCGCGACGGCGTCTACCTGGTCGAGGACGGCGAGATCGTCGGCGCGGTGAACAACTTCCGCTTCAACGAGAGCCCGGTGGACCTGCTGGGCCGCCTGTCCGAGGTCGGCGCGTCGGTCCCGACGCTGCCGCGCGAGTGGTCGGACTACTTCACCCGGACGAGGATGCCCGCGATCCGCGTGGGCGACTTCCACATGTCCACGGTGAGCAAGGCCGAGTAGGCGAGGGCCAGTAGGCAAGGCCGAGTAGCCGTCACCGCCGGGTACCGCGTTGAACGCGTGAGGATCCGGTGCCGGGCGGTGACCGCTCGAACGCCGCACGCGCACGCCGGTCTCGGGCGTCCTGGCACCATGTCGCCCTGGCGCCGCCCCATGGCGTCTGGAGAAGGCTCGGGGAGCGCCGCCGCGCGCTCTCCGGGCCGCTCAGGTGTCCTCCAGGCGGAAGCCGACGCGCAGGCCGACCTGGAAGTGGGCGACCTCGCCGTCCACGATCTGGCCGCGCACCTCGGTCACCTCGAACCAGTCCAGGTGCCGCAGGGTCTGCGAGGCGCGTCTGATGCCGTTGCGCACGGCCTGCTCCACCGACTCCGGCGAGGTACCGACGATCTCGGTCACCCGGTACGTGCGGTCGCTCATGGGCCCTCCTGGTGTCGTCGTTTCCCACCTGGGGGCTTACCGTGGAAGGGTGAAGGCCAATCCTCGTCGTCAGGCCGAGATCTACACGGTCACCGACGCTCCGCTCCCCCTGTCACAGGACATCGGCCACCGGCAGCGCCGCTACCTGCTGTCGATGAGCATCCGGACGGTCTGCTTCGTGGGAGCCGTCGCCGCCGCCATGCTCGGGGCGCCGCTGTGGGCGGTGGGCCTGCTGGTGGTGGGCGCGCTGTTCCTGCCGTACATCAGCGTGATCTTCGCGAACGGGGGGCGCGAGCCGCAGCCGACGGCGCGGTTCTCCGGTCCGGGGCAGGGGTACCAGAAGGGCATTTCCGGACAGCGGCCCGAAATCGGGTCGTGACTATCTCTTGACTTGAACCGGGGGGTTTCGGTGTACGATTTGTTCCGGCGCTCTGGTCCCCCGTCGGAGCGCCCGTACCGGTGTTCCGGGCCCCCGTCGGAACACCGATGTGCGGCGCCGGGTGGATTGCCCCCGTATCCACCCGGCGCCGCTTTTTCATTTCCCGGCCTCCACCTGGGGGCTCCCCCACCCTGACCCCGGCCCCCCGGGGCCCGCCGGCACGGTCGTTCCCCGGCATCGGCCGCCTCGCCCCCATGGGCGGGCCTCCCGTCGTGGCCTGATCCGGCCACTGTCCGAAAACCCCCGGCTCCGAACCTTCCGGCGCCCCCGGTGATCGTCCGGGGGTGATCGTCACGGGCTGATCGCCAGGAACAGGAACGCGACGAACAGCGCCAGGTGGACGCCGCCCTGGAGCAGGGTGGCGCGGCCCGGCACGACGGTGAGGGTGGACACCACAACGGTGAGGGCCAGCAGCACCATGTGGGTGGCGTCCAGGCCGAGCACCAGCGGGCCCGACAGCCAGATCGAGGCGACGGCGATGGCGGGGATGGTCAGCCCGATGCTCGCCATGGCCGAGCCCAGCGCCAGGTTCAGGCTCGTCTGGAGGCGGTCGCGGCGGGCGGCGCGCAGCGCGGCCAGGGTCTCGGGCAGCAGGACCAGCAGGGCGATCACGACGCCGACCACCGCGTGCGGCAGGCCCGCCCCGGCGACCGCCGACTCGATCACCGGGGACTCCACCTTCGCCAGGCCGACGACGCCGACCAGCGCGACCAGCAGCAGCGCGAGGCTGGCCAGGGTGCGGGCGCCGGAGGGCCGGGCGGCGTGCCCGTCCTCGTCGATGATCTCGCCCTCGGCGGTGACCGGCAGGAAGTAGTCGCGGTGCCGCACGGTCTGGGTGAGCACGAACAGCCCGTACAGGGCCAGCGAGCACACCGCCGCGAACGCCAGCTGCTCGGGCGCGAACGCCGGTCCGCGGCGGCTGGTGGTGAACGTCGGCAGCACCAGGCTGAGGGTCGCCAGGGTGGCGACGGTGGCCAGGGCCCCGCCCGAGCCCTCGGCGTTGAACGCGACGACGCGGCGGCGCAGCGTCCCGGCCGTCAGGCACAGCCCGACGATCCCGTTACAGGTGATCATGATGGCGGCGAACACGGTGTCGCGGGCCAGCGCCTCGCTGCCGGGGCCGCCCGAGGCGACCAGGCTGACGATCAGCGCGACCTCGATGACGGTGACCGCCACCGCCAGCACCAGCGACCCGAACGGCTCCCCCACCCGGTGCGCGACCACCTCGGCGTGGTGCACCGCCGCCAGCACGGCCCCGGCCAGCAGCACCGCCACGACGGCGACCAGCACGGCCGGCAGCTCACGGCCCCAGGTCAGGGCCAGCGCCAGCAGGGCCAGGACGGGGGCGAGCGCGGTCCAGTCGGCCGCCCGCCGAGCGAGTCCGATCATGCTCGGGATGGTGCCCCGGGGGTGGGCTGTTCATGACCGCCACAACGAACTAGAATCTCGTTCGAAGGTAGTTAGCGTTCCGCTAGTTACCCCGGAAAGCGCGGACACGAAGGGCTTGAGCATGCGCCGTACGATCTTCAACGAGGACCACGAGGCCTTCCGGCAGATGATCCGGGACTTCATCGAGGCCGAGGTCGCCCCGGTCTACGAGGACTGGGAGAACGCCGGGCACCCGCCGCGCGACTTCTACAACAAGCTCGGCGAGCTGGGCGTGTTCGGCATCCAGGTCCCCGAGGAGTACGGCGGCGCGGGCGAGACCAGCTTCAAGTACCAGCTCATCGTCTCCGAGGAGTGCGCCCGCGCCGGGGTGAGCTTCGGCGGCTACGGCGTGCACGTCAACCTGGTGCTGCCCTACCTGCTCAAGTACGGCAGCGAGGACCAGAAGAAGCGCTGGCTGCCCGACTTCGTGTCCGGGGACATGATGACCGCCATCGCGATGACCGAGCCGGGCACCGGCTCGGACCTGGCGGGCATGCAGACCACCGCCAAGAAGGACGGCGACCACTACGTCCTCAACGGCGCCAAGACCTTCATCACCGGCGGCGTGCTGGCCGACCGGGTGCTGGTGGTGGCCCGCACCTCCCCGCCCACCGCCGAGAACCGCCGCGCGGGCCTGTCGATCCTGGTGGTGGACACCAGGAGCGAGGGCTACTCGGTCGGCCGCAAGCTGGAGAAGATCGGCCTGCGCAGCTCCGACACCGCCGAGCTGGCGTTCCAGGATGTGCGGGTGCCGGTGGAGGACCTGCTCGGCGAGGAGGGCCGCGGGTTCGAGTACCTGGTCCACAACCTGGCCGAGGAGCGCCTCGGCATCGCCGCCAGCTCCTACGCGTCGGCGGCCGCGGCCGTCCAGTTCGCCAAGCGGTACGTGCAGGAGCGCAACGTCTTCGGCAAGCCGGTCGCCTCGTTCCAGAACACCAAGTTCGTGCTGGCCGAGTGCGCCACCGAGGTCGAGGCCGCCCAGTCGATGGTGGACCGCGCCGTGGAGGCCCTGGACGCCGGCGAGCTGACCCCGGCCGACGCCGCCAAGGTGAAGCTGTTCTGCACCGAGGTGCAGGCCCGGGTGGTCGACAAGTGCCTCCAGCTGCACGGCGGCTACGGCTACATCCTGGAGTACCCGATCGCGCGGCTGTACGCCGACGCCCGCGTGACCCGCATCTACGGCGGCACCAGCGAGGTCCTCAAGACCATCATCGCCAAGGACCTCGGGGTCTGAGGCCGGGTGACCATCGGATCCGGACGTCAGGGAGGAAGGGCATGACCGAGCGGCAGCGGGTGGCGGTCGTCACGGGCGGCGCGCGCGGGATCGGGGCGGCCACGGCCGCGCGGCTGGCCCGCGACGGCTTCGCCGTGGCCGTGTGCGACCTGGACGAGGCGGCGTGCGCCGCGACCGTCGGGCGCATCGCCGCCGACGGCGGCCGCGCCCTGGCCGTGGGCGTGGACGTGGCCGACCGCGAGCGGGTGGAGGCGGCGGTGGCGCGGATCGCCGCCGAGCTCGGCCCGCCGGTGGTGCTGGTCAACAACGCCGGGATCATCCGCGACAACCTGCTGTTCAAAATGGGCGACGACGACTGGGACGCGGTCATGGCCGTCCACCTGCGCGGCGCGTTCCTGATGAGCCGCGCCGTGCAGCGGTACATGACCGACGCCGGATGGGGCCGCATCGTCAACCTGTCGTCCACCTCGGCGCTGGGCAACCGCGGCCAGGCCAACTACTCGGCCGCCAAGGCGGGCCTGCAGGGCTTCACCAAGACCCTGGCGATCGAGCTGGGCCGGTTCGGGGTGACGGTGAACGCCGTCGCGCCCGGGTTCGTCGTCACCGAGATGACGGCGGCGACGGCCGAGCGGATCGGCGTGGACTTCGAGGAGATGCAGGCCGCCGCCGCCCGGGAGATCCCGGTGCGGCGGGTGGGCCGTCCCGAGGACATCGCCGGGACGATCGCGTTCCTGGTGAGCGAGGACGCCTCGTTCGTGTCCGGGCAGGTCGTCTATGTGGCGGGCGGTCCGAAGGCGTGACCGCCCCGCCCGCGCGGCGCGGTCCGGCACGGGACCGCGCCGCGACCGAGGAGTCGCTGCGGGACGCCGCCCTGCGCCTGCTGCGCGAGGGCGGCGTCCTCGCCGGGCTGAACCTGCGCGAGGTCGCCGACGCGGCCGGCGTGAACCGGGGCCTGGTGTACCAGTACTTCGGGTCGCGGCGGGCGCTGCTGCGCTCGGCGCTGCGGCGTCAGGCCCGGCGCAACGCCGCCGACGCGGCGGCGGCCTCGGCGGGGCCGATGCGCGACCGCCTGGCGCGGCTGCTGCTGTCGAACGTCCGGCACCCCGAGGCCATCCGGCTGGTCACGCTGCTGGTGCTGGACGGCGACGACCGCCCCCGCATCCTGCCCAACCGGGGCGCGGGCCGCGCGGGACTGGCGGCCGAGGCCGAGCGCGGCGCGCTGGCCACCGGCGACGTGGACGCCGCGCACGCCGCCCTCGCCTCGGTGATCTACGGGTACACGCTGTTCCGCGAGCACCTGGCGCGGGAGATGGACGTCCCGGTCGAGGAGCTGGACGAGCGCATGGTGCCGTGCCTGGAGGCGCTGTTCACCCGCTCTCCCGGCGGGTAGGTCCCCCCGAGAAGATCATCGGGGGGTGGGATGGCGGCCGGTTCGGAACAGGCGGCGACGGCGCTGCTGGCCAGGCGCGCGGCCGAGGTGCAGCAGGGCGCGGCGCGGGCGGCGGTGCTGGGCGTCAACGACGGCCTGGTCAGCACGCTCTGCATCATCCTGGGCGTGGCCGGGGCCGGGTCGGACCAGACGGCGGTGCGGCTGGCGGGCCTGGCCGGGCTGGTCGCGGGCGCGGTGTCGATGGCGGCCGGCGAGTGGATCTCGGTGACCGCGCAGGTGGAGCTGTTCAAGGGCGTGCTGGCCGACCTGCGGGGCCTGGTGCGCGACCATCCGGGCGTGGTGGCCGGGCGGCTGGAGCACGAGCTGCGCGAGGCCGGCTACAGCGACGCGACGGCGCGGACGGCGGTCGCGGAGGTCCGCCACGACTCCGAGCGGCTGCTGGACGTGGCGGCCCGCCGGGTCGTCGGGATCAACCCCGGGGAGCTGGGGTCGCCGTGGACGGCGGCGCTGTCGTCGTTCCTGCTGTTCTCGCTGGGGGCGCTGGCGCCGCTGCTGCCGTGGCTGTTCACCGGCGGGGAGTCGGGGGAGGTGCTGTCGGTCGCCGCGACCGGCCTGGCGGGGCTGGTGGTGGGCGGCGTCGTGGCGCGCTCCAGCGGGCGCTCGGTGCCCTACGGGGCGGTCCGCCAGCTGCTCATCATCCTGCTGGCGGCCGCCGTCACCTACTACGCCGGGGCGCTGTTCGGCGCCTCCTGACGGAACGTCGGGGGCGAGGAGAGCGAGGAGGCTAGGTACGTAGGTGTGAGAAGGAAGCCCCCTCATGGCCTCGCCCCGGTCACCGTAGCAGCTAGGCCGTGTTTCAAAGCCCTGGCCCACGGCGCTCGCCCGGGGACTCGCGCCTGACCAGGTCTTGGCGAGCGCGGCATCGCTTCGCGATCTGACCTGCGGACCCTCGCCTCCGGCATCGGGCCCGCAGGTCAGGTCACGCGCTCGCGTGCGTGGCTGAGGCCCACTTTGAAAAAGGCCCTAGGCGGGGACCAGGTCGCGCAGGTTTTCCGGGGTGATCGCGCGCGAGCCGCCGGGCAGGCCGTCGGGGCGTTCCAGGCCGACGAACGTGACCGGGCCGCCGGGCAGGCTCCGGCCGTCCCACAGCGTGACGCGGTCCCCCAGCAGGCCCGTCAGGTACCGCACGGTCAGGTGGCGGCGGCGGACGACGGCGCGCACCAGCCTCCCGACCGTCAGGCGGTGCCCCGACACCTGGTTGCCCCACGGGAGGCCGCGCAGGTACAGGTGCAGCCACTTGACGTACCAGTCGTCGCCGTCGCCGCGCATGAACACCAGCGGCAGCGCGACCCGGCCGGGGCCGCGCAGCTCCGACTTCGTGCGCACGGTGCGCGGCTCGAACGGGCGGCCCTTCTGCTCGGCGTCGCGCAGCATGTAGCCGAAGAACGACTCGGCGACCTCCTCGAAGCCCTCCCCCGCGAAGATGTTGACCTGCGGGACGACGAACGCCCCCCGCACGGCCCCCAGGCGCAGGTTGATGAACTCCGACGCCCCGTCGGGCGCGTCGGTGATGTCGCCGGAGTGCTCGCCCTCGGCGGAGGTGAGCGCGGTGTAGTCCAGCCAGCCCAGCGAGCCGTAGTCCTCGTCGAGCAGCAGCGCCGACAGGTCGTAGTCGGTGCGGAGGCCGGTCTGCCTCCAGTGGACGAAGAACCGCAGCAGCTCGCCCTCCACCTCCGCGGCCGAACCGCGCGGCAGCACGCCGAGTCCCGTTCCGGCCGCCTTGCCGCTGAGGGGCAGGGCGACGTCGAGGACCGCCGGGTCGACCAGCACCGGACCGGGCAGCACCTCGGGCAGGCGGCGGGCGGTCTCGGCGTCCAGCAGCGCGTTCAGGCGCTCGACGGCGGCGGACGGCACCGGCGGCCGGGGGTCCGGGGTCGTCCAGGCGCGGCCGAGGCGGTTGGTGAACACGCGGGTCCGGCCGGTCTCCTCCGCCCTGTTGTGGAAGTGCTCGCGGACCGACAGCACGACGCGGCCGGACACCCGGTCGGCGACCCGCTCGGCGGCGGTCAGGACGAGGTCGCGTTCGTCGCGCGTGGACGCGGTGCGCAGCAGGCGGTCCAGGGCGCGGTACAGCCTGCCCGGGGCGTTCTCCAGCAGCGTGACGGCTCCGGTCACGTCGCCCTCGGCGAGCAGCTCCTCGACGCGGCCGTCGAACGTCCGCGCGGTCTTGTCACCGCGGGCGACGGCGAACACGTCGGCGGCGTGCGGCCAGCGCGGGTACTCGTGCGGGTGGAGGCGTTCGCCGAGGCGCTTCCACGGCTCGCGGTGGGCGTTGACGTCGGCGAGCTTGGCGGGATCGGCGGCGACGACGCCGTCCAGGCCCGCCAGCAGGGCGCGGCGGACGCGGCGCGGCAGGTTCGCGAAGCGCGTCGGCTCCTGGAGGGTCACGTCGCCGCCGGACAGCGCGCAGGCCAGGCGGAGGACGTCGGTGACGGTGTCCAGCAGCGGGTCCGCGCCGAGGTCCAGGCGGACCCGGTTGACGACGGCGCGGTTCTCGCGGACCGGGATCGTGTCGGGCTGCGGGCCGTCCGCGCAGTGCTCGGCGAGGGTCGCCAGGTCGCGCAGGTCGTCCTCGCCGAGCGGCGTGCTGCTCCCGGCGAGCGCCAGGTAGAGGGCGGTGGCCTCCGCGTCCAGGTCGCCGCCCAGGTGCAGGACCGTCACCCGGTCGCCCGCGGCGGCGATCAGCTCGTCGTGGTGGGCGAGCATCTCGGCGTAGGTGTGCCGGTAGTTCCCGTAGCCGGGCAGGGTGAGCAGGTTCAGCACCCCGCTGCCCAGCCGGGTCTCCGCGCGGGTCCGGTGAACGTCGTCGGCGAACGTCCTCGCGACCAGCCCCATCCAGAACTCGAACGTGTCGGGCACGTTGTCCGGGAAGTCGATGAAGTACGCGTTGTGCTGGACGTGGTCGCCGACCATGCCCCGGACGGTGCGCAGCGTGTGCGCGGCGGTGTCGATGACGGTCCCGGCCGCCAGGCCCGACAGGTGTTCCAGCAGGTCCGCCGAGAGCTTGAAGCCGACCGACATCAGCGCGGCGTCGAACCGCCGCGCCGCCACGCCGCCGTCGCCCGCCGGGCCCCGCGGGGCGGGGACGCGGAGCGTGTGCCGGACGACCAGGGGTTCGAGGCTGTGGACCATGCCGGGATCGTCCCAGAACGACCGGTCCCGCCGCACTCGGGTTTCTCAGCCGGCGAGCTGCTCGCGGAGCGCGCCCGGGGCCTCGACCAGGGAGGGGCCGTACCAGGTGAGCAGGCGGCCGTTGACGAGGGCGGCGGGGATCCCGGGGAACGCCTCGGGGCCGTCGTCGGCGGTGAACCGGTACGGCTCGTCGGGCAGCACCACCAGGTCGGGCCCGGCGGCGTTGAGCTCGTCGAGGGGGATCTTCGGGTAGCGGTCGGGGTGGCCGGCGTACAGGTTGCGGACGCCGAGGCGGGCCAGGACGTCGCCGGTGAAGGTGTCGCGGCCGACGACCATCCAGGGGCGCCGCCAGATCGGGACGACCGCCGTGCGGGGCGGGCCGGGTTCGACGCCGGCCCACACGCGGGCGGCCTCGTCCAGCCAGGCGGGGGCGTCGAGGCCGCAGGCCCCGGACAGCATCCGGCGCAGCGACGCCAGCGCCCCGTCCACGGTGCGGATCTCGGTCATCCAGACGGGGATCCCGGCGGCGCGCAGGGCCGCGACGTCGGGAGCGCGGTTCTCCTCGGTGTTGCCGAGGACGACGTCGGGCTCCAGCGCGACGATCGCCTCGACGTCGGGGTTCTTGGTGCCCCGGACGCGCGCGACGTCCAGGTCGGCGGGGTGGGTGCACCAGTCGGTCGCGCCGACCAGCAGGCCGCGGGCGGTCGCGGCGACCGTCTCGGTGAGGGACGGGACGAGGGACACCACGCGGCGCACCCGTTCCGGGACGGGAACGGGCGCGCCGGTGTCGTCGTGGACGATCGTCATACGTGCCCTACACGTTGCGCCGGTACTGGCCGCCGACCTCGAAGAACGCGTCGGTGATCTGCTGGAGGCTGCACACGCGGGCGGCGTCCATCAGCACCTCGAACACGTTGCCGTCGGTGCGGGCGACCTCCTTCAGGCGGGCCAGGGCGGTCTCGGCGTCGTCGCGGTGCTCCTGCTGGAACCGCCGCACCCGCTCCAGCTGGGAGCGCTTCTCCCCCTCGGTGGCGCGGGCCAGCTCCAGCGGCGCCGCGGCCTCCTCGTCGCCGCTTGGGTTGCGGAAGGTGTTCACGCCGACGATGGGCAGCGAGCCGTCGTGCTTGCGCTGCTCGTACAGCATCGACTCGTCCTGGATGCGACCGCGCTGGTAGCCGGTCTCCATCGCGCCGAGCACGCCGCCGCGCTCGCTGATCCGGTCGAACTCCGACAGCACCGCCTCCTCCACCAGGTCGGTGAGCTCGTCGATGACGAACGACCCCTGCAGCGGGTTCTCGTTCATCGCCAGGCCCCACTCGCGGTTGATGATGAGCTGGATCGCCAGGGCGCGGCGGACCGACTCGGCGGTGGGGGTGGTGACGGCCTCGTCGTAGGCGTTGGTGTGCAGGCTGTTGCAGTTGTCGTAGATGGCGATGAGCGCCTGGAGCGTGGTGCGGATGTCGTTGAAGTTCATCTCCTGGGCGTGCAGCGAGCGGCCCGAGGTCTGCACGTGGTACTTGAGCTTCTGGCTGCGCTCGTTGGCCCCGTAGCGCTCGCGCATGGCCACCGCCCAGACGCGGCGGGCGACGCGGCCGAGGACGCTGTACTCGGGGTCCATGCCGTTGGAGAAGAAGAACGACAGGTTGGGCGCGAAGTCGTCGACGTCCATGCCGCGCGCCAGGTAGGACTCCACGTAGGTGAAGCCGTTGGCGAGGGTGAACGCGAGCTGGCTGATGGGGTTCGCGCCCGCCTCGGCGATGTGGTAGCCGGAGATGGACACCGAGTAGAAGTTGCGGACCCGGTTGGCGATGAACCACTCCTGGATGTCGCCCATCATCCGCAGCGAGAACTCGGTGGAGAAGATGCAGGTGTTCTGCCCCTGGTCCTCCTTGAGGATGTCGGCCTGCACGGTGCCGCGCACGGTCGACAGCACCCCGGCGCGGATCCCGGCGGCCTCCTCCGCGTCCGGCTCGCGGCCGTGCTCCTCGCGGAACCGGTCGAAGCCCTGGTCGATGGCGGTGTTGAGGAAGAACGCCAGGATCGTGGGGGCGGGCCCGTTGATGGTCATCGACACCGACGTGGTGGGCGCGCACAGGTCGAACCCGTCGTAGAGCGCCTTCATGTCGTCGAGGGTGGCGATGGAGACGCCGGAGGTGCCGACCTTGCCGTAGACGTCGGGGCGTTCGTCGGGGTCGCGGCCGTAGAGGGTGACCGAGTCGAACGCGGTGGACAGCCGGGTGGCGGGCTGGCCCTCCGACAGCAGCTTGAAGCGGCGGTTGGTGCGGAACGGGTCGCCCTCCCCCGCGAACATGCGGGCGGGGTCCTCGTTGTCGCGCTTGAACGGGAACACCCCGGCGGTGAAGGGGAACCTTCCGGGCAGGTTCTCGCGGCGCAGGAAGCGCAGCAGCTCGCCGTGGTCGCGGTAGCGGGGCAGCGCGACGCGCGGGATGCGGCTGCCCGACAGCGACTCGCGAGTCAGCCTCGTGCGGATCTCCCGGTCGCGGATCCGCACGACCTGCTCGTCGCCGGAGTAGGACTCCACGACGGCGGGCCAGGTCCCGACGAGGTCGGCGCTCTCGGGGCTGACGTCGCGGCGGGCCCGGTCGAGCAGCTCGCCGACCTCGGCGGCGGCGCCCTCCGACAGCTCGGCCCGGACCTCGTCCAGCCGCTGGACGCGGCGGACGGCCTCGACCTGGCGTTCGGTCTCGGCGTGGTAGCCGCGGACCGTCTCGGCGATCTCCGACAGGTAGCGGACGCGGCCCGGCGGGATGATCTGGGCGGCGCCAGTGGAGGTCCGGGTGTCCACCCTCGGCAGCGCGCCCTCCGCCAGGTGCAGGCCGTGGTCGGCGAGCAGCCCGGCCAGGTGCTGGTAGAGGGCGGTGACGCCGTCGTCGTTGAAGGTGGCGGCGCTGGTGCCGAACACCGGCATGTCCTCGGGGCGCTGCCCGAACGCCTCGCGGTTGCGGACCAGCTGGCGGGCCACATCGCGCAGGGCGTCGGCGGCGCCGCGCCGTTCGAACTTGTTGATGGCCACCACGTCGGCGAAGTCCAGCATGTCGATCTTCTCGAGCTGGGAGGCCGCGCCGAACTCGGGCGTCATCACGTACAGCGACACGTCGACCAGCGGGACGATCGCGGCGTCGCCCTGGCCGATGCCGGGGGTCTCCAGGATGACCAGGTCGTATCCGGCGGCCTTGACGGCCTCCAGGACGCCCTCGATGCCCTCGGGCAGCTCGCGCGCGCCGCGCGTGGCCAGCGAGCGGAAGAAGACGTGGTCGCCGTCCAGGGAGTTCATGCGGATGCGGTCGCCGAGCAGTGCGCCGCCGCCGCGCCGCCGGGTCGGGTCCACCGCGATGACGGCGACGCGCAGCTTGTCCTGCTGGTCGACGCGCAGGCGGCGGACCAGCTCGTCGGTGAGGGAGGACTTGCCGGAGCCGCCGGTGCCGGTGATGCCGAGCACCGGGACGCGGCGGCGGGCGGCGGCCTCGCGGATGGCGCGCCGGTCGTCCTCGGGCAGCTTCCCGGCCTGGAGGCAGGTGAGGGCGCGGGCCAGGGCGCGGCGGTCGCCCGACAGCACCGCGTCGGCGGGCGCGGGGTCGGCGGCCAGGTCCACGTCGCAGTCGCGGACCAGCTCGTTGATCATGCCGGGCAGGCCGAGGCGCTGCCCGTCCTCGGGGGAGAAGATCCGCACCCCGGCGTCGGCGAGCCGGGCGATCTCCTCGGCGACGATGACGCCGCCGCCCCCGCCGAACACCTTCACGTGCCCGGCCCCGGCCTCGGCCAGGGACTTGGCCAGGTACTCGAAGTACTCGACGTGGCCGCCCTGGTAGGAGGAGACCGCCACGCCCTGGGCGTCCTCCTCCAGCACCGCGTCGACCACCTCGCGGACCGAGCGGTCGTGGCCGAGGTGGACCACCTCCGCGCCCTGGGACTGCAGGATGCGCCGCATGATGTTGATGGCCGCGTCGTGCCCGTCGAACAGCGCGGCCGCCGTCACGAACCGGACCGGGTGGACCGGCACGTGCAGCGATCCCGTGGAGCCCGTCACCGAGACCTCCGAGTAACTCTTGGACATCCAATATTTGGAAGTTAAAATAGTTTCCGTGCGCGACTCCGTCAAGGGGGCGCGGGTGCCGTACGGTGGGCCCGTGACCAGCCCCGACACCCCCCAGTCCAGCGACACGCGCGACCCGATCGCCGAGGCGCGCCGCCAGTGGAGCCTGCGCTGGCCCGAGCACGCCGACCAGATGGCGGCGGTCACCTCCGTCATGCGCGCCCAGCAGCTCCTGCTGAGCCGGGTGGAGGCGGTGCTGAAGCCGTTCGGGCTGACCTTCGCCGCCTACGAGGCGCTGCGGCTGCTGGCGTTCGCCCGGACCGGGGCGCTGCCGATGGGCAAGATGGGCGTGCGGCTGATGGTGCACCCGGCGTCGGTGACCAACGTGATCGGACGGCTGGAGCAGCGCGGCCTGGTCACCCGCGCCCCCTCCCCCGACGACCGCCGGGTGGTGCTGGCCGCGATCACCGACGCGGGCCGCGCGCTGGCCGAGGAGGCGACCGCGGCGCTGCACGGCGCCGACTTCGGCCTGCCGGGCCTGGACCCGGCGCAGGCGGCCCGGATCACCGAGGCGCTGCGCGCGGTCCGCGAGGTCGCGGGCGACCTGTAGCCCGCCCCGGAGGACCGGGGCGGTTCAGCGGCTCGGGGCGCGGCAGGAACGGTTCCAGGCGGGGGCGACGGCCGCCGCGACGTTTTCCCGGGGCCGGGTCTCACGGCCGTGCCCGGTCGGCCATCGACAGCGCCACCGAGCTTCCGGTGACCGTCGCCGCCAGCAGCAGCAGCGCGGCGCCGCCGATCCCGGCGAACGCGCCCGCGACGGCCGCGCCCACCGAGGCCGTCGCCATCTTCAGCCCCGCGCTGGTGACGAACACCTGCGCACGCGCGGCGGGCGGGGAGTAGGCCGCGCGCGCCGCCAGGACGGCGGTGAAGGAGAGCGAGTTGACGACGCCGATCAGCGCGAACCCGGCCAGCGCCACCGGGTAGCTGGGGGCCAGCGCGCACAGCGCCGTCACCGCCGCCAGCGCCGCGAACAGGCGGGTCGCCGCGCGTTCGGGCTCGCCGCGCAGCGGGACGGCCGTCACCAACAGCGCCCCGGCCAGGCCGCCCAGGCCGAACGCCGTCGTCAGCGTCGCACCCGCCTCCGCCGTCCCGCGCAGCCGGTCCCCGACCGCCGCCGCGATGACCGGCAGCGCGCCGAGCTGCGGGGCCGCCAGCAGGGTCATCACGGTGACGCGCCGCAGCTCGGGCCGCCGCCACAACGGCGCCATCCCCGCTCGGACGCCGGCGGGGGCGTCCGGGCGCGTCCGCGCGGCGGGCCGGGACGGCAGGGTCAGCGTCAGCGCCGCGGCGAGGACCGTCGCGGCGGCGAGTCCCAGCAGCGCCGCCACCGGTCCCCACGACGCGGAGGCGGCGGCGACCGCGGCCGGGCCCGCCGTGCCGCCGACGCCGTAGGTGAGCGCGTCCCAGCCCTGGACGCGGCGGTCCCCTCCCGCCGCGAGCCTGCTGCTCAGGCCG
>NZ_BCQR01000135.1 GCF_001552175.1 Actinomadura kijaniata NBRC 14229
AGCCGGCCGCCGCCACGGCCAGCAGCGCCACCGGCAGCGGCGCGCGGCCGAGCGCGAGGGTCCCGGCGGTGAGCGCCGTGGCGTAGACCGCGAAGGCCCCGGCCAGCAGGCGCCGGTCGTCGCCGGCGGCGTCGAGGCGGCGGGCCAGCCAGGGCCCCAGCAGGTGCGGGGCGCTCAGCGCGGCGGCCAGCAGTCCCCCGGTGGCGGCCGCGCCGTGCCCGCCGTCCGGCCGCAGGGCCAGCAGGACCAGGCCCACGGCGGCGCCGCTGTCGGCCCCCCGGACCAGGATCGCGGCGGCCAGATAGCGGGCCAGACCGTCGGCTCCGAACGCCACACCGCCCCCTTCGTCACCATATTGACCGGTGACGCCACCTTGTCAGGTTCCGGCGTCACCGGTCAATATGGTGACGTGTTCACCTTCCTGAGCGGCCGGCTCTGCCTGGACCTCACCACCACCCTCCAGGTGCGCCACCACGATCGCCCCCGCGAGACCCTCACCGCACCCGGCGACGTCCGCTCCTGGCTGGAGCAGTCCGGCCTGGTCGCCGGCGTCGAGGTGGACGCGGGCGGCCTGGAGCGGGTGCGGCGGCTCCGCGAGGCCGTCCACGACGCCGCCCGGGCCGTGATGGAACACCGCGAGCCCGACCCCGCCGACGTGGCGCTGCTGAACCGGGCGGCCGCCCACCCGCCCCTGACGCCGGTCCTGGCCGACGGCGCGGTCCGCCACCACGGCGACCTGGACCAGGCGCTGTCCACCCTCGCCCGCGACGCCATCGACCTGCTGGCCGGACCGGCGGCCGGACGCGTCCGGCAGTGCGCCCACCCCGACTGCACGCGGCTGTTCCTGGACGCCTCCCACGCGGGGCGGCGCCGCTGGTGCGGCATGACCGCCTGCGGGAACAAGGCCAAGTCCGCCGCCTACCGCCGCCGCCGGTCGCCCTAGGGGGCGGCGGGGAACTCCCTGGGAATCGCCCGGAGACGGTGGCATCATCGCCCTCATGACCGACCACAGGCGGGTCATCGCGGGGCGGTACCGGCTCACCGAGCCGATCGGCCGGGGCGGGATGGGCGTCGTCTGGCGGGCCCGCGACGAGACCCTCGACCGGGAGGTGGCGGTCAAGGAGGTGCTGGTCCCGCAGGGGATCGGGACGGACGAGGCCGGGGCCGCGCACCGGCGGGTGCTCCGGGAGGCGCGGGCGGCGGCGCGGTTCTCGCATCCGGGCGTGGTGACGGTGCACGACGTGGCCCTGGCCGACGGGCGTCCGTGGGTCGTGATGGAGCTGGTGGACGGGCGGTCGCTGGAGGAGGTGATCCGGCGGGACGGCCCGCTGCCGCCGGAGCGGGCGGCGGCGATCGGGCGGCAGGTGCTGGCGGCGCTGCGGGCCGCGCACGGGGCCGGGGTGCCGCACCGCGACGTCAAGCCCGCCAACATCCTGGTGACCGGTGACGACCGGGTGGTGCTCACCGACTTCGGGATCGCGGTGGTGGCGGGCGACACGCGGCTGACCCGGACCGGGCAGCTGGTCGGCTCGCCCGCCTACATGGCGCCCGAACGGCTGCGGGGCCGCCCCGACGGCCCGGCGGCGGACCTGTGGGGGCTCGGCGTCACCCTGTACGCGGCGGTGGAGGGCGCGCCCCCGTTCCGGCGGACCGACCCGGCGGCGGTCTACGGCGCGCTGCTGACCGAGGAGCCGGCGCCGCCGCGCAACGCCGGTCCGCTCGCGCCGGTCATCGCGGGCCTGCTGGTGAAGGACCCGGAGCGGCGGATGACCGCCCCGGCCGCCGCGGACCTGCTGGCGGCGGCGGAACGGTCGGCCGAGCCCACCCGGCGCGAGGTCCCGGCGCACCCGGAGCCCGGCGGGGACCACGCCCTCTTCAGGGCGGGCGCGGCGCTGTCGTACGCGGCGGCGGCCCTGTTCGGCGCGGGCATGCTGCTGGACGCCCAGAAGGTCGGGCGCGACTGGAACGACGCGACGGTCCAGGCGACCGCCTTCGCGGCCAACGCCCTGGGCGTGATGGCGATCGCGGCCCTGGTGCCGCAGGTCCTGGCGCTGTGGGCGCGGCACCGTCGCGAACGTCCCGCGCTGACCGCGGTCACCCTCGCCGCCGGGCTGGGCGGCGTGGCGGCGGCGCTGACGGTCGTCGAGTCGTTCTACACCGGCCTGCTGGAGCAGGAGTTCCGCGACCGGCTCCAGGGAAGCCTGTGGCTGGTCGCCTGGGTGTGGCTGGTCCCGGCGGGCGCGCTGC
The DNA here is from genome assembly GCF_001552175.1 of Actinomadura kijaniata NBRC 14229. Classification (GTDB taxonomy): domain Bacteria; phylum Actinomycetota; class Actinomycetes; order Streptosporangiales; family Streptosporangiaceae; genus Spirillospora; species Spirillospora kijaniata. The sequence continues at coordinate 2,248 of NZ_BCQR01000135.1, forward strand.
TGTGGCGGCGGTCCAGGGCCTCGGCGGTGGTCGCGTGGCTGTGCGCGCCGGGGATCGCCGTGCCCGGCGCGCTCAACTGGACGCTGGCGCTCACCGGCGAGGTGGACGGCTGGGTCGTGGTCGGCGACATGGTGATGCTGGTGGCGTTCGCCGCCTGGGCGCTGACGGCCGGGCGGTCCCTCGGCGCGGCATCGCGGTGACGCGGGTCAGCCGGTCACCGGTTTCACGGCGGCGGGCGGGGCGAAGCGCAGGGTGAACGCCTCCTTGTCGCGCGGGCGGGCCGGGAGGGTGACGCGGGTGCCGTGCGGGGTGTTCTCCCAGCGCAGGCGGTCGCGCGCGGTGCCCTGGTGGGCGGTGACCCCGCGGGTGAGGCGGAGGTCGAGGTCCACGGTCCGGCCGTGCGGGACGCCGAGGACGATGGCGTGGACGGCGTCGGACGCGGCGGTGTAGCAGACCTTCAGCCCCTCGGTGGTGACGCCGCGGGAGCGCTGCCATTTGCGGGTGCCGTAGACCGCGTGCCCGTGGGCCTTCAGCCAGCGGCCGACGGCCAGCAGGCGTTCCTCCTGTTCGGGCGGGATGCGGCCGGTGCCGGTGGGGCCGACGTTGAGCAGCAGGTTGCCGCCGTCGGCGACCGTCTCGGCCAGGTGGTGGATCAGGGCGGCGGGCGTCAGGTAGGTGGCGTCGGTCTCCAGGCGGTTGTAGCCGAAGGAGGTGCCGATGCCCCGGCACGCCTCCCACTTGCCGTTGGCCGGGGGCGTGCCCTCGCCGTACTCGACGGTGGCGAAGTCGGCGGGGACCCGGGAGGCGCCGCCCTCGCCGCTCTGGTCGAAGCGGTCGTTGACGACGCCGTCGGGGACCTGGCGGTAGTAGTCGCGGTGCAGGCCGGGGACGTCCTTGCCGGGGATGAAGCCGTAGTCGTTCCACAGCACGCTCGGCTTGTAGCGGGCGACGAGCTCGCGCCAGTGGGTGTCGGTGTAGGCCAGGTACTCGGGGGTGCGCGGCAGCGCGTTGATGAACGAGGCGTCGTCGGTGATGGGCAGGCCGCCGAACGTCCAGTCCATGCCGCCGCAGTAGTAGGTCCCGAAGCGCACGCCGCGCCGGCGGAGCGCGGCGGCCAGTTCGCCGGGGACGTCGCGGGTGGACTGCCAGCGGGCCTTGCGGGGGTTGCGGTGGGCGCTCGGCCACAGCAGGAAGCCGTCCTCGGTCTTGGTGGTGAGGACGCCGTAGCGGGCTCCGGCGCGCTGGAACAGCTCCGCCCACGCGTCGGGGTCCCAGTCCCGGATGCTCCTGGTGCGGAACTCCTCCACGAACGCGTCGTAGGGCCGGCTGCCGTAGCGGGCGGCGTGGAAGCGGGCGGTCTCGCTGCCGGGGACGGCCAGGGTGTTCTGGTACATCTCGGCGTACGGCAGCAGCCGCCAGAGCTGCCGCTGCTTCCACTCCGGCTGGTTCGCCGCGCCGAACCCCAGCTCGTTCACCGAGGTGAGGGGCGCGTAGGCGGGGATGGCGGCGGGGTTCCAGTGGACGAAGACGCCGAACTTGGCGTCGTCGTACCAGGCGGGAAGCGGCCGGGCCGCATGGGCGGGGCGAGGGGAGGCCCCGGCGAGCCCGGCCGCGAGCGCGGTGGCGGCGGTTCCCTGGAGGACGGTCCTACGGCTGACGGCGAACGGGAGCGGAGCAGGCGTCATTCCCTCACGGTAAGTAACCGTTCACGGCTTTTCCTCCTCCGCCGCAACGAGACCGTCGCGGCACCCTGGGACCATGCGCCCGGCGGTTCCTCCTACCCGAGGGCGGGGGTCATCGCGGCCGCCAGGGTCAGGTGGCGGGCCGCCCCGGCGTCGTTCTGGCGGTGCAGGGTGCGGCCGAGCAGGTGGCGGGCGTAGGAGTCGTCGGGGTGGTCGGCGACCAGGCGCTCCAGGGTGGCGCGGGCGCGGTTGAGCTGGGCGGAGGCGTAGTAGGCGCGGGCGGCCAGCAGGCGCACGCCCCGGTCGTCGCCGTGCTCGTCCAGCAGGGGGCGCAGCAGGGTGAGCGCGCCGAGGGGGTCGCGGGCGGTCAGCAGCGACTCGGCCAGGCGCAGCCGTTCCACCTCGGCCGGAACGGGACGGGACGGGTGCGCGGCGGCGTCGGCCAGGAACCCGCGGATCGCCTCGGGGGGCTGGGCCCCGGCGAGGGCGCGGCCGTGGGCGACCAGGGTGGGCGAGGTGCGGACGCCGCGCGCCTTCCCGGTGAGCAGGCGTTCGGCGACCAGGTCGCGGCCCGCGCCGGTGGCGAGCAGGGCCGGGCCCTCGACGAAGCCCGCGTCGCGGGCGACGGCGGCCAGCACGGCGGGGTCGCCGATATCGGCGGCGTCGATCCAGTGCGCCTTCAGGACGCGTTCGGCCACGGCGTCCTGGAGCGGCGCTCCCCCGGTCTCCCCGGCCAGGGCGATCAGGCGGTGCGCGTCGCCGCTGTCGGCGCGCCAGGCCGCGCCCCAGCGCGGACCCAGGCCCTCGGCCGCCGCGACCGCGGAGACGCGGACGCGGTTCTGCGCGGGCGTCAGGTGCGGGGCGCAGGCGCGCAGCGCGTCGTCGACCATCGGGTCCCGGTACAGCTCCTCCAGCGGCGTGGCGCGCGGCGGCGCGGTCGGGTCGATGCGGAACGGCCGCCACACCACCTCCACGGGCGCGCCGTCCCAGCCCGTCAGGGCCTTCTCCAGCCGCCGTTTGCCGATGTACGCCCACGCGCAGACCACGTCCGCCCAGATCTCGATTCGCATGGCGGCCACACTAAACGACACCTGTCGCTTAATCAACATGTGTCGTTTAAGCGACGCTTGTCGTATGGTGGCGGGGTGAACCCAGACGATCCGCGCGCGCGGCGCACCCGGGCCCGGCTGAAGCAGGCGGTCCTCGCCCTGGTCGCGGAGCGGGAGGCCGGCGCGATCACGATGGCGGCGGTGGCCCGGCGCGCCGAGGTGAACCGGGCGACGGTCTACCTCCACTACCCCGACGTGGACGCCCTGGTCGCCGCCGCGATGGAGGACGCGGTCGCCGAGCTGGCGCGGGCGGCGGCGCTGTGCCCGCTGGACGCGCCGCCGGACCGCGCGCCCGAGCCGCTGGTGGGGCTGTTCGAGCACGTCGCGGCCAACGCGGCGCTGTACGCGCGGATGCTCGGCCCGCACGGCAGCGCGCGCTTCACCGCGGGGACGCGCGCACGCCTCACCGCCGAGCTGGCCGCGGGCTTCGCCGAGGGGCGGCGGCCGGACGGCTACGCGGCCGTCCCGGCGGAGACGCACGCCGCGTACCTTGCCGGGGCGCTCGTCGGCGTGATCGCCCACTGGGTCGCCCGGGACCGCCCGGAGCCCCCGGCGGAGATCGCCTCCGCGTTCTGGGCCCTGTTCCGCGGCGGATCCGTGCCGGTAGCGTGAGCGCCGGACCGAGCGCGGGGAGGCCGGTGTGGCGGAGCGGGTGTCGGGTGGAGTGCGCAGCGGATTCGAGGCCGTGCGGGAGGTGTTCGCCGAGGCGACGGCGGCCAGGCCCGGCGTGAACGCGGCGGTCGCCGCGCACGTCGGCGGGGAACGCGTCGTCGACCTGTGGACGGGCCCCGACTACGGGCCCGACAGCCTCCAGGGCGTCTACTCGGTGACCAAGGGCGTGGCGGGCGTGACCGTCGCGCTGCTGGTCGAACGCGGGCTGCTCGCCCCCGACCGGCCGGTCGCCGACTACTGGCCGGAGTTCGCGCGGGCGGGCAAGGAGCACGTCACCGTCCGCACGCTCGCCGCGCACCGGGCCGGGCTGCTCAACGTCGACGGCGGCTTCACCGTCGAGGAGCTGATCGGGCACACGCGGCTCGCCGAACGCCTCGCCGCCCAGGCCCCGGTCTGGGAGCCGGGCACCCGGCACGGCTACCACGCGCTGACGATCGGCACGCTCGTCGACGAGCTGGTCCGGCGCGTCACCGGGACGTCCCTCGGCGAGTACTACCACCGCGAGATCGCCGGGCCGTACGGGGCGGACTTCTTCATCGGGCTGCCCGAGGGCGAGGAGCCGCGCGTGGTACAGCCCAAACCGCTGTTCTTCGGCGGCGGCAAGGAGATCCCCGACTTCATGCCGGAGCTGTTCGCCGTCGCGATGAACCTGGAGCGGGGCGCAGGGGACGGCGACCTGCTGGCCCGGCGCGACTTCCGGGCGGCCGGGGTGCCGTCGATCGGCGGGTTCGGCAGCGCGCGGGGCGTGGCGGCGGTGTACGCGGCGGCCCTCGGCGGGCTGCTGTCGCCGGAGACGATCCGCGAGGTGAGCGCGGTGGTCAGCGACGGCGAGGACGCCGTGATCGGCTTCCCGACGCGGTACGGGATCGTGTTCGAGCTGTCCCCGGCGGGACGGCCCGCCGCGTTCGGGCACTCGGGGGCGGCGGGCGCGCTCGGCTACGCCGACCCCGAGACGGGGGTGGCGTTCGGGTTCACCACCGACACCCCGAGCGTCCCGGGCCCGGCCGACCCGATGACCCTCGACCTGACCAAGGCGATCGTCGCCGCGCTGTGACGAGACCGAGAGTGGAGGAGCCGGTGGAACGCCGGATCGCGATCCTGGACGCCCCCTGCAACCTGGGCCTGCGGCCGCCGCGCCCGGGGCACGAGCCGGGCTGCCGGTTCGCGCCCGACGCGCTGCGCGGGCGCGGCCTGGTGGAACGGCTCGGCGCCGAGGACGCCGGGCGGGTGACGCCGCCGCCCTACTCGCCCGACCCGGAGCCGGTGACCGGCTACCGCAACGGCCTCGGCATCGCCGCCTACACCGACGACCTGGCCGACCGGGTCGGGGAACTGCTGGACGCGGGGCGGTTCCCGCTGCTGCTGGGCGGCGAGTGCGGCATCGCGCTCGGCCCGGCGCTGGCGCTGCGGCGGCGCGGCGCGTTCGGGCTGGCCTACCTGGACGGGCACGACGACTACTCACCCCGCCGCGACCCGGAGCGGTTCGCGGGTGAGCTCACCGCCGGAGGCTCGGCGCTGGCGCTGGTCACCGGGCGCGGTCCGGCGCCGCTCAGCGACCGGCACGGGTTGGGGCCGTACGTGGCCGGGGAGCACGCGGTGCACATCGGGCGGCAGGTGGAGCCGGAGGACGTCGAGGGCTGGGACCTGGAGGTCTTCGAGCGGTCGGCGATCCGCAAGTACCCGATCGAGTACGTCCGCGAGCACGGCGCGCGGGCGGCGGCCGACGCGGCGCGGGCCGACCTGGAGGCCGCGCCCGTCGAGGGCTTCTGGATCCACGTGGACGTGGACGTCCTCGACCGCCGCGTGATGCCCGCCGTGGACTCCCCCAACCCCGACGGGATCGACCTGGCGGAGTTCACGACCGTGCTGGGGGTGCTGGCGGCGAGCCCGCGCGCCGTCGGCGCGCACGTGACCATCTACGACCCCGAGCGCGACCCGGACGGCTCGTGCGGCGCGGCGCTCGCCGACGCGCTCGTGGCGGCGTTCCGGCCCGCCGGGTAGGACCCGCCCCGTTGACGTGCCCGCCCGCGGTGCGACGGTGGAGGGGTCACCGGATCGCGGAGGTGCCGCCGCTCATGACCGGACAGGAGAGGAGATCGGGTACGACCTGGCGCAGCACGGCGTGCGCACCGCGCTGGTCGTCACCGACGCGGGGGTGGCGGCCACCGGCGCTCCCCGGCGGATCGCCGACGCGATGAAGTCCTACGGGATCGCGGCCGAGGTCTACGACGGCGTCCACGTCGAGCCGACCGACGTCAGCCTGCGCGCCGCCGTGGAGCACGCGCGCGGCGGCGGGCCGCGGGAGGCGTTCGCCCGCAGGCCGCCGGAGCGGCGCGTGCCGTACCGCGGCGCGAACCCGATCTCGGACATGTGGGCCGAACGGTCCCTGGCGCTGGTGGCGCGGTCGTTCCGCGCGGCGGTCCGCGACGACGGGGACCGCCGGGCGCGCGCCGACATGGCCCTCGCCGCGCGAGGTCACCGGGGGCGTGAGCGCGGGTCAGCGTTCGCGGATCCAGCCGTCGATGAGGTCGGCGGCCAGCGGGCGCGACTCCGGCAGGTAGTGGCCGTCGCGAACGAGCTCCAGCCGCTTGTCCCGCGCGGAGATCGCGTCGAACACCGCCCGCGCGTCGCTGTCGAACACGCCCTCGTCGGCGGTCGCGTGGATCACCAGCGACGGGACGGCGACGCGCGCCAGGTGCGGGGCGGCGGCGCACTGCGAGGTGCGCAGGCTCCACATCGACAGCCAGGTCCGCAGCGTGCACAGCGCGCCGATGCCGAACACGCCGTAGTTGGCCTTCGCCGGTTCGCCCTGGTAGCACCGGTTGGGCCGCCGGTCGGACGGCTCGATCGACGGGTCGATCATCCGCAGGTCGGCCCAGGTGCGGTGGAGGGTGAACAGCCGGTCGCGGGCGCGGGCGCCGCGCAGGGCGTCGAGCCGCTCCAGGACCCAGTCGGTGACGCGCTCGTTGCGGGCGCGCTGGGCGGCGCGGTAGCGGGCCTGGAACCCGGGGCTGTAGGGCGGCCCGTTCGCCGGGTCGAAGGGGTCCAGCTCCGGGTCCACCGACAGCGGGTCGGCCTCGTCGGTGACCGAGGGGTCCATCCAGTTGGTGAGGACCTCGGGACGGCCGGAGTGGGCGGCCAGCGCGACGAACAGGTCCCCGGCGGGCAGGTCCTCGATGGCGGCGACGGGCCGCATCCCGGCGACCGGGGTGACGTTGGGCTCGACGGCCTGGGACTGGTAGGCGGCCATCAGCGAGCCGCCGCCGGAGTTGCCGAGCAGCACGACGCGCTCGACCCCGGCCCGCTCGCGCAGCCAGCGGACGCCGACGCCGATCTCGGCGAGGGCGTGGTCGAGCAGGAAGTACGCCTCGGCGCCCCGGAAGCGGGTGTTCCAGCCGAGGAAGCCGTAGCCGCGCGCCGCCAGGTGCTCGGCGAGGTAGTGCTCGGAGAAGTCGACGTTGTAGTGCGCGGCGATGAACGCCGTCGTGGGCGCGGCCCCGGCGGGCCGGTGGTAGACGCCCTGGCAGGGGTGGCCGCCCGCGCCCGCCCGGCCGACCAGCGGCGACGGCAGCCCCACGAACTCCCTGACGATCCCGGCCATCGGGCCCTCCTCCGAATCGGATTCTGGTCGCAGGCTAGCGGAGGCCGGTCCGCCCGGCGGGGCGGACGTTCCGGGACGCCCCACAGATCACGTTTCGATAACTCATCTCCCTCCGCTCCCTGACGGAGGACCGGTCCATCGACCTAGGGTCTGCCGGGTATCTACCGGTCAGGATGGTTCTGAGAGGATCACCGGGCTCGGTACGACGAGGTACCGGGAGGAGGGGACGCGGTGGCGGACGAGAACATCACCTACGGGAGCTATCTGCGCCTGGACGAGCTGCTGGACTGCCAGCGGCCGCGCACCGACGCGCACGACGAGATGCTCTTCGTGATCATCCACCAGGTGTACGAGCTGTGGTTCAAGCAGATCCTGCACGAGGCCGGGCTGTTGCAGCGGCGGCTGGCGGAGGGGGGCAGCGCGGGCGCGCTGCGCACCGCCCGCCGGATCACCAAGATCCTCAAGACCATCGTGGGGCAGATGGACGTGCTGGAGACGATGACGCCCCGGCAGTTCGCCACGTTCCGCGACGAGCTGGGCACCTCCAGCGGCTTCCAGTCGGCGCAGTTCCGCGAGCTGGAGGCGGTGCTGGGGCGGCGCGTGTTCCCCGCCTCGGACCTGCGCGACGACGCGCGGCTGCGGGCGGCGGTGCGCCGGCCGTCCCTGCTGGACTCGCTGCTGCGCTACCTGGCCGTCCAGGGCTACGCGGTGCCGCACGCGGCGCTGGAGCGGAACGTCGCCGAGCCGTGGCTGCCCGACCCGGACCTGCAGAAGGTGCTGCTGGAGGTGTACGCCGACGAGAACGGCCCGGCCGCCGAGGTGTGCGAGGCGCTGGTCGACATCGACGAGGGCGTGCAGGAGTGGCGGTACCGGCACGTGAAGATGGTCGAGCGGACCATCGGCGCCAAGCTGGGCACGGGCGGGTCGGCCGGGGCCGACTACCTGCGCTCCACCCTGTTCGCCCCGGCCTTCCCGGACCTGTGGGAGGTCCGGTCGCAGATCGAGGAGACCGTGGTCCATGGCGCGTGAGACCGGTGGGGAACGGATCGCGATCGTCGGCGCGGGCCTGGCGGGGGCGCTGCTGGCGACGCTGCTGGGACGGCGCGGCCTGGCGGTGACGGTGTACGAGCGGCGCCCCGACCCCCGGGTCGCCGGGGCCGAGCGGGGCCGCTCCATCAACCTGGCGGTGTCGGCGCGCGGCCTGGCCGCCCTGGAGCAGGTCGGCCTGCGCGACCAGGCGCTCAAGCGGGCGCTGCCGATGCACGGCCGGAGGGTCCACCCCCTGCGCGGGGAGGTGAACTTCCAGTCCTACAGCGCCGACGGCACCCGGGCCATCAACTCGATCAGCCGCGCCGAGCTGAACCAGGAGCTGCTGGACGCCGCCGAGGCCACGCCGGGCGTGACGCTGCGGTTCGGGCGGAAGGTGACCGGCGTGGACGCCGACGCCGGGCTGCTGACGATGGAGGGACCGGACGGGGCCGAGACCGAGTCCGCGACGGTCATCCTGGCCGGGGACGGCGCCTACAGCGCGGTCCGCCGCGCGGTCGGGTTCGACGCCGACCTGGACTTCCTGGAGCACGGCTACAAGGAGCTGACGGTCCCGGCGCGCGACGGGGACTTCGCGCTGGACCCCGACGCGCTGCACATCTGGCCGCGCGGCACCTCCATGATGATCGCGCTGCCGAACCTGGACCGGTCGTTCACCTGCACGCTGTTCTGGCCGAAGGACGACCTGACGGCGCTGGACACCCCCGCCAGGGTGACCGCGCACTTCCGCGAGCACTACCCGGACGTGGTCGACCTGATGCCGGGGCTGACCGACGACTACGCCGCCAACCCCAACGGCTCGCTGGTGACGGTGCGGTGCTGGCCGTGGGTGCGGCGGGGCCGGACCGCGACGGTGGCGCTGCTGGGCGACGCCGCGCACGCGATCGTGCCGTTCTACGGGCAGGGCGCCAACTGCGCGTTCGAGGACTGCATCGAGATCGACCGGTGCCTGACCGAGGCGGACGGGCACTGGCCGCGCGCGCTGTCGCTGTACCAGGAGCGCCGCAAGGCCAACACCGACGCCATCGCCGAGATGGCCCTGGACAACTTCGTCGAGATGCGCGACCGGGTGTCCCAGCCGCTCTACCGCGCCACCCACGCCGTCCAGCACGCGCTGGAACGGCGGCTGGCCGGGCGCTACGTGTCGCGGTACGAGCTGGTGTCGTTCAGCACGATGCCGTACGCGCGGATCCCCGCCCGCCTGCGCAGGCAGAACCTGGCGCTCGGCGGGGTCACGCTCGCGACCGGGCTGCTGGCCGGGGCCGCCGTCCGCGCCGCGCGGCGGAGGGGCCGCTGAGCAGGTCGTAGCCGGCGGCGACCAGGGCGGCGAGCACGAACGCCAGCACGACCAGCAGGCCGTGCCGGAACGCCACCGCCCAGTCGCCGCCGTTGGCGACCGTGGCGAAGAACACCGCGCCGGTCACGGCGATCCCGACGGCGGTGCCCAGCCGCTGCCCGGTCTGCAGCACCCCGGCGGCGCTGCCGCCCTCGGCGACGGGGACCTGCGACAGCGTGATCGTCTGGTTCGGGGAGATGACCAGGCCGCTGCCGATCCCGGCCAGCAGCAGCGGCGGCGCCGTCCACCAGGCGACCCCGCGCCCGGGGTGCAGCTCCACCGCCAGCCAGGCCGCCGCCAGCCCGAACGCCACCAGCGCCAGCCCGGCGGCGACCAGCGGGCGGCCCAGCCGTCCCACCAGCCGCCCGCCCAGCACCGAGGCGGCGCCGGACCCGACCGCGAACGGCGTGATCGCCAGCCCGGCGACCAGGGCGCTGTAGTGCAGGCCGTTCTGCAGGTACAGGGTGAAGATGAAGAAGACCGCGGTGAACCCGGCGAAGTACAGCAGCGCGATCGTGGCGCCCAGCGCGTAGGACCGCAGGCGGAACAGCGACAGGTTCACCAGCGGGGCCGCGCAGCGCCGTTCCCAGCGCGTGAACGCCGCCAGCACCGCCACGCCCGCCGGGACCAGCAGCCACTTGGCCCAGCCGTGCCACTGCTGCTCCTGCGCCAGCGGCAGCATCAGCGCCGTCACCCCCGCCCCGAGCAGCACCACCCCGACCGGGTCCTGGCCCTGCCGCGGCCCGCGCACCGGGGGCGGCAGCAGCCGCCGGGCCAGCACCAGCCCCACCAGGCCGACCGGCAGGTTGACCAGGAACACCCACCGCCAGCCGTGCTCCGGCCCGGCCAGCGCGATCAGCGCGCCGCCCAGCATCGGCCCGACGGCGGTCGCCACGCCGATGACGCCGCCGAGCGCCCCGAACGCCCGCCCCCGCGACGGCCCCTCGAACAGCTGCTGGATGAGCCCGGCGACCTGCGGGTTCAGCAGGCCCCCGGCCACGCCCTGCACCAGCCGCGCCGCCACCAGCCAGCCGATGGTCGGCGCGAGGCCCGCCATCGCCGAGGCGGCGGTGAACAGTGCCAGCCCGCTCATGAACACCGCGCGGCGGCTGCGGGCGTCGCCGAGCCGCCCGGCCGGGACCAGCACCAGCCCGAACGCCAGCGCGTACCCCGACAGCACCCACTGCAGGCCCGCCTCGGAGGCGTCCAGCCCCGAGCGGATCGAGGGCAGCGCGACGTTGACGATGCTGACGTCCAGCAGGGTCATGAACGACGCGACCAGGCAGACCGACAACGCGCGCCACGGCCGGACGTTGACAGGCGTGTCCATGGGGTGAGACCTGTCCGGCGGGTGGGCCGCCAAAACGTGCGGTGCGCCACCCGCCGACCAGGACGATCACGCCGGGCCGCGTACCGGCGGGCCGGGCGGCTGTGCCACAGTGAGCGGGTGACCGAAACGCCGCCGGGCAACGCCCCCGAGGAACCGATCTGCTCCGCCAAGGGCTGCCGCGCCGCCGCCGCGTGGGCGCTGCGCTGGAACAACCCCAAGATCCACACCCCGGACCGGCGGAAGATCTGGCTGGCCTGCGAGGAGCACCGCGAGAGCCTGACGGCGTTCCTGGACCGCCGCGACTTCCTGAAGGACGTGGTCCCGGTCGCCGACCGGGACACGCCCGCCGACGCC
>NZ_BCQR01000136.1 GCF_001552175.1 Actinomadura kijaniata NBRC 14229
GCCGCGGCTCCCCCGGACGGGCCCGGACGGCTCGGCGCGGGCGGGCAGCCCGCCGGACCCGGCGGCCAGCGCCGCCCGGGCGGCCTCCTCGGGCGGCACGCCCTCCTGGATGAGGCGGTTCATCAGCACCAGCCGGGCCAGGTCCCGCTCGTCGTAGCGGCGGTGGCCGCCCGCGCTGTGGCGGCTCGGGGCGATGCCGTAGCGGCGCTCCCAGGTGCGCAGGGTCGAGGCGGCGACGCCGATGCGCCGCGCGGCCGCGCCCACGCTCAGGCCCGGCCCGCCGATCTCCGCCTCGCTCACCGCTCCCGCCTCCGCCGCCGGTCCGGCCTCACAGGTTAGGCCGTATTCCCAAAGCCCTGGCCCACGGCGCTCGCGCGCTCGGCCGGGGCCGCTTTGGAACAGCCCCTGGGCCCTACCGGTGTTCGGTCACGGCGCGGCACGCGGTTGCGGCCGGACCACCCCGGCACCGCTCACCGCGCCTCCCGCAGGTGGGTCAGGACGGCCAGCACGCGGCGGTGGTCGTCGGGCGTCTGGTGCAGGTCGAGCTTGGTGAAGATCGACCCGACGTGCTTGACGACCGCGGCCTCGCTGACCACCAGGGCGCGGGCGATGGCCCCGTTGGAGCGGCCCTCGGCCATCAGCGCCAGCACCTCGCGTTCGCGGGCGGTGAGGCGCTGCAACGGCGAACGGTCCCGCCGCCGCGCCAGCAGCCCCCGCACCACCTCCGGGTCGATGACCGTGCCGCCCCCGGCGACCCGCTCCAGGGCGTCCACGAACTCGGCGACCTCCCCGACCCGGTCCTTGAGCAGGTAGCCGACGCCGCCGCCGGTCTCCAGCAGGTCGGCGGCGTAGGAGTGCTCGACGTACTGCGACAGCACCAGGACGGGCAGGCCGGGGCGCTCCTCCCGCAGCGCGAGCGCCGCGCGCAGCCCCTCGTCGCGGAAGCCGGGCGGCATCCGCACGTCGGTGACCACGGCGTCGGGCCCGTGGTCGCGGGCGGCGTGGTCGCGGACGGCCGCGACCAGGGCCTCGGCGTCCTCGACGGCGACGACCTCGTGGCCGAACCGCTCCAGGATCTGCCGCAGGCCCTCGCGCAGCAGCGCCGAGTCCTCGGCGATCACGACTCGCATGGGATCTCCACCCGAAGGATGGTAGGCCCGCCGGGCGGGCTGGACAGCCGCACGGTCCCGTCGTGGACGGCGACGCGGTCGGCGAGCCCCTGCAGGCCGGTGCCGTCGGCCACGCGCGCGCCGCCCCGGCCGTCGTCGTGGACCTCGATGGACAGGCCGGGGCGGATGACGACCCTGGCGTGCCGCGCCCGGCTGTGCTTGGCGACGTTGGCGAGGGCCTCGGCGACGACGAAGTAGGCGGCCGACTCGATACTCTCCGGGGGCCGTTCCGGCAGGGCGACGTCGACCTCGACGGGGACCGGCGACCGTTCGGCGAGCGCCTCCACCGCCGCCGCCAGGCCCCGGTCGGTGAGGATCGACGGGTGGATGCCGCGCACCAGGTCGCGCAGCTCCTCCAGCGCGGCGCGGGCCTCCTCCCGCGCCTTGTCGATCAGCTCGGTGGAGCGGTCCAGCCGGGCCAGGCCCAGCGTCATGATCAGGCCGGTGAGGCGCTGCTGCGCGCCGTCGTGCAGGTCGCGCTCGATGCGCCGCCGCTCGGCCTCGAACGCGTCGGCCATCCGCGCCCGCGAGGCCCGCACCTCGACCAGCTCCTCCTCGACCGGCCGCACCAGCAGGGTCCGGGCGAGCGCGGCGCGGGCCCCGGCCAGCGCCGCCAGCGCGTACAGGGTGAGCACGAGGCCGAGCAGCCCGCCGAGCATCAGCGGCCACGTCTCCCGCTGCTGGTCGACGGTGACCTCGGGCCCGAACTGGATCTGGTCGCCCTTGGCGATCAGCCACGGGGACGAGCCCGCGACGGTCGAGCCGACGACCAGCACGAACGGCACCACCACGTCCACCGCCGCCAGCGCCACCGCCAGCAGCGCGTACCCGAACTCCCGCCAGGTCGCCGCCTCCCGCAGCCGGCACGACATCCACGGCCGCAGCCCCGGACGCGGCGGGTCGCGGTGCGGGGACGGGGCGGGGCGGCGGTCCATCAGGCGCAGGCGGCGGCGCTCGACCGCCGCGAACCCGACCGCCGACAGCGGGACGCCCGCCAGCAGCCCCAGCCCGATCACCAGCGGCGTCAGCACGACCCCGCCGGCGAGCAGCACCTCGACCAGCACCAGCCACACGACCGCGACGACCGGCCCGGTGACGACGTAGGCCAGCGCCCGCCACGGCCAGGACGAGAACACGAACCGCAGGGGGTTGCCCGCCATGGCCCGCCAGACCGTCGCCGCTCCGTTCATGGCCCGACCGTAGGGCAGGTGGCGAGCAGGTGGCGCAGCCGGTCGTGGGAACGGTCCCAGCTCCACTCGTCGCGGACCCACGCCCGGCCCTTCGCGCCCATCGCGCCGGGGTCGGTGAGCAGGGTGACCAGGCGGTCGGCGATCCGGCGCACGTCGTCGTCCACGACGAACCCGGTCTCCCCGTCCCGCACGGCCTCCGGCGCGCCCCCGGAACGCCCGGCCAGCACCGGGAGCCCGGCCGCCTGCGCCTCCAGGAACACGATCCCGAGGCCCTCGGTCTCCAGCCCCAGCCGCCGGTCCCGGCACGGCATCGCGAACACGTCGGCGGCCGCGTAGAACGGGGGCAGCTCCGCGTGCGGCCGCCCGCCCGCGAACACGACGCCGCCGGGCGCGATCTTCCCGGCCAGGCCCCGCAGCCAGAACTCCTGCGGCCCGTCCCCCACGATCAGCAGGGTCGCGTCCGGGACGGCCGCGCGCACCAGCGGCATGGCCCGGATCAGCCGGTCCTGGCCCTTGCGCGCCACCAGGCGGGAGACGCTGAGGATGACGGGGCGGCCGCCCAGGCCGAGGCGTTCGCGCACGCCGGAGCCGTCCCCGGGGCGGAACAGGTCGGTGTCGACGCCGGGGACGAGGCGTTCCAGGCGGACGTCGGGGCCCCAGGCGCGGGCCATGCCCCGCCGGGTGTCGCCGGTGAGGTAGGTGACGACGTCGGCGCGTTCCCCGATCCGCCGCAGCGCCTGCCGCGCGCCGGGGACGCTCGCCCACCACACCTCGTGCCCGTGGGTGGTGGCGACCGAGGGGACCCCGATCCGCCCGGCCATCAGCCCGAGCGGCGCGGCGGCCCCGAACCACACCCGGTCGCAGCCGTACCGGGCGAGGAGGCGGCGGACGTTCCGCACGACGCGCCGGGTGGGCAGCAGCGTCCGCGCCGGGTCGCGCACCACGGGGAACGCCAGCCCCGCGTCGAACGCCGCGTCCCCCTCCTCCCGCGAGGTGTAGACGACGACCTCTCCGGCGGGGAAGCGCCGTGCCATCTCGTACACGAAGGTCTCGATGCCGCCGCGCCGGGGCGGGAAGTCGTTGGTGACGATCAGGCAGCGCACGCCGCCGCCTCCTCCCGGGGACGCCCCGCGTCCGCGACGGCCCGCGGCCGGTCCCGCCCGGCGGCCCGCGCCCACACCACCAGCACGGCCGGGTAGACGAGGTAGCCCCAGCGGGTGGCGGGCATCAGGGCCGTGGCCAGCGCCAGCCCGAGGGCGAGCCGCCCGGCGGCGGCCCGCAGGTCCCCCGGCGGCCGGACGAGCAGCGACAGCGCCATCGCGGCGGCCGCCGCCCCCAGCGCCACGAGCGCGGCCGCGTGCCCGTACGCCCCCAGATCGGCCAGCAGCCGCCCCGGCAGCGGGCTGGCGGCGGGCGAGGCGACCCCGGCCAGGCCGAGCGGGAAGCGCACGACGTTCTCGACGAAGCCCCGCGGGTCGACCGCCACGACGGGCAGCACGCCCACCGCGACCACGCCGCCCGCGCCCCCGAGGAACCTGCCCGCCCCGGCGCGGTGCCGCACCACGACCAGGGCCAGGCACACCACCAGCGCGGGCAGCGCGGTCGCCTTGAGCGTCGCCGCGACCCCCAGCGCCAGGCCCGCCGCCCCCGGCCGGTCCCGCGCCGCCAGGGCCAGCCCCAGGCAGACCAGCCCGATCACCGGCAGGTCGTCGCCGCCCACCGCCAGCGGCAGCGCCACCAGCGGCGAGGCCAGCAGCAAAGGCGGCGTGCGCCGCGCGCCCCACAGCAGCGCCGCCGCGAGCACGGCCCCGAAGAGCAGCCGAGCGTCGATCCCGGCCAGCGCCCACGGCACCCCGAACAGCGCCATGCCGGGCAGGTAGGGGTTGTAGCCCTCGTAGCCGCGCCACGCGGCGAGCTCCCCGGCGTCCAGGTAGGGGGTGCCGCGTTCCAGCAGCAGCGCGCCCGCCCGGTGCACGACCCCGACCTCGGGCTGCGCCAGCCCGCTCCCCGCCAGCACCGCCAGCGGCAGGAGCGCGGCCCCCGCCGTGACGCCCCAGGCGACCGGTCCGCGCCGCAGGCGGCCCGACGCCGCCGCCACCGCGCCCAGCCCGTAGGCGACGGCGGCGCACCAGCCCCACACGCGGTGCGGCGGGAGATGCGTGACCACGGCGGTCCCGGCGGCGAAGGCGGCGAACGCCGCGTACAGCGGGACGTCCGCCCGCCCCTCCCACCACCGCCGGGGGACGTCCGGGGGGACCGACAGCGCCGGGGCGGGCCCGACCCGTGGAACGACCATGAACAACCTGCCTCTGATCAGCGATTCCTCTCGCCACCAGAGAACCGGCCCACGGCGCGCGGATCATTGGACCCCACCGCCGTTCCCGGGGTATGGCCAGGTCTACCCCCGGACTCCACCCCGGCTGATTGATCGCGTGGAAGGGCCGGTCAGCGGCCCGCGAGCCGGTCGCTGACCTCCCGCAGCCGCCGCCGCACCGCCGGGTCGTACGCCTGCGGGTGGGCGCGTTCGGCCCGCGTCCGGTCGAAGTACGCGCCCGTGACGTCCGCCAGTCCCGGATCGTCGATCAGCCGCAGGAGGGCGTCGGTACCCTCCTCCACGGTGCTGAGCGACGCGTGCCCGCTCTCCCGGACCATCGTGGTCGCCATCAGCGACGCCGGGTGCAGGGCGTTCACCGTGACCCCCGTGCCGCGCAGCTCCTCCGCCAGATCGAACGTGAACATCACCTGCGCGAGCTTGCTGCGCCGGTACGCCGACACGCCGCTGTAGGACCGTTCCAGTTGCAGGTCGTCGAGGTCCAGCGCCTCCTGCCCGGCCGAGGCCACGTTCACGATCCGCGCCGGGGCCGACCGGAGGAGCAGCGGCAGCAGCAGCCGCGTCAGCCGGTATCCGGCCAGGTAGTTGACCGCGAACCGCAGCTCGGTCCCGTCCGGGCCGACCCGCCGCCCGGCCCCCGGCGCGCCGAAGCCGACCCCGGCGTTGTTGACCAGCACGTCCAGCCGGTCGGTCCGGTCGCGCACCCGCTCGGCGAGCCCGTCCACCCCGGCGACCGACGCCAGGTCCGCCAGCAGGACCTCCGGCTCCGGCCCGCCCGCCGCGACGATCTCGTCCCGCGTCGCGCGGGCCCGCGCCGCGTCCCGGCCGTGCAGCAGCACCCGCGTCCCGGCGGCCCCGAGCCGCACCGCCGCCCGCCGTCCGATCCCGTCCGTCGATCCGGTGATCAGCACCGTCCGTCCGGTCATCGCCCCGCCCCTTCCGCGATCGTTCCCTCCCGCGCGAAACGACCCCGGGACGCCGCCCGTTCCCGATCAGTCGGCCGGGGCCGCGTCGGCGATGGCGCGCAGGGCCGCCACATGCCGGTCGAACGCCGCGCGCCCCTCCGCCGTCAGCGACAGCCACGTCCGGGGGCGCTTGCCGACGTACCCCTTGACGACCTTCACGTAGCCCGCCTTCTCCAGCGTCGCGGCCTGCTTGGACAGCACCGAGTCGCTGACCTCGACGGTGTCGCGCACGTAGGCGAACTCGGCCTTCTCCGCCGCCGCGAGCACCGCCATGATCGAGAACCGCACCGGCGCGTGGACGACCTCGTCCAGCCCGTGCCGGGGATGGCCGTGCTCGGTCACGCGAGCCGCCTCGCCGTCGTCCACGCCGCCACGAACGCGGGCGACGCCACCGCCACGGCCCCCACGGCCCACCAGGCGGCCACACCGGTGAACACCGTGCTCCCCAGCGCGAGCACGCCCAGGTAGAGCGCCGTCCAGACCGCCATCATCCACAGGTGGGTCTTCGCCATGCCCCGGTGGGAGACGGGCTGGCGCGCCGCGTAGACGAGCAGCAGGGTGAGGCACGGCACCCAGAACGCCATGCTGCCCACGGCCCCCACCGGCCCCGGGAACAGGCCGACCAGCGGCACCACCACCAGCGACATCACCCCGTAGGCGAGCTGGAACCGCACCAGCCACGTCCGGCCGCGCCGGTCCGTGGCGGCGCCGAGCGCGTGCGCCCTGTCGAGGGCCGCCACGGCGTCCCGTTCGTTCCGTTCACCCATGGCATCCTCCGCATCGCCGACCGATGCCGCAATCATGGCAACTACTTTCCACCATGGCAAGTATTTTCCGGCAGCGAAATCTCAGCCCACCGAGGCCACGTAACGCACCTGGACCGCCGAACGCCCGCGCCCCGTCCGGGACGAACCCGTGCCGCTCGCAGAAGCGGATCGCCCGCGCGTTGCCCTCCAGCACCCAGAGCACGAGCCCGCGCGTCCCCGGCGCGAGCCCGGTCGGCACCTCCCGCATCAGCGCCCCGGCTCCAGGTAGATCGCGTAGAGCTCGGCGCGGTCCCCGCCACCGGGATCGGCGTCGCGCGGCGGCCCGAAGGAGGCGAACCCGACCACCCGCGCCCCGTCGACCGCGACCAGCACCGTCCTCGCGGGATCGGAGATCTCGCCCCGCCACACCGCCGCGCGTTCCCGCCGGTCGAGCCCGTCCAGGTACGCGTCGGGGAGCACGCCCCGATACGCCTCCCGCCACGCCGCCACATGCACCCGCGCGACCGCGTCGGCATCGTCCGGCACCGCCCGCCGCACCTCGACATCCATGCCGAAGCAGCGTAGGCGGCCCGTGGAAAACCCCTGGGGACGGCGGGACGGCCGTCGGTAGGGTCACGTCATGATGATCTTCGGTCCGGCCGTCGACGTCCGCCCCCTGTTCCCCCGCGAACGGCGGGCCATGCTCGACCTGCTCACCGCCCTGGGCCCCGCCGAGTGGGCCATGCCGACGGTGTGCCCCGGCTGGGACGTGCACGACGTCGTCGGCCACGTGCTCAACGACTACATGCGGCGCCTGTCGGGCGGCCGCGACGGGTACGGCGGCGCGGTGTTCGCCGACGACGAGACGCTTCCCTCCTATCTGGCGCGCACCAACGACGAGTTCGTCCGGGCGTCCCGGCAGCTCAGCCCGCAACTGATGATCGAACTGCTGGATCACCTGGGACCGCGGCTCGACGCCCTGTGGGCGACCCGGGACCTCCAGGCCCCCGCCGACCTGAACGTCTCCTGGGCCTCCACCGACGTCGACAGCCCCGCCTGGCTCGACATCGGCCGCGAGTACACCGAGTTCTGGGTGCACCAGCAGCAGGTGCGCGACGCCGTCTCCGTTCCGGGCGCCACCGAACCCGACCTCATGGCCCCGGTGCTGGACATCTTCGCGCGCGGCCTGCCGCACGCACTGCGGACGCACGACCGGCCCGAGGGCAGCACGGCCCACCTGGAGGTACTCGGCCCGGCGGGCGGACGGTGGGCAGTGATCCGGCAGGACGGACGGTGGCGGATGGCCCCGCCCCAGGGGGAGCCGGACGCACGCGTCTCGATGGACCAGGACACCTTCTGGCGGCTGGCGACCAGGGGCATCACCGTGGACCAGGCCCGTCAGCGATCGACAATGAGCGGCGACGCGGAGCTCACCGCGGCCATCACGACCCTGCTCGCGGTCGTCGCCTGACCGTTCCGTGAGGCCGGAAACACGCCCGGCGGCGTCCGGCTCCGAAGGCGCGCAGGCCGACTCGCCGGGCGAGCTCGGTCACGGCGTTCGACCCCACCGCCGTCCGTGACCAGCGGGCGCACCCAGGCGCGATGCCCGTCAGCGATAGGCCTCCGGCTCCCGAGGCGCGCAGGCCGACTCGCCGGGCGGGCTTGGTCGCGGCGTCCGGCCCCGCCGCTGTCCGTGACCGGCGGGCGCACCCAGGTGCGACGCCCGTCAGCAGTAGGCGTCCGGCTCCGCAGGCGCGCAGGCCGACTCGCCGGGCGAGCTCGGTCACGGCGTTCGGCCCCGCCGCCCGTGACCGGCGGGCGCGCCCGGGCGCGATGCCCCTCAGCGGTAGGCGCCCCGCCGGTGGCAGGCCGCGAGGTGGTCGTCCACCATGCCGCACGCCTGCATCAGCGCGTACGCCGTCGTCGGCCCGACGAAGCGGAACCCGTGCCGCTTCAGCTCCTTGGCCATCGCCTTCGAACCGGGCGTGGACGCGGGGACGTCCGCCAGCGTCTGCGGCACCGGCGCGTCCGGGTCGGCGTACCGCCACAGCGTCTCGGCCAGCCCACCGGGCAGGTCCAGCGCGGCCCGCGCGTTGGCGATCGCGGCCTCGATCTTGGCGCGGTTGCGGACGATGGCCGCGTCGTTCAGCAGCCGCTCAACGTCGCCGTCGCCGAACACCGCGACCTTCTCAAGGTCGAACCCGGCGAACGCCGCCCGGAA
Organism: Actinomadura kijaniata NBRC 14229; assembly: GCF_001552175.1. GTDB lineage: Bacteria > Actinomycetota > Actinomycetes > Streptosporangiales > Streptosporangiaceae > Spirillospora > Spirillospora kijaniata. The sequence continues at coordinate 8,624 of NZ_BCQR01000136.1, forward strand.
CCCCTCCCGCTTGCGCAGGATCGTCAGCCACGACAGCCCGGACTGGAACGCCTCCAGGCACAGTCGTTCGTACAACCCCTGGTCGTCGCGGACCGGGCGCCCCCACTCCTCGTCGTGGTAGGCCACGTAGTCGGGGGCCGACAGTCCCCACGGGCACCGGTAGAGCCCGTCCTCACCCTTGATGGCGGCGGTCATCCCACGGTTCTACCGCACGGGTACGACAGAACGCTCCGCCAGCCGTGCCAGCCGCCGCAGCCCCAGGCCCATGAACGCCCGCACGACCGGCCCGGCGACCAGCCATCCGGCCCGTCCCACCGGCCCGAACGGCAGCTCGACCCGCTCGGCCCACACGAGCCGGCTGTTGGTCCCGGCCCCCGGCGTGACCTCGAACCACGCCTCGCCGCGCACGACCTTCCCGGTGTGCCGCACCGCGACGCGCCGTCCCGGCCGCCAGTCGGTGATGACCATGGTGTCGAGGAACCCGACGGGCCCGATCCCCGTCCACGCCTCCAGGTGCGCGCCGACCTCGCTCCCGCCGCGCGCCGACGTGAACGGCATCCACTCGGCGTGCCGCGGCCAGTCGGTCAGCACCGCGAACACCCGCTCCGGCTCGGCCCGCACGGTGACGGCCGCATGCACCGCGACGGTGCTCATCGCCCCTCCTCCTCGGGCCGCTTGACCAGCGCGATCGGCTCGGGCCGGGGCTCGGGGCCGTCGTCCTCGAACAGCTCCTCCTCGAACCCGTCGCCCCGCTCCCCGCCCGCCGGGGCGTCCCCGGAGACGTCCTGCGGAACGGTCGGCGCGTCGGCGGCCCCCGCGCGGCCGTTCTCCCCGGGTTCGTCCCCGTCCTCGCGCAAAGGCTCGTACGAGGGCCCGTAAAGATCGTCGGGAGCCGTCCAGGCGTCCCCCTCACCGGCCTCGCCCAGCCGGTGCCGCAACTCGGCGACCTGCTGCTCCAGCATCGCCACCCGCGCGTCGCGTTCGGCCAGCGCGTAGGCCACCCGGTGCAGGGCCTCGTCGGTGAACCCCACGTGGTAGCCCCACAGCCCGCGCGGCAGGCTCAGCATCGCGACCTCGGGCCCGGTGATGGGGCGGGCCGTCGGGATCGGCAGCGGGGGGTTGTCGGGATGCGTCTCGGCCAGCTCCCCGCCCCGGCCCGTCGCCAGGGCGACGACGGCGCCCAGCACGGCCAGCGCGGCGACGATGAGCGCCACAACAACCATCATGCTCCGATCGATCGGACCTCCCCACCGCGGCGCCTCCAGCCCGCGGTGCCTCCCTCCCTCGATCGTGCCACGACCGGGAGCGTGCCGTCGCACCAGCGCACCCGCCCCGCGCATATCCGAGAAAAAGCGGAGACCCGCCGCTCCTGCGAGGACGGCGGGCCTCCGGGCCCCAGGCCGGGGTCAGTCGCGCAGCCGCGCCCACGGACCGGTGATCGCGAACGTGACGCCCGGCTCCTGCCGGTTGGCGTACAGAGTCCGGCCGTCCGGGGAGAACGTCACCCCGGTCATCTCGCTGTCGTTGAAGGCGTTGCGCGCGAACGCGAACGGCTCGCCCTTCCGCGTCGCCCCGACCAGGTACTGCTCGCCGTCCCCGTCCTCGGCGAGGATGACCCCGCCGCCGTAGGGCGACACGGTGATGTTGTCGGGCCCGTCGAACCGGCCGCCCGCCTTGAAGATCAGCTCCAGCTCGATCGTGTCGGTCCGCGGGTCGTACTTCCAGACCTGCCCGGCGTGGTCGCGGGCCGCCCCGGACGCCGTGCGCGCGTAGGAGGCGACGAAGTACGCCTTGCCGCGCGCCCACCACGCGCCCTCCAGCTTCTGGCTGCGCGTGATCGCGTCGAACTGCCTGCGGGTCGACTCGGTCGCCGCCGACGGGTCGGGCACCTTCACCCACCGGCACCGGAACCGCGCGCCGGGCTCGTCCACCAGCGACAGGTCCTCCAGCCCCCGCACGTGCATGGCCTCCAGCAGACCGCCCTGCAGATAGCAGTGGTAGTCCCCCCGGTGCGCCCGCGGCCGGAACCGGTAGAACAGCCCGAACGGCCCGCTGGCGTCCTCGGTCAGGTACGCCGTGTGCGTGTGCGGGTCCACGGCCACGGCCTCGTGCGAGAACCGGCCCAGCGCCGTCAGCGGCACCGGCCTGGTCCGCCGCCCGACCGGGTCGACCTCGAACACCCACCCGTGCGACTTGGTCTGCCCCGCGAACCCCTCGGTCTCCTCGCAGGTGAGCCAGGTCCCCCAGGGGGTACGCCCGCCCGCGCAGTTGGTGGACGTCCCGGCGATGCTCACGGCCTGGGCGACGACCTCGTTGTCACGATCCAGCTCGACCGTCGTGGTCCCCCCGTAGGCGGCCGGGTCGTACACCAGCCCCTCCGGCGCGACGGGCTTGATCCCCTTGTTGGTCTGCTCGTGGTTGCGGACCAGCCGGACGTTCCCGGGCCTGCTGCCGGGGAACGTGGCCATCCCGTCATGCTTGCCGGGCACCTGCCCGCCGCCGGGCAGCGCGTCCCCCTGCGCCGAGACGACCTTGTAGGAGAACCCCCGGGGCAGGTCGAGCACCCCCTGGGGGTCGGGCAGCAGCGGCCCGTACCCGTACGCCCCGGCGGCCTCGGCGGACGTCTGGAAGATCGTGTCGAGGCCCCCGGCCAGCGCGATCGACACCGCCCCGGCAGCCCCACCCTTCATCACCCCGCGACGGGACACGGACATGGCGACTCCTTACACGACGTGAGATCACGCGAACCCTCCCGCCCACCCTCGAACACCAGATGAACGCACCACCAAGCAGGAACAAACCCCTCCTGGAATCGATCCCGGCGGCCAACGCGACGGGCCCTCGGCCGGCCTCCGGCCGAGGGCCCGCGCTACGCGCAGGGGTCAGGTCAGACCGTGTTCGCCGCTCTTCACACGGCGTGCGAACGCACCCCACGCCGCGGCATCGAACACCAGGTGAGACCCCTCGGGACTCTTGGAGTCCCGAACCCCGATGTTTCCTGCGAGGCCCGCAACTTCCACGCAGTCGCTCTGGCCTCCGTATGTGCCTCCGCTGCGGCTGGACTTGCGCCAAACGGGAGTCAATGAAAAGCCTCCATGATTTGCTTGATCAGCTCGATCGAGGCATCGACGGGCAGTGCTTGATCGCTGATGCGGTCGAACCGCTGCCGAAACAAACGTACCTCCGCCGGGTCCGTTACCAGTCTCCCGCCTCCGGTCGCCTCGGTATAGACCACCTCGCTGTTCCCCATGGTCATGAGCTTGAACGAGCCGTCCCGGCCGATGTGCGCGCCCGCGCTCCGGGGAACGACCCGGAAGGTGGTCTTTGGATGTTTCGCCTGCTCCAGGATGGCGCTCAACTGCTCGCGCATGACCTCTGGCCCGCCCACCGGCTGATCGAGAGTGCCCTGGTCGAGGATGACACGCATGGCGGGGCGGGGCTTGCGGCCCAGCAACCCCTGCCGTTTCGCGCGGTACGCGATGTGCTCGTCGACGTTCTCCCATCCAGCCGACTCGAACACGGCTCGCATGTACGTCTCGGTCTGGAACAGCCCTGGAATCCAGGCCAGCTCCCAGATCCGTACCTCTGAGGCCCGCGCCTCGGATTCAAGGTTCGCCTTGAACCATTCGGCGTTGTGACCTGACCTCGCGAAACCGACCAGGCAGGTGAACAGCCAGTCGGTCTTCCACTCCTGGTCGAGGAGCTTTGCGTGTCGCGGCTGAAGCCTCATCCCTCCGGATTCAAGGCGCGAAACGCTCGATCTATCAAGATCGAGAATTCGCGCCAGCGCCGCTCCTGAAAGATTGCGCTCCTCTCGATGTCTTCGCAGTTGAACGGCGACGAGGTCCCACAGGGATTCGGACGGATCGAGCGAGTCTCGGGCGCTCATCGCGCACTCCTCCTCGTTGCGTTTCGCGAGCGAACGTAGCGAAAGTAACGCACCGTGTTCATGCTTGTACTCGGAAGTCGAGAAGACGTGGAAGGCCGATCATGGACACGTGCCGCCGTTCCGAGGATCAACAGCTAGATCTTCTTAGAAGCGAATTCACCGGACATCGCATTTGGCGGGCGATCCGCTGGGACGGGCGACTCGGTGACTGGGTGGCGAGCCTTCACGATCCGGACGCCGGGGTGGACCCGACCGTCATCTGCTCGGATGCCGCGTCGCTGCGCGAGACCTTGATCAAGGAAGCGCACCGGGCCGCCGCGCGCAGGAGGCTCCGGTGAGGGAGCGGGCGCAACACGACAGCGCCCGCCCACCGGAGGGGGCCGCTTCCCCGCCCGCGGCCCCGTGGGGGGAGGTGAGAGCGGCGTGTCCGGTGAGCGTCCCCCCGGGCACCCCGGCCGCGCCGCTCCACCACACGCACCCGCCCGCCAGCTCGACGGACGCCACTTCCACCACGCCCCTCGAACGGGCGCGCCAGGCGGCCGTCGTCCACGTTCAGGAACGCTTCCCCGGCGTCCACGCGTGGTGGGGGCGGACCACGAACCGCTGGTGGGCTTACGTGCCCGACCGCCACGGCGGTCGCCTGCTGGAGTCCGTCTCCCTCGACGACCTGATGGTCACGATCAGCCAGAACACATCCGTCATCACGTACGAACGGAGGCTGCCATGGACAAGCCGGTGACCCGCTGGGTCCCGCTCGACGTGTGCGGCGGCATCGTGGAGCAGACCATCCGCAAGACCCTCGACGGCCGCTTCTTCAAGGGCACCGTCGAAGAGGTCCTGCACCAGGCCCGCCGCAGGGTCGAGGAACTGCGGGACGAACTCGACCAGAACGAGGACCCGTCGTCTCCGCCCCGGTCCCGATGACGTCCGCCGCCGGTTTAGGGCTCGGCTTCGGCGTAGTCCTCGGCGGTCGGCTCGATGTGGGGCTGGGAGCGTTCCAGGAGGTCGAACGCCTCGGACACGTCGGCCGTCCAGCCGATCGCGTCGAAGGTCTTGGGGCGGACGAAGCCCTGGTCGGCCAGGCCGTTCATCAGCTCGCGCAGCGGCTCGTAGACGCCGGTCGGGTCCAGGATGACCAGCGGCTTGTCGTGCATGCCGAGGACGCGGGCCGTCCAGATCTCGAACAGCTCCTCCAGCGTCCCGATCCCGCCGGGCAGCACCAGGAACGCGTCGCTGCGCCGGTCCATCTCGCCCTTGCGGGACCGCATGTCCGGCGTGACGACCAGCTCGTCGTTGGCCTCGTCGGAGATCTCGACGCTGACCAGCCCCTCGGGGATCACCCCGACGGTGCGGGCTCCCCCGGCGCGCGCGGCGCGGGCGACGGCTCCCATGCAGGACACCTGCGCGCCGCCGGAGACGAGGCTGTGGCCGCGCCGCGCCAGTTCCGTGCCGACCTCGGCGGCCAGATCGAGGTACCGCTGGTCGATCCGGCTGGACGACGCGCAGAACACACAGATCGCCAGGCCCGAACCCGATGTCATTCGCCGCGCTCCGTTCCGCTGGGTCCCGACGTCGACCGGCCGACGCCCGGGGCGTCGGCCAATCTAACATCCGGCCTCTCGGACTTCCCGGCCGGTCCAGAAGCGAATGGTTCCGGGGGTGAACGACAAGGGTGTTGTCAGCCGACATGGGACAGGCCCGGCCGACGCGTGGGTCGGGCGGACCTGTGGGGGTGGCTTCGAGGGGTCAGGAGCCGTCGCCGGCTTCCCTGGCGGCGGCCTGGGCGGCGGCGGCCTCCTCGGCGAGGCGGCGTTCGGCCTCCTGGTGCGCCTCGACGATCACGCGGACCGCCTCGTCGGGGTCGTCGGTCAGGTGGAACAGCTCCAGGTCCTCCGGCGAGATCTTGCCGCCGGGCAGCATGGTGTTCTTCACCCAGTCGATCAGCCCGCCCCAGAACTGCGTGCCGACCAGCACGATCGGGAAGCGCGTGATCTTGCGAGTCTGGACGAGGGTGATCGCCTCGAACAGCTCGTCCAGCGTGCCGAAGCCGCCGGGGAGCACGACGAACGCCTGGGAGTACTTGACGAACATCGTCTTGCGGACGAAGAAGTACCGGAACTCCAGGCCGATGTCGAGGTGCTCGTTCATGCTCTGCTCGAACGGCAGCTCGATGCCCAGCCCGACCGACAGGCCCCCGGCCTGGTCGCAGCCCTTGTTGGCGGCCTCCATGATGCCCGGGCCGCCGCCGGTGATCACCGCGTATCCGGCCTCGTGCAGCTTGGCGCCGATCTCCTCGCCGAGCCGGTACTCCTGCGAGCCCGGGTCGGTGCGGGCGCTGCCGAACACGCTGACGGCCTTGGGCAGCTCGGCCAGCAGGCCGAAGCCCTCCACGAACTCGGCCTGGATGCGCAGCACCCGCCACGGGTCGGCGTGCACCCAGTCGGCCGGACCCCGGCTGTCCAGCAGCCGCTGGTCGGTGGTGGTCGACGGCAGAGCGCGGCCCCGCAGCGTCGCGGGCCCCTGACGATGCGTACGGGACTCTTCGGATGTCATGGCTTCACCGTAACGAAGGAAAGCGCCGTTCACCCGGCGATATCTCCGTGCCACGCGCTCAGCCCAGCCAGGCGCGGAGCCGCCGCTCCGCCTCGCCGATCAGCGGGATCTCGACGTGCTCGTCCCTGGTGTGCGCCAGCGTCGGCTCGCCGGGGCCGTAGTTGACGGCGGGCACGCCGAGCGCGTCGAAGCGGGCGACGTCGGTCCAGCCGAGCTTGGCGCGCACCTCGGCCCCGGTGGCGGCGACGAACGCCCGCGCGGCCGGGGCGTCCAGGCCGGGCCGCGCGCCGGACGACGCGTCGGTCACCTCGATCTCGAACCCGTCGAAGAACTCCCGCAGGTACGCCACGGCCTGCTCTTCGCTCTTGTCGGGCGCGTAACGGTAGTTGACGGTCACTACGCACTCGTCGGGGATGACGTTCCCGGCGACGCCGCCGCGGACGAACACGGCGTTCAGGCCCTCGTGGTACTCCAGCCCGTCCACCACGGGCCTGGCGGGCGTGTAGGCGCGCAGCCGGTCCAGGATCTCCCCGGCGCCGTGGATGGCGTTGACGCCCATCCAGGCGCGGGCGCTGTGGGCGCGCTCGCCGCGCGCGGTGACCTCCACGCGGACCGTTCCCTGGCAGCCGCCCTCGATCAGCCCGCCGGTCGGCTCCATCAGCACGGCGAAGTCGCCGGCCAGCAGTTCGGGACGGGTCTCGACCAGCCGCTTGAGGCCGTTGCGGGCGGCCTCGATCTCCTCGCACTCGTAGAAGACGTAGGTGACGTCCCGGCTGGGCGCGGCCAGGTCGTGGGCCAGCTTGAGCTGGACGGCGACACCGCTCTTCATGTCGCTGGTCCCGCAGCCGTAGAGCCTGTCGCCCTCGACGCGCGAGGGCAGGTTGCCGTTCAGGGGGACGGTGTCCAGGTGCCCGGCGAGGATGACCCGCTCGGCGCGCCCGAGGTCGGTCCGGGCGATGACCGAGTCGCCGTCGCGCACCACGGTCAGGTGCGGCAGCGTCCGCAGCGCCTCCTCGACGGCGTCGGCGAGGGCCTTCTCGTTCCCGCTCACCGACTCGATGTCGACGATCGCCGCCGTCAGTTCCGCCACGTCCACAGAGAGATCAAGCCGCATACCCGGAAAGGTTACGCGTCCCTGCGCGATCAGGTGTCCACCCCGCGCTCGCGCAGGACGGCGTTGAGCTCGGCCTTGTCATGCCGCCGCCCCGGCTCCAGCCGCTTGAGCGCCAGCACCGCCGGGGAACTCCCTCATGCGCGTGCCGCCGACCGCCACGCACCGGTCCGGGATCCGGCCCCGGGAGATCTCCTCACCGGTGTGCACGTCGATCACCGGCATCGACGCCGACAGGTTCGTGCCCGCTTCGCTGACGCCCGTCCCCTCAAGGCATACGCCGGTTCGGCCCCGATCACCCGAGCCTCGGGCAAGAGCCTGGTGGTTCACCACCGCAAGGTGAAGAACCAGGGCCTGGCTGCGGCCGGATACCTCTGGGCCTTCTCCGCCCTCAGCACGCCCGGCGTTCCAGCGCGCTGCGCAACACCTTCGACCGCCTACCGGGTTGCCTGTTCCACTGTCTCCGAACTGGCCGGCCCTACAACGAGAACGCCGCTTTCGGAACACGGCTGACCTCGGCTAACGAGCCTCGGTCGGGGACAATTGGATCATGTCGTATCGATGCGGCGTGCGCAGCGCCGAACCGGTCAACGCCGGGGGTCTCCACCGCCTGACCTATCCCGATGAGTCCGGCCAATTCTCCGCCGAGCTCATCGATCCCACGCTGACCGACGAGCAACTCTGCGACCGCTACGGGCTCGACGAGATCCTTCACATGCCCAAGCTCTACACCGCTGTCTATCTCGACGGACCGCTGGCCGGGACCAGGAACCCATACCTCACCGATTGCAAGCTGGGAGCCCGCAGCACCGTCTACTTGCCCCCACGGCCAGGTGGACCAACGTGCACCTACGAACTCGTCAAACTGCCCGAAGGGGACCGGCCAGGTGAGCTGCGGTTGATCGAAATGAACGCCGCACGCCTGACGCCTTGAAGCTCAGCAGGATGGCGCGCTTGGCGCGTTCGTCCACCACGACCTCGCCGGACGCGTCGATCCGGGCGACCCGGACCCGGCGTCCAGGTGCCAGGACCCGCCGCGCGGAGGCGCGGCGATGGACAGGGTCATGGTCCTTGAGCTTACTGGTGGCCATCTCCCGGTACGGTCGACCCGTGGCAGCAAGGGCGAATGGAGAGACCCCGAAGGGGCGGCGGCGGTGGCGCTGGACCGCCGTCGGCACCGGCGTCGCGCTCGCGCTCGGCGCCGGCGGGTACGCGTTGTTCCTGCACGCCCGCCCCTACCTGCACGGTTCGGGGTGCGAGGTGCGCACGGCCATCGGCAAGATGCCGCTGGAACTGGACCAGGCCGCCAACGCCGCCATCATCGCGGGCGTGGCGTTCCGCAAGCAGTTGCCCGAACGCGCCGCGGTGATCGCCTACGCGACGGCCATCCAGGAGTCGCACCTGCGCAACCTGGCGGGCGGCGACCGCGACTCGGTCGGCATGTTCCAGCAGCGCCCCTCGCAGGGCTGGGGCACCCCCGCGAAGCTGCGCGATCCGGTGGTGTCCACCAGCAAGTTCTTCGACGGGCTGGTCAAGGTGAAGGACTACCTGGACCGCGACCTGCACGACGCCGCCCAGGAGGTGCAGCGCAGCGCCGACGGCCGCGCCTACGCCCGGCACGAGCCGGACGGCAAGACGCTGGCCCGCGCGTTCACCGGCCGCGAGCCGGCGGCCGTGCGCTGCTGGTACCCGCCGGACAAGAAGACCGCCCCGCGCCAGGCCGAGGCGCTGCGGGAGATGCGCCGCGCGTTCGGCGGCCGCCTCCAGCCCACGGCCGCCGAGAAGAAGTCGGCCGGCCCCACGCCCCCGCCCCCCGACGGCGTCCGCGTCAGCAACGCGCGCACGGGCTGGGCGGTGGCGTCCTGGGCGGTCACCCACGCCCAGTCCTACGGCCTGACCGAGGTGCGCTTCGCCGGGAAGCGCTGGCACGCCGACTCGGGCCACGACGGCTGGACCACGGACACCAGCGCCCCCACCGACCGCGTCATCATCCGCTAGACCGTTCTCCGGAACCGCGGGCATTGACCGGTGGTAGAACGGGTTCTAGTCTCGACGCGGATGACCAAGCTAACGCTTGGCCGGATCGGGTCGTTCGAGGGAGTGCCGTGAGCACGCAGTCCTTTACGCAGGCAGTCGCCGAGGCCGAGCGGATCGTCCGGGAGGCGCCCCACGCGCGGGACGCGCAGGGGCTCGCCGAAGGGCTGGACTACCTCGCCGGGAGCATCAAGGCGTCGTTGCACATGGCCTGGGCCTACGAGCGGGACTTCCCGTTCTTCGTGCGGTCCACCGGGCCGCACTCCAAGCTGGGGCTGGACAACCCCGACGCGCTCTACTTCAGCGCCTACCTGCGCGACGACGCCGAGTACGTCGTCAGCGGGCGGCGGGGCACCACGGCCGACCTCAGCTTCCAGGTCCTCAACGGCGACTACACCCCGACCAGCTCGCCCGACAGCCTGTCGGCGTTCGACGACCGGGCGTTCGAGGTCGCGCCGGACGGGAGCTTCGAGCTGCGGTTCGGGCCGCCGCGCGCCGACGCCGGGCCCGGCTACCTCACGCTGGGGCCGGGCGCGGCGATGCTGCTGGTCCGCGAGGTGTTCAGCGACTGGGAGGGCGAGCGCCCCGGGGAGATCCGCATCCACCGGGCCGACCGGCTCGGGGTCTCGCCGCCGCCCCCGGCCGACCCGGAACGGGCCGCCAAGCGGTTCGACGTGGCGGGGAGGATCCTCGTGTCGCGGCTGCGGACCTTCCTCGTCTTCCCCGAGTGGCACTACCTGAAGCTGCCGGTCAACACCATGACCGAGCCCCGGATCACGCCCGGCGGGCTGGCCACGCAGTACTCGTCCGCCGGGCACTACGAGCTCGACGACGACCAGGCGCTCGTCGTGACCGTCCCCCGGAGCGACGCCCCCTACCAGGGCTTCCAGCTCGGCAGCATGTGGTACGTCTCGCTGGACTACGTCAACCACCAGACCAGCCTCACCGCCGAACAGGCGCGCGTCGACCCCGACGGGATGATCCGGTACGTCGTCAGCGAGCGCGACCCCGGCCTCGCCAACTGGGTCGAACGCACCGGCCACCGCCGCGGCTACCTCCAGATCCGCTGGCAGCGCCTCACCCGCGGGCTCACCGACGCCGACGGGCCGCGCGTCGAGGTCGTCCCCTTCGACGAGCTGCCCGAACGCCTCCCCTTCCACGACCGCCAGCGCGTGACCCCCAAGGAGTGGGCCGACCGGATCGCCGCCCGGCAGGTCGCCCACGCGCGAAGGATGCTCGGCTGATGCGGCCGCTGCTGGAGGACCGCGTCGTCGTCATCTCCGGCGTCGGACCGGGCCTCGGGCGCGGGCTGGCGCTGCGGTGCGCCGCGGCCGGGGCCGACGTCGTCCTCGCCGCCCGCACCGAGGCGCGGCTGGCCGAGGTCGCCGAGGAGATCACCGGGCTGGGCCGCCGCGCCACCGCCGTGCCGACCGACATCACCGACGAGGCGTCGTGCGAACGTCTGGTGGAGACCGCGCTCAACGTCCACGGACGCGTGGACGGCCTGGTCAACAACGCGTTCTCCATCCCGCCCCTCACCGACCTGTGCGAGGCCGACCAGGACGCGATCCGCGCGGCGTTCGAGGTGAACGTGCTCGCCGCGCTCCGCCTGACCCGGCTGTTCGCCGCCGACCTCGCCGACGGCGCGGGCTCCGTCGTGATGATCAACTCGGCGGTGCTGCGGCACTCGCGGCGCACGTTCGGGGCCTACAAGATGAGCAAGGCCGCGCTGCTGGCCCTCGCCCAGAGCCTGTCCACCGAGCTCGGCCCGCGCGGCGTCCGGGTCAACACCGTCGCGCCCGGCTACATCTGGGCCGACAGCCTCAAGTGGTACTTCGACTACCTGGCCGAAGAACGCGGCGTCCCGCCCCAGCAGGTCTACGACGAGACCGCCGCGACCATCGACCTGCGCAGGCTCCCCGAACCCGACGAGATCGCCGACGCCGTCGTCTTCCTGCTGTCCCCGCTCGCCCGCGCGGTGACCGGGCAGTGCCTGGACGTCAACGGCGGCGAATACCACCACTGAGGAGAACGCATGGCGGCGGGACGTGACAGTGTCGGGACGGTCGAGGACCTGCACGCCTCGGCCAGCCGGATCACCGGCCTGACCGACTTCGGCGGCGACGACCACCTCGACGGGCTGGAGGTGCTGCTGGAGTCCTACGCCAAGGACGCCCGGCTCACTCCGCTCGGCAACAAGGTGCAGCGCGCGTTCCTGCGCGGCGCCCTCGCCGCGCGGCTGTTCGCCGAGGACGCCTGGAAGCGCCACCCCGAACACGCGGACGTCCCGGTCGAGCGTCCGATCTTCGTCACGGGCCTGCCCCGCACCGGCACCACCGCCCTGCACCGGCTGCTCACCGCCGACCCCGCCCACCAGGGCCTCGAAGTGTGGCTGGCCGAGGTCCCCCAGCCCCGGCCGCCCCGCGACACCTGGGCCGACGACCCCGTCTTCCAGGCGATCCAGGCGGGCTACGAGCGCCACCACGTCGAGCACCCCGAGTTCATGGGCGTGCACTACATGTCGGCCGACATGGTCGAGGAGTGCTGGCAACTGCTGCGGCAGTCGATGCGGTCGGTCTCGTTCGAGTGCCTGGCGCACGTGCCGGCCTACTCGGCCTGGCTCGCCGGGCAGGACTGGACCCCCGCCTACCGCCGCCACCGCCGCCTGCTCCAGCTCATCGGCCTTCCCGACGCGGACCGCCGCTGGGTGCTGAAGAACCCCAGCCACCTGTTCGCGCTGGACGCCCTGCTGGCCGTCTACCCGGACGCGCTGGTCGTGCAGACCCACCGCGACCCCCGCACCGCGATGGCGTCGATGTGCAGCCTGGCCGCGCACGCCACCGAGGGCTGGTCGGAGCTGTTCACCGGCCCGGTCATCGGGCGCGGCCAGCTCGACCTGTGGAGCCGCGGCCTGGCGGCGTTCCGCGCCGAACGGACCCGCCACGACCGGGCCCGGTTCTTCGACGTCCGCTACGAGGACTTCGTCCGCGACCCCCTCGGCACCGTGGAGGCGATCTACGCCCACTTCGGCCTGCCCCTCACCGACGGGGCCCGCGCCGCGATGCGGGGGCTCCACGCCGGGAGCCGCACCGGCGACGCCCGTCCCGCCCACCGCTACGACCTGGCGGACTTCGGGCTGACCCCGGAGGAGGTCGACGCCCGCTTCGCCTGACGGCACCCCCTCTAAGCTGGCGGTATGAGCGACGACGCGGGACCGGTCGGGCCCAGGGTGATCGTGGTCGGGGTGGACGGATCCGACACCTCGCTGCGGGCCGGGGCCTACGCCTGGGGGCTGGCGCGGCGCAGCGGGGCGCGGCTCGTCCTGGTCCACGTGACGCCGGTCGGGACGCTGGGCGCGCTCACGCCGGGCGGCGCGATGGTGATGCGGGAAGCCGGGGCGCAGGTGGACGCCGAGCTGCGGGCCCAGCTGGAGCGCATCGCGGCCGAGGCGCGGGACGTGCGGTACGAGTTCCACGCGCGGGAGGGCGACCCCTACACGGTGCTGTCGCGCGTCGCCGACGAGGAACGCGCCGACGCCGTCGTGGTGGGCGCCTCCCAGCAGGCGGGCCACCGCCTGGTCGGCTCGGTGGCGGTCCGCCTGGTCCGCGCGGGCCGCTGGCCGGTCACCGTCGTCCCCTGACCGCGTTCCCTCCCCGCGCCAGCAGCCGCCAGGGGATGAGCAGCAGCAGCCCCGCCAGGGCGGTCACGTAGACGATCGCCTGCGGTTCGGGGCCGCCGGACGGCGGCGGCGCGACCACCCGTACCGGGTTGCGCGGGTCGTAGCCGACCGCGAGGATCTGCCCCTGCCGGACCTCGCCGACGTCGTCCAGCAGGACCCTGGCCGACACGTCCCGGCCCCCGGCCCGGAACCGCACCATCGCGACCCCGTCGCCCTCGCCGGAGGCCCCCTCGTCCCGAACGGCCGCCTCGGCGACCCCCGTCACGGTCGCGTCCACGGTGACGGCCCGGCGGGCGAACGCCGCGTCCTCCGCGTGGATCCCCCACGCGATGACCAGCAACGCCCCGCCGAGCCCCACCCGGAACAGGACCGCCCAGAGCCGCTCCCGCCCGAACCCCGCATCACCCATGATCTGTTGGATGCCTCCGGCGGGGGCCCGGGTTCTGGCGCCGGACCGATCAAACAAACATTCATGTCCCGGTGGTCTTCGCCCCGGACCGGTGGAACGGATCAGACGCCGAGGCCGCGGCCGATGATCTCCTTCATGATCTCGGTGGTGCCGCCGAAGATGGTCTGGATGCGGACGTCCTGGTAGGCCTTGGCGATCGGGTACTCGTTCATGTAGCCGTAGCCGCCGTGCAGCTGGACGCAGCGGTCCACCACGGTCTTCAGCATCTCGGTGGTCCACCACTTCGCCATCGAGGCGTTCTCGGCGGACAGGGCGCCCCTGACCTCCTCGGCGATGCACTGGTCCAGGAACGCCTGCGCCACCGTGATCTCGGTCTTCATCTCCGCCAGCGTGAAGCGGTTGTGCTGGAACCTGCCGATCGGGCGGCCGAACGCCGTGCGCGTCTTGCAGTACTCCAGGGTCGTCTCGAACGCCTGCCAGGAACCAGCCACCGCCGACACCGCGATGCACAGGCGTTCGCGGGCCAGGTTCTGCATCAGGTAGATGAAGCCCATGCCCTCCTCGCCGAGGAGGTTCGCCCTGGGGACGCGGACGTTGTCGAAGAACAGCTCGGCGGTGTCCTGGGCGTGCATGCCGACCTTGTCGAGGTTGCGGCCGCGGGTGAAGCCGGGCATGTCGCGCTCGACCATCAGGAGGCTGACGCCGTGCGCCCCGGCTCCGGGGTCGGTCTTGGCGGCGACGATCACCAGGTCGGACAGGATGCCGTTGGTGATGAACGTCTTGGAGCCGTTGAGGACGTAGTCGTCACCGTCCTTCACGGCCGTGGTCTTCATGCCCTGGAGGTCGGAGCCGGCGGCGGGCTCGGTCATGGCGATGGCGGTGATCAGCTCGCCGGAGCAGTAGCCGGGCAGCCAGCGCCGCTTCTGCTCGTCGGTGAGCAGCTGCCGCAGGTAGCCGCCGACGACGTCGTTGTGCACCGCGAAGCCGGGGCCGCTGGCCATGGCGCGGGCCAGTTCCTCGTTGAGGATCGTGTAGTAGCGGTAGTCGTCGTCGCCGCCCCCGCCGTACTCCTCGGGCATCTCGATGCCCAGCAGCCCCTGCCGGCCGGCGGCCAGCCACACGTCGCGGGAGACGACGCCGTCCTTCTCCCACTGCTCGTGGTGGGGCGTGACCTCCTTCGCGATGAAGGACCGCACCATGTCGCGGAACGCCTCGTGCTCCTCGGTGAAGATCTCCCGTGCCATGCGGCGGCTCTCCTCAGGGGTAAGTGGTTCCTGATACAGCTTCAATGTAACACTGGCACTGTCACATAGATCGGCGCAGGGAGCCCCATGGCGGACATGACGGTGGACGAGCTGGCCGCCCGTGCCGGGATGACCGTGCGCACGGTGCGGTTCTACGCCGGCAGGGGCCTGCTGCCGCCACCGCGGCTGCGGGGCCGGACCGGGCTGTACGGGCCCGAGCACCTGGCCCGCCTGGAGCTGGTGCGCGAGCTGCAGTCGCTGGGGCTGACGCTCGCGGCGATCGAGAAGCACCTGGAACGCATCCCGCCGGACGCCCCGCCCGAGGACCTGGCCCTGCAACGGGCTCTGCTGTCCCCCTGGGCCCCGGAGGAGCCCGAGGACCTGGACCGCCACGAGCTGGACCGCCGCGCAGGCCGCCATCTGGACGAGGAGGCCCTCAGGCGGCTGGAGGCCCTGGGCGTCGTCGAACGCGACGGCGACGCCGTCCGCGTTATCAGCCCGGCGCTGCTGGGCGTGGGCGCGGAGCTGGCCGGGCTGGCGATGCCGCTGGAGACGCTCGTCGCCGCGCACGAGGCGGTGGACCGCCACACCACGGCCCTGGCCGCCGAGCTGCAACGCGTCTTCCAGGACACCGTCGTCCGCCCCTACCGCGAACGCGGCCGTCCCCCCGAGGAACGCGACCGCCTGCTGGAGCTGGCGACGAAGCTCAAGCCGCTGATGATCCAGTCGCTGGTGACCAGCTTCCAGCGGGCGGTGGACAGGACCCTTCGTGACTCCGTGCCGCGCGCGCCGGGGCGGTAAACGGCTCAGCCGTCCCTGGCCAGGCCGCGTTCCCGCAGTGAGGCCAGCGAGTCCACGTACCTGAGCATCAGCCGCGCGAACTCCAGGCGGTCCCGCTCCGGCCAGTCGGCGGTGATGTACTCGAACGCCTCGCGCTGGTGCCGCCGGAACCGCTCCATCAGCTCGGTCCCCTCGGGCGTGAGCTCCAGGACGGTCCGCCGCCCGTCCCGCTGGGAGGCGGCGCGCCGCAGGTAGCCCGCCTTGATGTTGTCGGAGACCATGCGGCTGCCGACCGAGGGGTCCACGCCCAGCACCTCGGCCACCATCCCGACGGTGACCTCGGCCTCGGCGTCGCGCGTGTGCTCCAGCACGATGTTGAGGACCAGGGTGCGGCTGAGGTCCTTGGCCGAGATCGGGTTCTCGACCTCCAGCAGCGAGGTCCGCCGGAGCTTGGAGAACGCCGGGCCCACGGCGTTCAGCAGTTCGTCGGCCGTCGCCGGCCCGCTGTCGCTCATACCGACCATCGTAGGTCCTGCACGTCAGCAGGCATGTGTTGACATGAAATTATGTGCATGCAAACATGCATATGTCGTCAAGCACGAAAGGAATCTCATGACCATCCTCGTCACCGGATCCCGCGGCAAGGTCGGCCGGGGCGTCGTCGCCCGGCTGCACGCCGCCGGGCTCCCCGTCCGCGCCGCCAGCGCCGCCCCCGCCGAGCTGACCGTCCCCGACGGCGTCGCGACCGCCGAACTCCGGCTCGACGCCCCCGAGACCTTCGACGCCGCGCTCGACGGCGTCCGGCAGGTCTTCCTGTATCCCGAACCTTCCGGCATCGACGCGTTCGTCAAGTCCGCGCTGGCCGCGGACGTCGAACACGTCGTCCTGCTGTCGTCCTCCTCGGTCCTCGCCCCCGGCGCCGAGACCGACCCGCTCGCCTCGCCCAGCCTGCTGGTCGAACGCGCCCTCGCCGCCTCCGGCCTGACCGGCACGTTCCTGCGGCCCGACGCGTTCGCCAGCAACGCCTTCGGCTGGGCCCACCCGATCTCCCGGGGGCTCCCGGTGGAGCTCGCCTACCCGGACGCCTCCCTCGCCCCCATCCACCCCGACGACATCGCCGACATCGCCGTCGCGACGCTCACCGGCGACCTCCTGCGGGGCCGCGCGGCCACCCTGACCGGCGCGCAGGCCCTCACCTTCCGCGAGCAGCTCGCGATCCTGTCGGAGGCCACCGGCCGCGACATCCCCCTCGTGGAGATCACGCACGCCGAGGCCGAGGAGCAGATGGCCCGGTACATGCCCGCCCCGATGGCCGCCTCCCTGCTCGCCCTGCAGAAGGAGGCCGCGGAGGGCCCCGCCGCCATCGCCGACACCACCGGGACCCTGCTCGGCAGGCCCGCGCGCACCTTCCGCCAGTGGGCCGCCGAGAACGCCGCCGCCTTCACCGGACGCTGACCGGGCGGGCCGATGCACGACAGGGCCCGCCCCCCTCCCCACCTCGACAAGGCATCCTCATGACCACTCCCGTGGCCTCCTCCCCCTCGGCCACCTCTCCCCCGGCCGACCGGCGGCGCTGGGCGATCCTCGCCGTCGTCCTGTTCGCCTCCGTCCTCGACCTGCTCGACGCGACCATCACCAACATCGCCGCCCCGTCCATCGCCGCCGACCTCGGCGGCGGCGCGGCCCTCGTCCAGTGGCTCGGCGCGAGCTACGCCCTGGCCATGGGCGTGCTGCTGGTGGTCGGCGGGCGGCTCGGCGACCGGTACGGCCGACGCCGCCTGTTCCTGGTCGGCATCACCGGTTTCACCGTGGCGTCGGTGGCGTGCGGGCTGGCGTTCGACCCCGCGTCCGCCGTCGTCTTCCGGCTCGCGCAGGGCGCGTTCGGCGCGCTGCTGATCCCGCAGGGGTTCGGCATCCTCGGCGCGGTGTTCCCCCGCGACGAGATCGGCAGGGCGTTCGGGGTGTTCGCGCCCGCCCTCGGCCTGTCGGCGGTCGGCGGCCCGGTGCTGGCCGGGTTCCTCATCGACGCCGACGTGCTCGGCCTCGGCTGGCGCGCCATGTTCCTGATCAACATCGTGCTCGGCGGCCTCGCCGTCGCGCTGGCGGTCCGGCTGCTGCCCCGCGACGGCGGCGACCGGACGGTCGGCATCGACGCCCTCGGCGCCGCCCTGCTGGCCGCCGCCATGCTCGGTCTGCTCCACGGGCTGATCGACGGCTCCGCGCACGGCTGGACCGCGCTCCCGGTCGGCTGCCTGGCGCTGGGCGCGGTGTTCCTCGCCCTGTTCGGCCTGCGGCAGCGCACCGCGGCCGCCCCGCTCATCGAGCCGTCGCTGCTGGCCAACCGGGGCTTCACCTCCGGCCTGGTCCTCGGCCTGGTGTTCTACGCCGCGGTCTCCGGCCTGCTGCTGGTGCTGTCGCTGTACCTCCAGAACGACCTGCGCCGCACCCCCGCGCAGACCGCCCTCGGGCTCACGCCGGTCGCCGTGGGCATCATCATCGCGTCGCTGGCCGCCCACCGGTTCATCGCGCGCCTCGGCCGGCGGCTCGTCCTGGTCGGCCTGCTCCTCACCCTCACCGGCGTCCTCGGCGCGCTCGCCGCCGTCGAGGCGGCCCCGGGCTCCTGGCCGCTCTCCCTGCCCGTCCTCGTCACGGGCCTCGGCATGGGCACCTGCTTCGGCACCGTCTACGACGTCACGCTCGGCGACGTGGACCCGGCCGGGTCGGGCAGCGCCAGCGGTTCGCTGTCGGCCGTCCAGCAGCTCGCCAACAGCATCGGGGCCGCCGCCGTCACCACCGTCTACTTCCACACCGGCGGCGTCGCGCCCAGCCTGGCCGTCGTCGCCGCCCTCACGTTCGCCTGCTGCGGCCTCGTGCGGCTCATGCCGCGCGACGCCCGCGCCCACCACTGAGAAGGAGGACCGCCGTGAAACCCATCGGCTACTGGCTCAACCGCGCCGACCGGGCCATCACCGACCGCATGAACGGCGCGCTCGCCGCCCACGGCCTCACCCGCGTCGGCTGGCAGATCCTCAACGTCGCCGAGCACGGCGCCACCGACGCCGAGGTCGGGTCGGCCCTGGCCGCCAACGCCGACGCGCCCACCCTCACCGGGACCGTCGGGACGCTGCTGGCCGACGGCTGGCTGACCCGCCCCGCCCAGGACCGCCTGGCCCTCACCGACGGCGGCCGGGAACGCATGGCCGCCGTCGCCGAACGCGTCAGGGCGTTCCGCGAACTGTCGCTGACCGGGATCTCCCCCGAGGAGTACCGCACGGCCGTCGACGTCCTGGAACGCCTGACCCGCAACCTCGAAGAGCCCGGCGGGTCCGTCTAGGCGTCCTTCCACTCCTCGTTCTCGTAGTCCACCAGGCGGGGGTGGACCAGGGTGTTGATCTCGACGTCGCGGTGCCGCAGGTCCCGGCCGAACGCGGTCGAGGCCCGCAGCACCTCGGCGTCCAGGAACCGCAGGTCGGGAACGTCGGCGGGCAGCGTCAGCGCCGGGGCCCGGCCCTGCGCCGCCAGCACGTAGCCCCAGTCGCCGAAGCTGGGCACGTCCACGTGGTACGGGACGACCTCCAGCCCCGCCGCCCGCACCGTCTTCTCGATGCTGCGGAACGACTTGGGCGCGAAGTACGGCGACCCGGCCTGCACCACCATCCGGCCGCCCGGCGCGAGCAGCCGCTTCACCATGCCGTAGAACTCCAGCGAGTACAGCTTGGCCGTGGCGACGTCGTCGGGGTCCGGCATGTCCACGACCACCGCGTCGTAGCGGCCGGACGCCGACCGCAGCCAGGAGAACGCGTCGGCGGTCACCACCCGCACGCGGGGGTCGTCGAACGCGTGCCGGTTCAGCCCGGCGATCTCCCGGTGGGTGCGGGCCAGCCGGATCATCTCCGGGTCCAGTTCCACCAGCGTCGCCTCGCGCACGTCCCGGTACCGCAGCACCTCCCGCAGCGCGAGCCCGTCGCCGCCGCCCAGGACCAGCACCCGGCCCCGGGGACCGGCCAGCACCGGGTGCACCAGCGACTCGTGGTAGCGGTACTCGTCCACCGAGGAGAACTGGAGGTCCCCGTTCAGGAACAGCCGCAGGTCGGGCCGTCCCGACAGCGCGACCCGCCTGGTGATCACGATCTCCTGGTAGGGCGTCCGGGTCGCCAGCGCGATCGGGTCGCGGTACAGCGCCTGCCGCGCCGACACCTCGAACCCGTCGGCCAGCGCGTACGTCGCGCCGAGCACCGCCAGCACGCCCGCCATCCCGGCCCACAGCCCGGTGCGCGCCGCGCGCCGGACCTGCCGCCGGAACAGCCACAGCACCACGGCGATCCCGGCGACGGCGTTCACGGCCCCGACCAGCAGCGCGCCCTTGATGTGCCCGAACAGCGGCAGCAGCACGAACGGGAACGCCAGCCCGCCGACCAGCGCCCCCACGTAGTCGGCGGCGAACAGGTCGGCCACCGCCGACCCCGCGTCCTGCCGCCGGATGCGCTGGAGCAGCGTCATCAGCAGCGGGATCTCGGCCCCGACCAGCGCGCCCACCGCGAACGCCACGACCACCAGCGCGGGCACGTACAGGTCCAGCCACGCGAACGCCGCGTACAGCACCAGCACCGACAGCCCGCCGACCAGCGCCAGCGCGCCCTCGATCACCGCGAACGCCACCACCGGCCGCCCCTGCAACGGTTTGGCCAGCAGCGACCCCACGCCCATCGCGAACACCATCACCGACAGCACGATCGACGCCTGCGTGACGGAGTTGCCGACCAGGTAGCTCCCGAGCGCGACCAGCGCCAGCTCGTACACCAGCCCGCACGCCGCGCACGTGAACACCGCCGCCAGCACGGCGCTGCGCGCCGCCCGCGCGGGCAGGCTGAGCGCGCCGCCGGTCGCGCTCCCGCTCTCGTTCTCGCTCATCCCGGAACCCTCCCCCGAACGGTCCGGGACGTCAGGAGATCGCGGCGGCGACGATCGCGGCCGTGCCCAGGTCGGCGGCGGCGACCACCCAGCACGCCGGGTGCAGCGTCTCGGACTGCACCACGGTCGCGCCGAGCTTGCCCGGCGTCATCAGGTCCAGCAGGTAGAACGCGACCACCATCAGCACGATCCCCAGCACCCCGTACACGGTGGTGCTGAGCAGCCCGGCGGCGATGTCGTCCTCGCTGCTGACGATGGCGGTGGTGACGATCGCGCCGACGCCCAGCAGCTTGGCCGCCAGGATCAGGGCCGCGCCCCGGTTGCGCTGGGTCCAGATCTGCTCGCCCAGCTTCCCGGGCGTGGTGATCTCCACGACCAGGTAGCCGAGCGCCATCAGCGCGATGCCGAGGGCCCCGTAGGCCAGCAGGGCGCCGCTCTCGGCGAGGATGTCGTTGATCATCAGTTGCCCCTCCGGGTCCGGACGGCGGCGACGGCGATCCACGCCACGCCACCCACGATCAGTCCGATCGCGATGGTCAGGAAGATGTAGAAGCCCGCGCCCCGGCCCGGCAGGGTGTCCCCGGCGGGCACGGCCTGCGCCGGGGCGTCGGGGACGGGTCCGGCCTTGCCCTCGGACGCCATCAGCAGCGGCAGCCCGCCGATCGCGTCGGCCAGCCGCGCGATGCCGTTCTCACCGGTCAGGTCGGAGCCGTAGATGTCCATGCGGATCTCGGGACTCGGGATGTCCCCGCCGAAGTTGGTCTCGACGTCGAGGTCCGCCGACGTCCACTCCTCCTCGATCGAGCTCCAGGTGTACTCGGCCTTCAGCACCGCCCATTTCGGGCACACCTCGGGCCGTTGCCAGGGGGCGATGTCGACGCCGAGGTTCGACCCGTACTCCACTCCCGAGCCCCGCAACTCCGCCGCGAGCGTGGGCGAGGGGCCGCTGGGGGTCGGCGTGGGACTGGCCGTCCGCGTGGGCCGGGTGGTGGGCCGGGTGGTGGGCCGGGTGGTGGGCCGGGTGGTGGGCCGGGTGGTGGGCCGGGTCGTGGGCCGGTTGGTCGGCCGGGTAGTGGGCGTGGGCCGGGCCGAACGCGTCGGCGTCGGTGACGGCGTGGCGTTCGGCTGGGGGCTGAACGTCCCCGGATACGACGGCGTGACCTTCTGGACGTCCCCGAACCGGTCCGAGTCGATGATCCACCCGTAGCAGACGCCCTGCGCCTTGGCGGCGGCGTCGAGGCGCGCGACGAGCTGCCCCGACTCGCGCGGCCCGAACACCGGGGCGGTGCCGTAGTTCACCTTGTCCTTGTCGAACATGCCCTTGTAGAGCAGGCCCACCAGGATGGGGGAGAAGGTGAGCAGCAGGACCACCACGGTGATCCAGCAGCCCACCTTGTTCGACTTGTCGTCGCCGGAGCTCACTTGCCCTCCCCTGGTCCGCCGCCGCGGAACGTCGAGGCGCGCCCGCCCGGGCCGCCCCAGCGCCCGCCGAGCGACGAGTGGTAGCGCGCGTAGCCGCGCGCCGGAGTGTCCACGGTGATCCGCGACCCGGCCCCGGCGGGCCGCACGCCCACGATGGCGCTGCGGTACCGCAGGTAGACGCCGGTCGGGTCCGTCACGCGGTCGTCCGGCTTGTGCTTGGCGGCGATCCGCTCGGCGGTGCGCAGCGGGCCGTCCGCCGACCGGTAGGTGTCGGGCCCGGTCTTGGGGAAGGTGCGGGAGATCCAGCCCTTGGGCGAGGATCCGCCGGCGAACAGGGCGATCAGCAGGATCAGCGCGCCGAGCCCGGCCAGCAGCCCGCCGCCGATGAGCGCTCGTTTCATCGCAGGTCCCTCAGCAGGCTCCGCGTCATGACGACCTCCTGGGTCTGGGGGTAGGTGTGCCAGGTGCGCCAGCCGTACCCGGTCGGCGCCGCGGGGTCCGCGGGGTCCACCGCGAGCGCGGTGACGGCGTGCGGGGAGCCGGGGAACACCCCGACCAGCGCGTCGTCCCGCGTGTCCAGATCGGCGAGCAGACCCTCCACGGCGCGGCGGAAGCCGGCCGCGTCGTGGACGCGGGTCTCGTCGCGGAACTCGTAGGACCAGTCCCGGATCCGGCCCCGGAACCGGCCGGGCAGCCGGTCGTGCCCGGGCAGGCACGCGACGGTCTCGCTGAACGCGCCGACGATCACCTGGTGGGAGGCGCCGAGCAGGCGCAGCTCCACCGCGTGGCCGGAGCGTTCCACCGTCCGCACGGCCAGCGCCTCCAGCGGCGCGAGCCCGAGCGCGAACGACAGCGCGTCGGCGCGGGTGTCGGCGTAGGGGATGTCGAGGGCGGCGGGCAACGTCAGCTTCCGGGGTAGATCGTCATCGTCCCGGCGGGGACGGCCTCGCCGACGCCGAGCTCCCAGGTCCCGCCGCCGTACCGCTCGAACGACAGGTACCGGCCGCCGGGCCCCTCGTAGTCGACGTACTCGACCTGTCCCTGGACGCCGACGCCCGTGGTGCCCTCGCTCTGGTAGGTGGCGGTCCCGTGCTCGTCCCGGCGGTAGGAGACCCCGTCCACCTCAAGGAGCTTCGCGTCGGGCTTCAGGTCGCCGATCTCGCGTTCGGTCCACCACACGACCTCCAGGTCGGGGTCCTCCTCCACGGAGATCCAGACCTTGCCGCCCTCGGCCCCGTCCCGGTCCAGCAGGTGCTCGGCCCAGGTGAACCCGCCCTCGCGCATCCGCAGCGAGCCGCGCACGAAGTACCGCTCGCCCAGGTACTCGATCATGTCGCCCGCCTTGACGGCGCGCGGGTCGCCGCCGGGCAGGTCCTCGGCCGCGAACGGGTCGCGCGGCGCCGCGGCCGGTCCCGGAGGAGCTGGTTGCGACGCTGACCTGCGGCGCAGCATGATCACAATGATCACGGCCAGCGCGGCCAGGATCAGCGCCAGCAGAAGCGCGATGACGGTCTCGGTCATGAGGGGCCCTCCGCTGTGCGGCCGACGTTCCAAGGGGGCGTGGACCAGCGGATACTACACAAGCAACATCACTGATCCATCTCCGTATCAGAGGAGACGAAAGCCCCGCCGGTTCCCTCCGGCGGGGCTTTCCCAAGAAAAGGGTCAGAGGCGGGCGACGGCGGCCGCGACGCGCTCGTCGGTCGCGGTGAGCGCGATCCGCACGTGCCGCGCGCCCGCCGGGCCGTAGAAGTCGCCGGGGCCGACCGTGATGCCGAGGTCGGCGAGGTGCCCGACGGTGTCCCAGCACGGCTCGTCGCGGGTGGCCCACAGGTACAGCCCGGCCTCGGAGTGCTCGATGCGGAACCCGTGCCGCTCGAACGCCGCCAGCAGCGCCGACCGCCGCCGCGCGTACCGTTCGCGCTGCTCGGCGACGTGGGCGTCGTCGTCGAACGCGACCGTCATCGCCGCCTGCACCGGGGCCGGGACGATCATCCCGGCGTGCTTGCGGACCTCCAGCAGCCGCTTGATGATCTCCAGGTCGCCGGTGACGATCCCGGCGCGGTATCCGGCCAGGTTGGAGCGCTTGGACAGCGAGTTGACGGCGAGCAGGCCCGTGTGCGAGCCCTCGCACACGTCCGGGTGCAGGATCGACACCGGCTCGCGTTCGGGGTCCCAGCCGAACTCCAGGTAGCACTCGTCGCTGACGACGACCGCGCCGCGCTCGCGGGCCCAGGCGACGACCTTGCGCAGGTGCTCGGCGGGCAGCACGCGGCCGGTCGGGTTGGACGGCGAGTTCACCCAGATGATCCTGGGGACGGCCGGGCCGAGCGACAGCAGCCCGTCGGTGGCGACCGGCTCGGCCCCGGCCAGCCGCGCGCCCACGTCGTAGGTGGGGTAGGCCAGCTCGGGGAAGACGACACGGTCGCCGGGGCCCGCGCCGAGCAGCGTCGGCAGCCAGGCGACCAGCTCCTTGGTCCCGATGACCGGCAGCACCGCGTCGGGGTCGGCGCCGGTCACGCCGTGCCGCCGCCGCAGCCATCCGGCGACGGCCTCGCGCAGCGCGGGCGTCCCGTAGGTGGCGGGGTAGCCGGGGGCGTCGGCGGCGGCCGCCAGGGCCTCCCGGATCGGCGCGGGGGTGGGGTCCACGGGCGTTCCCACGGACAGGTCGACGACGCCGTCCGGGTGCGCCGCGGCGCGTTCCCGGTACGGCTGCAGACGGTCCCACGGGAAGTCCGGCAGCGTGAACAAGGGCCCACCCCTCTCGGTACAGGCTCGGTGCAAGACCACTCGGTACAAGACCAAGGGCCGTGACCTCCCGCCGGGGGAGGGCCACGGCCCGCGGCGCGAACGTCAGTCCTGGGTCTGCGGCGGCAGCGCGGCCACGATGGGGTGGTCCTTGTCGATCTTGCCGACCTTCGAGGCGCCACCGGGCGAGCCCAGATCGTCGAAGAACTCCACGTTGACCTTGTAGAAGTCCTTCCACTGCTCGGGGACGTCGTCCTCGTAGTAGATGGCCTCAACCGGGCAGACCGGCTCGCACGCACCGCAGTCGACGCACTCGTCGGGGTGGATGTAGAGCTGGCGCTTGCCCTCGTAAATGCAGTCGACCGGGCATTCCTCAATGCATGCCTTGTCGAGCAGGTCCACGCAGGGCTGCGCAATGATGTAGGTCACGTTAGTGACTCCTCTCCCGGCTCACCGCAAGCTCGCTGTGAATAGTATGGCCGTCACGGCGCAGTCGATTCGACACGGGGGTCCTCACATGTCCGGCCGACTTGCCGCGCGACTGGTGGTCTCGATCAGTCCCGCGGACGTGGGCCAGCGGGTCTCGCTGCGCCGCCGTCTGCCGGAGGGAGCGTACAGCGACGTCGTGGGCGTCCTCGAATCCTGGGCCGACGGCGTGCTGCGCGTCCGCCGCCGCACCGGCGAAGCGGTCGAGGTCGCGGAGGCCACCGTGGTCGCGGCCAAGGTCGTCCCCCCGGCGCCCCCGGAGCGCCGCCGCACCGCCTCCTAGGTCGTATTTCAAAAGCCCTGGCCCACGGCGC
>NZ_BCQR01000137.1 GCF_001552175.1 Actinomadura kijaniata NBRC 14229
GGGACCTTCAGCAACGTGGTCAGGAAGGCGTGGCGGCGGGACTGTTCCAGGATGCCCTTGCGGGCGTCGACCAGGATGATGGCCAGGTCGGCGGTGGAGGCGCCGGTGACCATGTTGCGGGTGTACTGGATGTGGCCGGGGGTGTCGGCGATGATGAACTTGCGCCGCGGGGTGGCGAAGTAGCGGTAGGCCACATCGATGGTGATGCCCTGCTCGCGCTCGGCCCGCAGACCGTCGGTCAGCAGCGCCAGGTTGGTGTACTCCTCGCCCCGATCAGCGCTGGTGCGCTCCACCGACTCCAGCTGATCCTCAAAGATCGACTTGGAGTCGAACAGCAGCCGCCCGATCAGGGTGGACTTGCCGTCATCCACCGAACCGGCGGTGGCGAACCGCAGGATGTCCATGCTCTTGCCCGTGCCCGTGATACCGGGGGTGGTCGAGGCCATTAGAAGTAGCCCTCCTTCTTGCGGTCCTCCATGGCGGCCTCGCTGGCCCGGTCATCGGCCCGGGTCTGCCCACGCTCGGTCACCCGGGTGGCCGCGATCTCCTCGATCACCTCATCCAACGTCACCGCCGTCGACTTCACCGCCCCCGTGCACGAGGCGTCCCCGACGGTGCGATACCGGACGCTGGCCGCAAACTCCGGCTCATCCTCCCCCCGGTTGGCAAACCCGGTCTGGGCGTCCAGCAGCATCCCATCGCGCTCGAACACCCGCCGGGTGTGGGCGAAGTAGATCGAGGGCAGCTCCAGCCGCTCCCGGCGGATGTAGTCCCAGATATCCAGCTCGGTCCAGTTCGACAGCGGGAACACCCGCACATGCTCGCCCTGGCGGATCCGGGTGTTGTACAGATTCCACAGCTCGGGGCGCTGGTTCTTGGGATCCCACTGCCCGAACTCATCACGGAAGGACACCACCCGCTCCTTGGCGCGGGCCTTCTCCTCATCACGCCGCGCCCCACCAAAGGCCGCATCAAAACGGTGCTGTTCGATGGCGTCCAGCAGGGTGGTGGTCTGCAGGCGATTGCGCGAGGCGCGCCGCCCGCTCTCCTCCACCACCCGCCCGGCGTCGATGGAGGCCTGCACCGAGGCCACCACCAACCGCACCCCGGCCTCGGCCACCCGCCGATCCCGGTACTCGATCACCTCGGGGAAGTTGTGCCCGGTGTCCACATGCATCACCGGAAACGGGACCGGGGCGGGCCAGAACGCTTTCTTGGCCAGGTGCAGCATCACGATGCTGTCCTTGCCACCGGAGAACAGCAGGACCGGGCGTTCGAACTCGGCCGCCACCTCACGGATGATGTGGATCGACTCGGCTTCCAGCACGTCCAACTGGGAAAGTAGATAGTCGCAGCGCTGCATGGTCTGGGCTCTCTCCACGCTGTAGGGCGGTCACCGGCCGGAGCGGGCTCTCGTCGTCGGGCACGGACCCGTTCCCCGCCGGTCTGGGGCGTCGGTCTGGCGGCGGCTGCCGCTAGGGACAGCTCGGCAGAGCGTCGCTCACGTCCCGGATGCCGGTCAGCAGCGTCGATGCCGACATGGGGTGGCACACCAGGATATCCGGGAGTCGAGGGTCCTCCCGGTTGTACTCCAGCGGCGACCCGTCGATGCGCGAGGCGTGCGCGCCCGCGGCCAGCGCGACGGCCGCCGGGGCCGCCGAGTCCCACTCGTACTGGCCGCCCGCGTGGACGTAGGCGTCCACCTCGCCGAGCAGCACCGCCGAGATCTTCGCCCCGGCCGAGCCGATGGGCACCAGTTCCACGTCCGTCTCCAGGGCCTCGGCCAGCCGCTGGACGAATTCGGGGGGTCGGGTGCGGCTGACGGCGATGCGCAGCTTCCCGGGGTCGGGCGCGGGGGCGGTGAGGACCGACTCGCGGGAGCCGTTCACCGTGACCGCGCCGCCGAGGGCGTCGGTGCGCAGCGTCAGCCCCTGCGCGGGCAGCGCGACGGCGCCCGCCGTCAGGCGGCCCCTCTCCCACAGCGCGACGTGGACGGCCCAGTCGCGGCGGCCCTCCTCGGAGAACTCGCGGGTGCCGTCGAGCGGGTCGATGATCCACACGCGGTCGGCGGTGCGGCGGTCGGCGTCGGCGGTGTTGCCGGTCGGCGCGCCGGCCAGGCCCGCGGCGCGCTTGCCCGCCACCGAGGCGCGGCCCTCCTCCGACAGGATCGCGTCGCCGGGGCGGCGTTCGGCCAGCGCGGCCATCAGGTGCTCGTGCGACCGCAGGTCACCGGCGTTCTTGAGGGCGCGGCCGTCGGCGAACCCGACCTCGTCGCGCACTTCCAGGAGAAGACGCCCCGCCTCGGCGGCGAGCGCGCCCGCCAGCGCGTGGTCGTCCACCGGCGCGCGGTCGTCCGCGCGTGCCGTACCGTCCGTCATCCCGCCGCCCACATTCCCGACTCAGCCGATCTGTTGGGTATACGTTCTCATGACCCGGACCTCGTGCGACCGGGCGGGGTGCCCGATGCGGCGGACCCGCGGCGGACCCTAGTAGGCGCCCGAGCCCCGGAACACCGCCGACCAGGTCTTCCACATGATCTGCAGGTCCAGCGCCAGCGACCAGTTGTCAACGTAACGCAGGTCGAGCCGGACCGATTCCTCCCAGGTCAGGTCGGAACGCCCGCTGACCTGCCACAGTCCGGTCAACCCCGGCTTGACCACCAGCCGCCGGTACACGTCACCACCGTACTGCGCGACCTCCTCCGGGAGCGGCGGACGCGGCCCGACGAGCGACATGTCGCCGCGCAGCACGTTGATCAACTGGGGTAGCTCGTCCAGCGAGTAGCGGCGCAGCCAGCGGCCGACCCGGGTGACCCGCGGATCGTGACGGATCTTGAACAGCACGCCGTCGTTCTCGTTGAGCTCCATCAGCTCGATCTTGCGGTGCTCGGCGTCCACCACCATCGTGCGGAACTTGTACACGGTGAACTCGCGGCCGTCGCGGCCCACCCGGACCTGCCGGAACAGCACCGGTCCGCCGCCCATCCGGATCAGCGCGGCGATCACCAGCAGCAGCGGGCTGAGCATCAGCAGCCCGACCGTCGAGCCGACCCGGTCCACCAGGCCCTTGAGCAGCTTGCGGGGCCCGTCCAGCTCGGGGTGCTCCACGTGCAGCAGCGGCAGCCCCGACACCGGGCGGATCGAGATGCGCGGCCCGGCCACGTCCATCAGCGCGGGCGCCACGACCAGCTCGACGTCGTCGTGCTCGATCTGCCAGGCCAGGCGGCGCAGCGCCATCCCGTCCATCTCCGGACAGGCCAGCACCGCCACCGAGTCGGCCCGCACCCGGCCGATCGCGGCGGCGGCCTGCCCGAAGTCGCCCAGCACCGGAACGCCCTCGACCTCGTCGACCTTGTCCTCGCCGCTGGTCAGCGCGGGCGGCAGGCACACGCCGACGATGTTCATGCCGTGGTAGCGCTTGCTGCGCAGCAGCCGGATCAGGTCGGCGACCGAGGCACGGTGCCCGACCGCGACCACCCGGCGCATGCACTCGCCGCTCCAGCGCCGCCGGTGCAGCCGCTTGCGCAGCCGGTACCGCGCCAGCACCGCCAGGAACGTGCCCAGTGGCAGCGCCATCACCACGTACCCGCGGGCCACCTCGGTCTTGGTGGCGTAGGCGACGATCGCGACGGTGGCGGTGAAGGTGAACCCGGCGTTCAGGACGCGCCGGAACTCCTCGTACCCCACCCCGATGTGCCGGGGTTGGTAGGCGCGGCACACCAGGAGGAACAGCAGCCACAGGAGCGGCAGCGCCAGCGTGAAGGCGACGTAGGGGAAGGTGGGGTCACCGGGAACCCCGGGAAAACGCAACACGAACGCGATGAGCCCGGCGACCGCCATGCTGGCGCAGTCCAGCAGCATCGCGTCGCGCCGGTAGGCCGCGACCCAGCTTCGGCTCCCGGGGCGTGCCCGATCGCCCTCCGACGCCTCGGTCGGCCGGACACCGTCAACGACCGTCATCCTCGCCGCCACCCCCAACACGAGAACCCCGCAACAAAACGTTTCAATTCACCACGAGGACGGCCGAGGGACACCTGGGGTTCACACGGCCCTTGAATCCCGTTTGTGACGCATCTTACGGATTCATGGCCACAGTAGTGACGAGTAGCCTCACATGCGGCGGAAGGGGTGACACCCGGGCCGCCGGAAAGTGGCCGGAACCGGTAACACCCAAGATCAGGAGGCGTGGAAGGCGTTCTGCGCGGCGGCCAGCCCGTCGGCGATGACGGCCTCCACGGCGTCGGCGGAGCGCTCGACGTTCAGCTCCAGATCCCGGCGTTCCGTCGACGAGAAGTCCTTCAGCACGAACGCCGCCGCGTCCATCCGCCCCGGCGGACGCCCCACGCCGAACCGGACGCGCAGATACTCCTTGTCCCCCAGGGACCTGGTGACGGAACGCAGCCCGTTGTGGCCGTTGTCGCCGCCGCCCTGCTTGAGGCGCACCGCCCCGTAGGGGATGTCGAGCTCGTCATGGACGACGATCGTCCGCTCGACGGGCACCTTGTAGAAGTCGCGCAGCGCCTTCACCGGGCCACCGGACTCGTTCATGTAGCCGCGCGGCTTGGCCAGCACCACCCGCGCCCCGGCCAGCCGTCCTTCCACGACGTCCGCGCGCGCCTTGTGGCTCCTGAACCTCCCGCCGGCCCGCGCCGCCAGGTTGTCCAGCACCATGAACCCGGCGTTGTGCCGGTTGCCCGCGTACGCCGGTCCGGGGTTGCCGAGACCGACCACCAGCCACAGATCACCGCTCACCAGGAAACCCTCCCACACACCGACGGCCCCCACCGGTGTCGGACACCGGCGGGGGCCGTGGAACGTCGGTACGGCCCGCTCGTTACTCGGCGGACTCGCCCTCGGCGGCCGGCGCCTCGGCGGTCTCGCCCTCACCGGTCTCACCGGCCGACGCGGTGGCGTCGGTGATCTGCACGATCATCGTGTCGGCGTCGGTGACCAGGGTCACGCCGGAGGGCAGCTTCACGTCGGCGGCGGTGATCTGCGCACCGACCTCCAGGCCGGTCACGTCGACCTCGACGGACTCGGGGATGTGGGTGGCCTCGGCCTCGACGGAGATCTGCACGGTCTCCTGCTGCACGACACCGCCCGAGACGACGTCACCGACGGCGTTCACCGCGATGTCGACGTTGACCTTCTCGCCGCGCTTCACCAGCAGCAGGTCGACGTGCTCCAGGAAGCCCTTGATCGGGTCGCGCTGGACGTCCTTGGGCAGGGCCAGCTCGGTGCCGGAACCCAGACCCTCGATGGTCAGCAGCACGTTCGGGGTCTTCAGCGCGAGCATCAGCTCGTGGCCCGGAAGGGAGATGTGCTGCGGGTCGGTGCCGTGCCCGTAGAGGACGGCGGGCACCTTGCCGGCCCGGCGGGTGCGCCGCGCGGCACCCTTACCGAACTCGGTGCGCGGCTCGGCGGCAATGCGTACCTCGGACACGGCGAAAACTCCTCGTTTGTTGCGATCCACGGCCGTCCGGCGTTGGACGTCCGTTACGGACAGAGCGAATCAGGCGTTGCTCGATGCGTCAGGCGCCTCGAAGATTCTTTGCGTTCCCCGGGGAGTGCGAGACCCGTAATGGGACCGCCCTCAACGACCCAAGGCATACGCGGGTCCAAGAAGTCTAGCCGATCGCGAGAACCCGCAACGCCACTCGGACCGCTCTCCCCCACAGCATAGGCGCCCCCGCGAGGCCCCGGACACGCGGCGGGCCCCGGACCGCCGCAAGGTGGTCCGGGGCCCGCCGCGCCGACGGAGATCAGGTCAGCTGTGACCGCCGAACAGGCTCGTCACCGAGCCGTCCGAGAAGACCTCGTTGATCGCGCGGGCGACCAGCGGGGCGATCGACAGGACCGTCAGCTTGTCGAACTGCTTCTCCTCCGGGATCGGGAGGGTGTTGGTCAGCACGACCTCGGAGATACGGGAGTTCTTCAACCGGTCCACCGCCGGACCGGACAGCACCCCGTGGGTGGCGGCGACGACGACCTTGGACGCGCCGTTGTCGAACAGCGCGTCGGCCGCCTTCACGATCGTGCCACCGGTGTCGATCATGTCGTCGACGATCACACAGGTACGGTCCTTGACCTCGCCGACGACGTCGAAGACCTTGACCTCGTTGGCGACGTCGGGATCGCGCTTCTTGTGGATGATCGCCATCGGCACGCCGCCCAGCCGGTCCGACCACCGCTCGGTGACCCGCACCCGGCCCGCGTCCGGCGCGACGACCGTCACCTGCGACAGGTCCAGCCGGGACTCGAAGTGGTCCGCCAGCAGGTCCAGCGCGAACAGGTGGTCCACCGGCCCGTCGAAGAAACCCTGGATCTGCGCGGTGTGCAGGTCGACCGTGATGAGACGGTCGGCGCCGGCGGTCTTGAACAGATCCGCCATCAGACGCGCCGAGATCGGCTCGCGGCCGCGGTGCTTCTTGTCCTGGCGGGCATAGCCGAAGAACGGGGCCACGACCGTGATCCGCTTGGCGGAGGCGCGCTTGAGCGCGTCCACCATGATCAACTGCTCCATGATCCACTGATTGATGGGAGCGGTGTGACTCTGGATCACGAAGGCGTCGGAGCCGCGCACCGACTCCAGGAAGCGGACGAACGTCTCACCATTCGCGAAGTCGTACGCCGAGGTCGGCGTGAGCTCGACGTGGAGGTTGTCGGCTACTTCCTTGGCCAGGTCCGGGTGGGCTCGGCCACTGAAGAGCATCAGCTTCTTCTGGCCGCTCGCCTTGATCCCACTCACCTCTGACAACTCCCCCTCAATGGAACCTTCTCTGCCGTGGGGCGTCGTCCCCCCACTTCCCGAACCCGGACCTGTCACACCCGGGACACGGGCCGCTACCTGTCGTCGCCCGGAGCCTCGCGCTCACGTGCCCGGCGGGCGGCCTCGGCGGTCGCCGTCCCCGGCAGCCGACGCTCCACCCACCCCTCAATATTGCGCTGCTGACCTCGGGCGACGGCCATCGCCCCCGGCGGAACGTCCCGAACGATCACCGAACCGGCCGCCGTGTACGCACCATCGCCGATCTCCACCGGCGCCACCAGCATGTTGTCGCTGCCGATCTTCACGTGGTCACCGACCACCGTGCGGTGCTTGTTCACACCGTCATAGTTCACAAAGACCGTGCCGGCCCCGACATTGCAGCCCACACCGATCTCCGCGTCACCCACATAGGTCAGGTGAGGCACCTTGGAACCCTCACCCACCTGCGCGTTCTTGGTCTCCACATACGTGCCGACCTTCGCCTTCCGCGCCAGAACCGTACCCGGCCGCAGATACGCGAACGGCCCCACCGACGCCTCGGGCCCCACCTCCGCACCGACACACACGGCATTGACGACCGTCGCGTCCGCACCGACCCTCGTGTCCGTGAGCGTGCAGTTCGGCCCCACCCGAGCACCCTCACCGAGATGCGTGGCACCGTGCAGCTGGGTGTTCGGATACACGACCGCGTCAGGCTCAGCGGTCACCTGAACATCGATCCAGGTACTCGCCGGATCCACGACCGTCACCCCGGCCCGCATCAGGCCCTCCAGCACACGATCGTTGAGCTGCCGCCGCGCCTGCGCCAGCTGGACACGATCGTTCACACCCTGCGTCTCCACCCAGTCGGGAGCCACGAACGCCCCCGCCCGATGCCCATCACCACGCAGGATCGCCACCACATCGGTGAGATACTCCTCACCACCCGCGTTGTCGGTCCCCACACGCTTCAGAGCCTCACCCAGCAACGCCCCGTCGAACGCGTACATCCCCACGTTGATCTCACGCACGGCCCGCTGCTCGGCGGTCGCGTCCTTGTGCTCCACGATCGCCGTCACCGCACCATCCGACCCACGCAGAATGCGCCCGTAACCGGTCGCGTCCGGGATCTCCGTGGTGAGGATCGTCACCGCGTTGCCCTCGGCCTCATGAACCCGGACCATCTCGGCCAGAGTCTCACCACGCAGCAACGGATGATCGCCGTTCGTGACGACCACCGTCCCACTCAACGGCCCGACCTGCTCCAACGCCGTACGCACCGCATGCCCGGTACCACCCTGGCGCTCCTGCACCACCGGCTCCGCCCCGGGCGCGTGCGCGGCGAGATGTTCGATGACCTGCTCCCGCCGATGACCCACGACCACCACCAGGCGCTGCGGATCCAACTCGCCCGCGGCGGCCAGCACATGGCCGAGCATCGAGCGCCCGCACAGCTCGTGCAGCACCTTGGAGGTACGGGACTTCATCCGGGTGCCCTCGCCGGCGGCGAGGACGATGACGGCAGCCGGGCGGCTAGCGCTCACGAAGAGGCTCCTCGGCATCGCGAACGGAAAAAATCGATCCGGGTGTCCTGAGGGCACGCCAAGGCCCACCTCACCCGACACCCCGAAGGATACCGCCCACCGAAACCCTGTCACCCCGGCCCCCGGCCTGGGGGAACGCAAAGGGGTGGCGCCCGGCGCCACCCCAGTCACTACCAAACACCCAGTTTTCGGGCAGCTCCGGCGCAAGGATTCGAACCCTGACAAGATCCACCAAAAAGACCTGTGCTGCCAATTACACCACGCCGGATCAAAACGGACAGGATGTTGATCCCTGCCCCGTCAAGGATAGCGAAGGTCAGGCGCGGGACCACATCGGAAATCCGCCCCGCCGGCGGCCCCCTTCCGCTTCCTGCGCCGGGCCGACACGCGGTGCCCTCCATCCACAGCGTCCGCCAGCGTCAGGAGTCCCCCGGCGGGATCCCGGGACCCCTCGTCCAGCGCGCCACGGCGGCGGCCTCGCCCAGCACAGGGCCCAGCGCCCAGCCCTCGATCCTCCGGTAGAGATCGGTGCTCCGTCCCACGACGACCTCCAGGCACCCGTGGTAGTCACGCTGCTCCTCAGGGCGGTCCGTTCGCGGCTCGTGCCGTTTGATCCTGTCCTTGCGGAACATCGAGCCGTGCCCGGCAGGGATCACACCGCTCCAGAAGCGGTGCGCGCCCTCAAGGTCACCGTTCTCGTGGATGTGCAAGCGGAAGCGGATCGGGTGCCGCTCGCCCCCTGCCACCTCGACGAAGCGGAGGAAGAACCTGATCAGGGCCGGATCCCGGTTGATGAACCGGACCTGCTCCGTCCTGCGGTAGGGCTTGTCCTTCGCACCTTCACACCAGTAGGCCAGAGCTCCCAGGAAGCGCACGTCGCGTTCACTGAGCCCTCCGACCCAAGCCGCGGCCTCCTCCCAGACCAGCCGCCGTTCGACCTCCGCAAAGACGCGTCTGCCGTCCCAGTGCCGTCGAATGCCCGCGGCTCTCGACGCCGTCACCGCCCGACCGCCGGTCGGCGCATCCCCGGAACCACCGACCCAGCGCGCGGCGACGTCTCTGGACACCCGCAGGTGGTCGGAGATTCGCCGGTATCCCCAGCCCCGCGCGTGCAGTTCACGTGCCGTGTCCTCGTTGATCTGGTCCGCCGTCGCCCGGAGCGTCCACGCCCGGGCCGGTGGCTCCCCTTTGAGCAGCGCGTCGACCAGTCGAGGATCGTCGATCCCGAGCCGCTCCTGGATGACGGCCCGGGAACGGCCCGCACGCCGCATCTCCACGGCCCGACGGCGCAACCCGGTCACCGGGATCCCTGAGGGCAGTCCGGTCATGGAAGGAGGCTCGATCCGGAGAATCGCGTGGACCAGACCTTCGATCCGCCAGCGAAGGGCCAGCGAGTGACGCACCTTCACCCGCAGGCAGCCGCGGTAGTCGGGGCCGGTGTTGCGGCGGTTGCTGTCCGCTCTGCTCTTCTTGATGGTCGGCTTGCCGAACCGGGAGCGGTCGGCGCCGGTGAGCGTCCGCCAGAACGTCTCGGCCTCGTCGAGGTCGGCGCCCTCGTGGATCTGCAGCTGGAAGCGCAGCCGGTCGCGGGTCACCCCGGCGGTGTCCAGGAAGCGCAGGAACAGGCCGATCATGGCGGGGTCGCTGTTGCAGAAGTCCACGCGACCGTCCCGTTTGGCGCCCTCGCACCAGTAGAGGATCGCTCCGGCGAGGAGGAGGTCGCGGTCGGTCAGGTCGCCGATGTCGCGGGCGGCCTCGCGTTTGGTCGCGAGGCGCCGGTCGTCTGTTCGGGCGCGGCGGCGTCGGTGTCCGGCCGCGCGGGCGGCCGTCGCGCGGCGGGTCTGCTCCTCTCCGGTGATGGGGCGGGGCATGTCGCGTAACCAGAGGGAGCAGGAGCTTTTGGAGACGCCGAGTTCGGCGGCGATCTCGTTGTAGCTGTGGCCGAGGGCGCGGAGTTCACGGGCTCGGGCGCGG
Source organism: Actinomadura kijaniata NBRC 14229 (assembly GCF_001552175.1). GTDB lineage: Bacteria > Actinomycetota > Actinomycetes > Streptosporangiales > Streptosporangiaceae > Spirillospora > Spirillospora kijaniata. The sequence goes on from NZ_BCQR01000137.1 coordinate 10,266, forward strand.
AGGTCGGGTTTGGCGCGGGGGTGGGTGGGGGTGGGGGTGTCGTCGTTCATGGGGTGGACGGTACGCCAGGGGTCTGACATTCCGTGACCGGCCAGCTTCGTGCGGTGATCGTCAGGTGGGGAGCCAGGTGGGGAGGGGTTCGCGGGCCTCGCGCCAGCCGGGTGGGAGGCCTTCGGTGCCGAGGCGGGCCGCCAGGACGCCGCCGGTGATGGCCGCGGTGGTGTCCATGTCGCCGCCCACCAGGACGCAGGCGCGGATCGCCGACTCGTAGTCGTCGAGGTTCGTCGCGGCCGCCCACAGGGCGAACGGGACGGTGTCCTGTGCGGAGATGCGGTTGCCGTTGCCGAGGACGTGGGCAGCTTCGGCGGGGGTGGCCTTCAGGAGGGTGCGGGCTCGCTGGAGGCCTTTGCGGACGTGTTCGGCCGGGGTGTGTTCGAGGGCGGCTTCCAGCAGGCCGCGGGGGGTGAGGTTGGGGTCGGCGGCGGCGTGGGCGGCCGCCGTGGCCGTGGCGACGGCGCCCGCGATGCCCTCGGGGTGGGCGTGGGTGACCTCGGCGGACAGGGCCGCCTCCTTGGCGGCGCGGGCGGGGTCGTCGGAGAAGTAGGCGCCGAGGGGTGCGACGCGCATGGCGGCGCCGTTGCCGAAGGACCCCTTCCCGTCGAACAGTTCGCGGGAGGCGGGGTGCCAGTGGACGCCGCCGCGGACGCGTTCCAGGAGTTCGACCGCGCCCGCGCCGTACCGGCGGCCGATGTCCATGCGTTCGGCGAACGAGGTGGCCAGCGCGTCCTGGTCGATGCCGTCGTGCTCGGTGAGGACGGTCACGACGGAGCAGGCCATCTCGGTGTCGTCGGACCAGCCCCAAGGAGCCGGGGGAAGTCCGGTTTCAGGCTGAATCTCACGGTTAGACAGCAGGAAGAACTGGTCGCCGAAGGCGTCTCCGACCGACAGGCCCTCCAGGGAGGCGCGGGCCAGGGCGGTGCGACGGGCGGGGGTGAGTGCTGCCATGACCTGCTCTTTCCGGGGCCGGGGTGGCCGTGTGGGGCCGTCCTCGGAAGGAGTCTCGCGGTCGGTGGGCCGGATTCCCACTGATTTTACCGAGCGGCACTGTCCAACTTACGCCAGCGTAGGTTACGTTGGCGTAGGTAGCTCGTCCTCGAACAGGAAGTGGTAACGCATGACTACTGCCCCGGCAGTCGAACGACCCGTCCGTCCCCAGGCCCGTCCCGAACTCGACCCCGCGGGGCAGGGCGTTCCCGAACGCGTCCTGGTCGCGGTCTTCACCGGGATCCCGTTCCTCGCACTGTTCGCCGCGATCCCGCTGGCCTGGACCAGCGGCTGGCTCGGCTGGTCCGACGTGGTGCTGACGGCGGTCTTCTACTTCCTGTCCGCGGGCGGGATCACGGTGGGCTACCACCGGTACTTCACGCACGGGTCGTTCAAGGCCAAGCGGCCGCTGAAGATCTTCATGGCGGTCGCGGGCAGCATGGCGATGGAGGGTCCGATCATCACCTGGGTCGCCGACCACCGGCGGCACCACAAGCACTCCGACAAGGAGATGGACCCGCACTCGCCGTGGCGGTTCGGCGACGACTGGAAGGCCCTGGGCAAGGGCCTGCTGTGGGCGCACTACGGCTGGCTGTTCGACGGTAACCGCACCAACAAGGAGCGGTTCGCCAAGGACCTGCTGAACGACAAGGACATCAGCGCCATCCACCGCTGGTTCCCCGGTCTGGTGGCGGTCTCGATGATCCTGCCCGGCGTGCTCGGCGGGCTGATGACGATGTCCTGGCACGGCGCGGTGACCGGGTTCCTGTGGGCCGGTCTGGTCCGCATCACCCTGGTGCACCACGTGACCTGGTCGATCAACTCGATCTGCCACACCTTCGGCAAGGAGGACTTCGAGGTCCGCGACAAGTCCCGCAACGTGTGGTGGCTGGCGATCCCGTCCCTGGGCGAGTCCTGGCACAACCTGCACCACTCCGACCCGACCTGCGCCCGGCACGGCGTGCTGAAGGGGCAGGTCGACATCTCCGCCCGCGTCATCTGGGCGTTCGAGAAGGCCGGCTGGGCGTACGACGTGCGCTGGCCGAACGAGGACCGGCTGGCGTCCAGGCGCATCAAGCAGGACGCGTGACCGTCACAATTGAGGATGTGACTGAACCAGCCCCCCGGTCCCGCAGGAAGCGGATGACCGGCAAGGAACGACGCGAGCAGCTGCTGACCATCGGGCGCACCCTGTTCGCCGAGCGTGGCCTGGACGGCACGTCGGTGGAGGAGATCGCCGCGGCGGCGGGTGTGTCCAAACCGGTGGTCTACGAGCACTTCGGCGGTAAGGAGGGGCTTTACGCGGTGGTGGTGGACCGGGAGTTCGAGAAGCTCCTGGGCCTGGTGACCGAGGCGCTGAACTCGGCCATCCACTACCGCAGCAAGCTGGAGAAGGCGGCGCTGGCGCTGCTGGAGTACATCGAGGAGCACCCCGACGGCTTCCGCATCCTGGTGCGCGACAGTCACGGTGGCACCGGGACCGGCTCCTACGCCAGCCTGCTGAGCGAGATCGCCGGTGAGGTCGAGCACCTCATGGCGCAGGAGCTGGACCGGCACGACTACGACGACAAGTTCGCGCCGATGTACGCCCAGATGCTCGTCGGGATGGTCGCGTTGACCGGCCAGTGGTGGCTGGACGCCCGCAGGCCCAAGCGCGAGGAGGTGGCCGCGCACGTGGTCAACCTCGCCTGGAACGGGCTGTCGGGTCTGGAGCCGCGGCCCTCGCTGGATCCGAAGCAGCGCCGCAAGGAGCGCGAGCGGATGGAGAAGCGGGCCGAGCGGGAGGCGGCCAAGGCCGCCAAGGCCGAGGAGAAGGCGCTGGCGAAGGCCGAGAGGGCGCAGCGCAGGCAGCGCCGCTCCGGTGAGCCGGAGGCCGGGGGCGCGGAGACCGGGGTCGCGGAGGCCGCGCCCGCCGGGGCCGTCGCGGCGGAGGAGATCCCCGAGATCGCGGCGGAGCCCGTCGCGGAGGCCGTCACCGAGATCGTTCCGCGGTGACGGTGGAACCGGCGGCCGCCCGGAGTTCGTCCGGGCCGCCGCCGGCCGGGGTCGCCAGCCACGGGTCGCGCCGCCGGGCTGGTCGGATGCCGCCCGCCGCGGGAGGGGGCACACCGCAGGGGAACGATATGAGTGTCCCTCCCGCGACGGGCGGCATCCTGCTCTAGGGGGCGCGCTCCGCGATCACGAAGACGCGCCGGAAGGGGAACACGGTGCCGTGCGGCGCCGCCGGGTAGGCGGCGCGGAGCTGGGCTCCGTACTCGGTGAGGAAGTCGTCGGAGGCGCCGGGGCCGAGGGCGGTCAGCACGGGCCGCAGCGCGGTGCCCTTGACCCACTCCAGTACGGGGTCCTCGCCCTGGAGGACCTGCAGGTAGGTGGTCTCCCAGGCGTCGACCGCGCAGCCGTGGCGGGCGAGCAGGTCGAGGTATCCGGCGGCGTCGCGGACCGGGTCGGTCCGGACGGTGCCGTGCAGGCGGTCCCGCCAGCGGGGCGCGGCGCACAGGTCGCGCAGGATCACGTGGCTGGGGGCGTCGAAGTTGCCGGGGACCTGGAACGCCAGGCGTCCGCCGCCCGTGAGCGCGTCGGTCCAGCGGGGCAGCAGGTCCTCGTGCCCGGGCACCCAGTGCAGGGCGGCGTTGGAGACGATCAGGTCGACGGGTCCGTCGGGCGTCCACGCGGCGATGTCGCCGACGGCGAACCGCAGGCGTCCGCCCTCATGGGCGCGGGCCGCCGCGATCATCTCGGGTGAGGAGTCGATGCCGGTGATGTCGGCCTCGGGCCAGCGGCGGGCCAGGGTGGCGGTGAGCTCTCCGGAGCCGCAGCCGAGGTCCACGATCCGGCGGGGCTCGCCGGGGACGCGGCCCACCAGTTCGAAGAACGGCCGGGAGCGCTCGTCGCCGAAGGCCCCGTACTGCGCGGGGTCCCAGACGGCGGCGGGCGGCTGCGCCTCGACTTGTCTCGACATCAAGACAGATGATGCCCCGCCCTTATCTTGATGTCAAGAAAGTAATCTCGATATCAAGACAGGTAGGCTTGCGCCATGCAGGATGAGGTCGACCGGCTCGTCGCGGCCTGGCACACCGAACGTCCGGACCTGGACGTGCAGCCGCTGCACGTGCTCAGCCGGGTCTCGCGGCTGGCCCGCCATCTGGACCGCGCCCGCCGCGCGGTCTTCGCCGCCCACGAGCTGGAGTCGTGGGAGTTCGACGTGCTGACCGCCCTGCGCCGCGCGGGCGCGCCCTACCAGCTCAGTCCGGGCCGCCTGCTGCGCGCCACGCTGGTCACCTCCGGCACGATGACCAACCGCATCGACCGGCTGGCCGCCACCGGCCTGGTCGAGCGCCATCCCGACCCGGCCGACAAGCGCGGCGTCCTGGTGCGCCTCACCGACAAGGGCCTGACCCGCGTGGACGCGGCGTTCGCGGACCTGCTGGACCGCGAGCACGAGATCCTCGACGCCCTCTCCCCCGCCGACCGCGAGACGCTGGCGAACCTGCTGCGCACCCTCCTGATCCCCTTCGACACCGACGCCCCCCTCCCCTGAGCGGCGACGGGCCCGCCCTCGGGGACGGGCCCGGCACGGTCACAGGGCGTTCAGGAAGTCCTCCAGGATCCGGTTGTAGGCGTCGGGACGCTCCATGTTGGGGTAGTGGGAGGTGCCCTCGACCGAGGTCACGCGCCCGTGGGCGACCGTGCGGACGAGGCGTTCGGCCATGCCGTTGTGGTCCGGCGAGTCGATGGCGCCGTTGATCGCCAGCACCGGGACGTCGATCTTCGCGGCGCGTTCCCAGGTGTCGGGCACCGGGGTCATCCAGTTCGGCTCGCCGGCGGTGTGCTTGGCCATGGTGCGGCGGGTCATCTCGCGCAGGCGGCCCACCACGGCGGGGTCGAGGTCGTCGAGGGAGCGGTGCGGGCCCGAGGCGAACCGGGTGAACGTCTCGACCGAGGCGTCCAGGTCGCCGGCCGCCATCGCCGCCTGCCAGTCGGCCCAGTTCCGGGTGGTCCAGGGGTCGGTGAAGTAGGGCTCGCTGGTCCCGGCGCCGGTGACGACGATCGCGGCGACCAGGTCCGGGTGCTCCAGGGCGGTGTCGACCGCGGTCGCGGCCCCCATGGACACCCCGACGAGGATCGCGGGGCCGGTGCCCAGGTGGCGCAGCAGCGCGGCGAGGTCGTCGGTGTGGCGGAACGGCGCGGTGGCGTTGGCGGAACGGCCGTGGCCGCGGGCGTCGGGCGCGATGACGCGGTGATGCCGGGCGAGGACCGGGATCTGGTCGTCCCACATGTGGTGGTCGAGGAAGCCGCCGTGCAGCAGCACGAGGGGGCGTCCGGTGCCGGTGTCGAGCCAGAACAGATCATTCATGACAACCAAGTTGTCATCTTTTCGCCAGAATGACAACCGAGGTGTCATGATGGAGGCATGAGCGAAACGGACCCAAACCCGGCCGCCGGAACCCTGCCCGACCGGCTCTCCGAGGTGTTCGACCTGGTGGGCCCGCTGTACCGGAAGGCCCACCGCAAGGTGGAGCAGGACACCGCCCTCGCGGGCCTGTCGGTGGGCGTGCGCGCCGTGCTCACCCTGCTGCGCGAACACGGGCCCCTGACCGTCCCGCAGATGGGGCGGGCCCAGGCGCTGAGCCGCCAGTTCGTGCAGCGCATGGTCAACGACGCGGCCGCGCGGAACCTGGTCGAGTCCGTCCCCAACCCGGCGCACAAGCGCTCCTCCCTCATCCGGCTGACCGACGAGGGGCGCGCCGCCGTCACCGCCGTGGTCGAACGCGAACGCGCGATGCTGCGCCCGGTCGGCGACGACCTGACCGAGGCCGAGGTCACCGCCTGCCTCCGGGTGCTCTCGCGCCTCCTAATCCACCTCGACGACGTCGAGGTGGATTAGGAGGTGTTTCAGGGCCCTGGCCTTCGGCTCGCCCCGAGGGCTCGCGCCTCACCAGGTCTTGGCGAGCGCGACATCGCTTCGCGATCTGGCCTGCGGGGCTCGCCTCCGGCTTCGGGCCTGCGGGTCAGGGAGCCCGCTCGCGTGCGTGGCCGGGGCCGTTTCGAAGCAGGCTCCGGTTCGTGTTGCAAAGCTCCGGCCTGCGGGGCTCACCTCCGGCTTCGGGCCCGCGGGTCAGGGAGCGCGCTCGCGTGCGTGGCCGAGGTTCGTTCGAAGCAGGCCCTGGCCGTGTCCCCAAGCCCCGGCTCGGGCCAGGTAGCGCGCTCGCGGGCATGGCTGCCCGGGCGGTCGGGCACCGGTCGTTGGAAGGCGAAAGGCCCGCCCCTCACGGGACGGGCCTCGCGCGGCGCGGACGCTAGCCGACGTCCTCGGCCAGCATCAGCCACTCCTCCTCCACCTGCGCCGCCTCCTCCTGGAGGGCGCGGAGCCGGGCGTCCAGCTCCTGGAGCCTGGCGTAGTCGGTGGCGTGGGCCGCGAGCTGCTCGTGCAGCTCGGCCTGCTGCTTGGCGAGCTTCTCCAGGCGGCGTTCCAGCTTGTCGAGCTCCTTGCGGGCCTTCCAGTCGTTGCCGCCGGCCTTCGGCTTGGCGGGGGCGGGCGCCGGGGCCGCCTGCGCCGCCGAGGCCGCGCGGTGGGTGGTCGCCTGGCCGCCGGCGCGGCGCTCCAGGTACTCGTCCACTCCGCCCGGCAGCATCTTCACCTTGCCGTCGCCCAGCAGCGCCGCCACCCGGTCGGTGATGCGCTCCAGGAAGTAGCGGTCGTGGCTGACCACCACCAGCGTGCCCGGCCAGCCGTCGAGGATGTCCTCCAGCTCGGTGAGGGTCTCGATGTCCAGGTCGTTGGTGGGCTCGTCCAGCAGCAGGACGTTCGGCTCGCCCATCAGCAGGCGCAGCACCTGGAGACGGCGGCGCTCCCCGCCCGACAGGTCGGCGACCGGGGTCCACTGGCGATCCCCGGCGAAGCCGAGGCGTTCCAGCAGCTGGCTGGCGGTCCACTCGCGCTTGCCGACGGTGATGCGGCGGCGGATCTCCTCGACCGACTCCAGGACGCGGCGGGTCGGGTCCAGCTCCTCCAGGTCCTGCGACAGGTGCGCGAGCTGGACGGTCCGCCCCCGGACCACCGTGCCGGAGGTGGGCGTGGCCATGCCGTCGAGCAGGCGCAGCAGGGTGGACTTGCCGCTGCCGTTCACGCCGACCAGGCCGATCCGGTCGCCGGGCCCGAGCTGCCAGGTGACGTGCGAGAAGATGTCGCGGTCGCCCAGCCGCAGCGTGACGTCCTCAAGGTCGATCACGGTCTTGCCGAGGCGGGCCGTGGCGAACCGGGTCAGCTCCACCGTGTCGCGCGGCGGCGGCTCGTCGGCGATCAGCGCCTGGGCCGCGTCCACCCGGAACTTGGGCTTGGAGGTGCGGGCCTGCGGGCCGCGCCGCAGCCACGCCAGCTCCTTGCGCAGCAGGTTCTGCCGCTTGGCCTCGGTGGCGGCGGCGATCCGCGCGCGTTCCGCCTTGGCCAGCACGAACGCCGAGTAGCCGCCCTCGTACCGCTCGACCCGTCCGTCCACGACCTCCCAGGTGCGGGTGGTCACCTCGTCCAGGAACCAGCGGTCGTGTGTGACGACCAGCAGCGCGACCTTCCGGTCGCGCAGGTGGGCGGCCAGCCAGGCGATGGCCTCGATGTCGAGGTGGTTGGTGGGCTCGTCCAGGATCAGCAGGTCCGACTCGGGGACCAGCAGCCGGGCGAGCGCGACGCGGCGGCGTTCCCCGCCCGACATCCCGGCGACCGGCGCGTCCAGGTCCAGATCGGCCAGCAGGCCGGTCAGGATGTCGCGGACGCGCGTGTCGCCCGCCCACTCGTGCTCGGGGCGGTCGCCGAGGACGGCCGAACGCACGGTCGTGCCCTCGGCGAACTCGTCGCGCTGGGTCAGGTAGCCCAGGCGCAGTCCGCGGGAGTGGGTGACGCGGCCGTCGTCGGGGTCGACCGCGCGGGCGACGATCGCGACCAGGGTGCTCTTGCCGCCCCCGTTGCGGCCGACGACGCCGATCCGGTCGTCGTCGTCCAGCCCGAGGGAGACCGCGTCGAGCAGCGGCTTGGGCCCGTAGGCCTTGCTGACGTTCTCAAGATTGATCAGGTTCACGGCACCTTCAAGGCTAGTGCCCACCGGGAGCCGTACGTCCCCGCGACCGCCGCTTCAGGGCCGTCAGTCGCCGCCGCCGGAGTCGCCGTCTCTCCGGGAGCCGCTGCTCCACCTGCTGCGGAGGGAGGTCCGGCCCAGCGCCATCAGGATGACCAGGAACGCGGCGACGCCGCCGGTGACGGCCTGCGAGATCATGATCGACATCTCCGGTCCCCTCCCACTCGGAGATCATTCGACGCGCCGGGCGCCGTGGCGGTTTCCGCCCGGGCTCAGAGGATCGTCGCGCCGGGGACCGGGCCGTGGGCCGCGAACGCCTGCCTGGCCACGTCCGCGCCGTTCAGCGCCGCCGCCAGGTCGGCCGCGTGGTTCTCGGACTCGGCCAGGAACGCGCAGGTGGGGCCGGAGCCCGACACCAGCGCGCCGAGCGCGCCCAGGTCGCGGCCCGCCGCCAGGGTGTCGCGCAGCGACGGGCGCAGCGTCAGCGCGGCGGGCTGGAGGTCGTTGTGCAGGGCCGCGCCCAGGGCCTTGGCGTCGCCGTCGGCCAGGGCCGCCATGAGCTCCTCGGACGCGCGCGGCCACGGCGCCCGCTCGCCCCGCTCCTCGCGGAGGCGGTCGCACTCGGCGTAGACGGCGGGCGTGGACAGGCCGCCGTCGGCCGTCGCGAACACCCAGTGGAACGTCCCGCGCGCCGGGACGGGCGTCAGCCGCTCGCCCCGGCCCACACCGATCGCGGTGCCGCCCAGCAGCGCGAACGGCACGTCGCTGCCGATGGCCCCGCCCATCTCCATCAGGTCGTCGCGGGACAGGCGGGGCGTGTCCGGGTCGTCCCACAGGCGGGCGCAGGCGACCAGCGCGGCGGCGGCGTCGGCGCTGCCCCCGGCCATGCCGCCCGCGACCGGGATGGCCTTGCGGATCCGCAGCCCGACCAGCGGCTCCACGCCCAGGCGCTCGGCGACCAGGCGGGCGGCGCGGGCGGCGAGGTTGTCGCCGGTGGTCGGCACGGCCTCGATCGCCACCCGCGCGTCCGGCGCGGCCTCGACCGTGACCGACAGGCGGTCGGCGGGGACCGCCGTCACCTCGTCGAAGAGGGAGACGGCGTGGAAGACGTTCACGAGGTCGTGGTATCCGTCGTCGCGGAGCGGTCCCACGCCGAGCTGGAGGTTGACCTTCGCGGGCACACGGACGGTCACTGCGGTCACGCGGTGAAGCGTACGGGAAACCGTGTCCCGGCCCCGAATCGGCGGCCCCGGGCCAGGGCCTGTTTCAAGGTGGGCCTCAGCCACGCACGCGAGCGCGTTACCTGGCCTGCGGGGCCGACGCCGAAGGCGAGGGCCCGCAGGCCAGATCGCGAAGCGATGCCGCGCTCGCCAAGACCCGGTCAGGCGCGAGCCCCTAGGGCGAGCGCCGTGGGCCAGGGCTTTGGAACACGGCCTAGCCGCTGGTCACCGGCAGGTTGCGGGGGTTGAAGTAGGGGACGGTCGCCAGCTCCCGCAGCGCCGACACCGCGCGCTTGTCTCCGTTGACGGTGTAGCTGCGGCGCTTGTCGCGGCGGTCCTCGGCCTGCTCGTCGGAGTTGAAGTAGACGACGGCCTTGACCTGCGGGTCCTGGAGGGTCCGGGCGGCCTTGCGGAGCCACTCGGCGCGGCGTTCGCCGTAGGACTGCGGCACCCCGAACTCGGCGATCATGATGGGGCGGGGGCGCTGGCGGGCCCACTCCAGGAACATCTCCAGCGTCTCGGAGATGTCGCGGTACTCGTAGGTGGAGCCCGGCTGGGCGTCGGCGCAGAGCCAGTCGACCTGGTCGTCGCCGGGGTAGAACGACTGGGCCGTGCCGGGGCTGAACCCGCCCGCCGTGGGGCACCACACCCAGGCGACGTTGTCGGCCCGCTCCCCGGCGAAGACCGCGCGGACGTGCTTCCAGGCGGCGATGAAGTCGGCGGGCGAGTGGACCTTGGCCTGCCTGCCGGTGGTGTCCATGCCGCGCTGCCAGCGCAGGAACACCGGCTTGCCGGTGGCCCGGACGGCGCGGGCGCGCTCGCGCAGCAGCGCGTCGTGCTTACCGGAGACGATCTCCTTGGTGTCGGCGCCCGCCCAGGTCAGCAGCAGGTACCGGTCGCCCGCCAGGATCTCCTTGTCGGTCGCGTCGGGGAACTCCGACTTCCAGGAGTGGTAGGTCTGGGCGATGTCGAGCTTGCGGCCGAGCTGGCGTTCGAACCCGAGCACGGCCGCCATCCCCCCGGTCCCGGCCTTCTCGGGCTTCTGGCCGGGGACGCCACCGGCCGACGGCGACGCCGACGCCGACGCCGACGGCCCGGGGTAGGAGGCCCCGCCGTCCTCGACGGTCGGCGCCCAGGCCCCGAAGTAGGCGCCCTTGGCGGGCGGCACGGGCGCGACCCCGGCCTTGACCGTGGTGGTGATCTTCGGTGTGGCGACCGCTCCGCCGCCGCATCCGGCCGCCGTCAGCGCGGCCAGTGCCGCCCCGGCCGTCCGTAGGGACAGCGCCGCCGTCCGGGATCCCCCGTGCACCATGGTCCTCCGCCTCACTCGGGTTCAGTCGCGCCCCCAGGACGATACTGGGCGATCCTGGCGAAGGCGGCCACGTCGAGTGCTTCGCCCCGCATCTTCGGGTCCACCCCGGCCGCGCGCAGCGCCTCCTCGGCCGCCGCCGCCGATCCCGCCCAGCCCGCCAGCGCGGCCCGCAGGGTCTTGCGGCGCTGGGCGAACGCCGCGTCCACCACCGCGAACACCTCCGCGCGGGACGCGGTCGTCTCCGGCGGCACGCCCCTGCGGAACGCGACCAGGCCGGAATCGACGTTCGGGACAGGCCAGAACACCGCGCGGCCGACCGGCCCGGCCCGCCGGGCGTCGCCGTACCAGGCCAGCTTCACCGACGGCACCCCGTAGATCTTGCTGCCGGGGGCCGCGGTCATCCGGTCGGCGACCTCCGCCTGCACCATCACCAGGGCCCTGGTGAGGGACGGGAACGTCGCCAGCAGGTGCAGCACCACCGGCACCGCCACGTTGTAGGGCAGGTTCGCCACCAGCGCCGTCGGCGCGGGCCCCGGCAGCTCGGCCACGCGCATCGCGTCGTCGCGGACGACCGTCAGGCGGTCGGCCAGCTCCGGCGCGCGCGCCGCCACGGTCACCGGCAGCGCCGCCGCCAGCGGCGGGTCGATCTCCACGGCCGTGACCTGCCGGACCTCCGGCAGCAGCGCCAGCGTCAGCGAGCCGAGCCCCGGCCCGACCTCCACGACCACGTCGTCCGGGCCGACGTCGGCGACCCGCACGATGCGGCGCACCGTGTTGGCGTCGATGACGAAGTTCTGGCCGAGCGTCTTGGTCGGCCTGATGTTCAGCGCCGCGGCGAGCTCGCGGACGTCGGCCGGTCCGAGCAGTGCTTGCGTGTCCCCCACCCGTCCAGTGTGGCAGCTACCGGGAGCGCCGGAGGCGCCCCGCCTCCCCTGGCGGGGCCCCGCGGCGGTGACGGCCGCGTCCGTCCCGCTCCGGCCCCGCGGCCGCGCCGCCCGACGCGCCGGGGAGAGCGCGTCGGCAAGGAGACCGGACGGCGCGGGCCGCGGGCGAAGCCCACCGGCATCACCGCGGGGCGGGGCGCCGATCTCGGCGAAGGGCCGGGGGACGCGATCCGCGACCATGAGGACGCGCCGGGGCGGGTGTCAGGAGAACAGGAACTTCCCGCAGTGCGGCCACTGGCCCTGCCAGCGGCCGTTCACCTTCTTGTAGAGCATCTGCGCCCGGTAGGTCTGCTCGGCGGGGCTGGCCTCGGAGGGCTTGCCCGACCCGCCGACGCTCTGCCACGACGGCAGCGAGAACTGGTACAGCCCGTAGTACCCGGCGGGGTTCACGGCCCGGGGGTTGTTGCCCGACTCGCACTTGGCCAGGCCGTTCCAGTTGAGGTTGGCGACCGACCCCATCGACGCGCCCTGCGGCCCGACCGCGACGATCCGCGCGACCGGCCTGCTCTTGATCTTCTGGGAGAGGACGGTCTGCACCTTCTTGCCGCCCCGCCGCACCCACGCGACCTGGAGGATCTTCACGCCGGGACGCCCCTTGCGCACCTCCTTCTCGGTGAAGGGCGGCAGCTTGGCGTCCTTGCGGCGGACCGTCTCCGGCGGCAGCTTCACGACCTTGGTCTTCGGGGCCGACAGCAACCGCACCACCTTGATCACGTCCGTGAGGGGGGCCGTGCGCGGCGGGGTCACCAGATCGTGCTCGCCGAGCGTGATCCCGGCCTGGGACAGCGCCTCCTGGACCGTCGCGCTCGTGGTGGAGATCCTGCGCTTCCTGCCGTCCAGCACCACGGTGACCTCGCGCGGCGCGGGCGTGGTGGCCCGCGGCGCGTCGGCGAGCGGGGCGGCGGACTTCTTCTGCCCGGCGGCCTCGGACCCGCCGCACGCGACGGCGAACAACAGGGGCAGCACGACAAGGGACATCGCGGGGGAACGACGCACCGTAAGCTCCTTCTGGCGGGCAGGGGGATTGCCCTTCGACCCGCCAGACCCTAGAGTCCCGACCCCTTCCCCCGCCACCCCGACGGCGCAAGTGCGCCGCGCCGGGGCCGGCCGCCGGGCTCAGATGCCGAAGATCCGGCGGCCCGTCGCGGCGATCGCCTCGCAGAGCTCGGCGACCTCCACGCCCTTCACCTCCGCCATGAACCGCACCGTGTGCGGGATCAGGTAGGAGGCGTTCGGCTTGCCCCGGTGCGGGATCGGCGTCAGGAACGGCGCGTCGGTCTCCACCAGGACCAGCTCCAGCGGGGCGATCTTCAGGGCGTCGCGGAGCGGCTGGGCGTTCTTGAACGTCACGTTGCCCGCGAAGCTCATCACATAGCCCCGCTCCGCGCAGATCCCGGCCATCCCCGCGTCCCCGGAGAAGCAGTGGAACACCACCTTGTCGGGGGCCCCCTCCTCCTCCAGGACGCGCAGGACGTCGTCGTGGGCGTCCCGGTCGTGGATCACCAGGGCCTTGCCCGTCCGCTTGGCGATCTCGATGTGGGCGCGGAACGAGCGGTGCTGGTCCTCCTTGGGGGCCCAGTCCCGGTAGTAGTCCAGGCCCGTCTCGCCGATCGCCACGACCTCCGGCCGCCCGGCCAGCTCGGCGATGCCCTCCAGGACCGCGTCGGTGACGTCGGTGGTGTCGTTGGGGTGGATCGCCACGCCCGCGTACACGTCGTCGAACTCGGCGGCCGTCTCCGCGCACAGCCGGGAGGACGGCAGGTCCACGCCGATCGTGATGATCTTGGTGATGCCGACCGACCGCGCCGACGCCAGCTGCTCGGCGACCGGAAGCTCCACCAGGTCGAGATGGCAGTGGCTGTCGAACACCTCGACCGGCAGCCGCTCCTCGGGCAGCGGCGGGAACAGCCGCGGCGCGGCCCCCTCCGACTCGCTCACAGCGCCCCCCGCTCACCTACGGGACGCCCCAAGGCGCCCTCTTCCCTCGTCGCAGGCTCCGCTCGCCGCCCTCGCTCCGCGAAGGGCAGCCGTGCCCATCGGCTCGCTGCGCTCGCGGGCCAGAGCGCGCCGCGCCCCTCCGGCTGGCTCACTTGTCGCCCTCCAGGCGGGCCAGTTCCTCGTCGACGACCGAGGGGTCCAGCTTCTTGAACAGCGGGGTCGGCTTGGCCAGCGGGACGCCCGGCTTGATCGGGGTGGACTCCCAGCGGGCGGCGGTGGCGTAGTCGCCGGTCAGCACCGGGTAGTCCGGGCCGCCCTCCTCCGACACGACCTCCAGGCGCGGCATGCCGCTCCACTCGCCCTCGCCGCCGAGCATCTCGTAGACCTTCTGCGAGGAGTTCGGCAGGAACGGCGTCAGCAGCGACTTGGCGTCGTCCACGACCTGCAGGGCCGTGTACAGGATCGACTGGACGCGCGCGGGGTCGTCCTTGAGCTTCCAGGGGGCCTGGTCCGACAGGTAGCGGTTGGCGTCGCGGACCACGTCCAGGGCCTCGGTGATGCCGTTCTTGAAGCGCGAACGCTCCAGCTCGGCCCCCACCGCCCCGAACGCGTTCCGGCTGCGCTCCAGCAGCGCCCGGTCGGCGTCGGTCAGCTCGTCCGGCTCGGGGATGGCGCCGAAGTTCTTGGCGGCCATGTTGATCGAGCGGTTGACCAGGTTGCCCCAGGCGGCGACCAGCTCGTCGTTGTTGCGGCGGACGAACTCGGCCCAGGTGAAGTCGGTGTCGTTGTTCTCCGGGCCGGCGATCGCGATGTAGTAGCGCAGCGCGTCGACGTCGTAGCGCTCCAGGAAGTCCTTGACGTAGATCACGACCTGGCGCGAGGAGGAGAACTTCCGGCCCTCCATCGTCAGGAACTCCGAGGACACGACCTCGGTCGGCAGGTTCAGCTCGCCGAGCGAGCCCGCCTCGCCGCCCCGGTCGCCCTTGCCGTTGTAGCCCAGCAGCATCGCGGGCCAGATCTCGGCGTGGAAGACGATGTTGTCCTTGCCCATGAAGTAGTAGGCCAGGGCCTTGGGGTCCTGCCACCAGGCGCGCCACGCCTCCGGGTCGCCCGAGCGCCGCGCCCACTCCACCGACGCCGAGAAGTACCCGATCACCGCGTCGAACCACACGTACAGCTTCTTGGCGGAGTTGTCGCGCCAGCCGTCCAGCGGGATCGGCACGCCCCAGTCCAGGTCGCGGGAGATCGCGCGCGGCTGCATGTCGTCGAGCAGGTTGAGGGCGAACTTCAGCACGTTGGGCCGCCACTGGCCCTGCTTGGACTTCAGCCAGGTCGCCAGCACGTCGGTGAACGCGGGCAGGTCCAGCATGAAGTGCTCGGTCTCGACGAACTTCGGCGTCTCACCGTTGATCCGCGAGACCGGGTTGATCAGGTCGACCGGGTCGAGCTGGTTGCCGCAGTTGTCGCACTGGTCGCCGCGCGCGCCGTCGTAGCCGCAGATCGGGCAGGTGCCCTCGATGTAGCGGTCGGGCAGCGTGCGGCCGGTGGACGGCGAGATCGCGCCCATCGTGGTCTTCGGGAAGACGTAGCCGTTGTCGTACAGGCCCTTGAAGAGCTCCTGCACCACCGCGTAGTGGTTGCGGGTGGTGGTGCGGGTGAACAGGTCGTAGGACATGCCGAGGCCCAGCAGGTCCTCGGCGATCACGCGGTTGTAGCGGTCGGCCAGCTCGCGGGCCGTCACGCCCTCCTTGTCGGCCTGGACCTGGATGGGCGTGCCGTGCTCGTCGGTGCCGCTGACCATCAGGACCTGGTTGCCCGCCATCCGCTGGTACCGGCTGAACATGTCGCTGGGCAGAGCGAAACCGGAGACGTGCCCGATGTGGCGGGGCCCGTTGGCGTACGGCCAGGCGGGCGCGGTCAGGATGTGACGGCTTGACGAGGACATGCAGTCAAGAGTAGAGGGATCGAGGCCACCTCATGCACCCGAACTCCCCCGTTGTGGATAACCTGCTCAGCGGCGGTCGTTCGGGCGGGGCAGGGAGCGGAGCGGGAATGGTGCACGGCGCGGAGACGGTCCGGAACGGGCCGCGGGTCCTCCGGCGTCCCGACGCGACCGCGCGCCCCCGCGCGGCGGTCCGGCGCCGCCGCGTGGCGCTGCTGTCGGTCCTGGTCGGGGCGTGCGCGGTGCTCGCACAGTGGATCACCATGGTGCCCCCGCTGTACTTCGACCCCTACTACGTGTGGCTGGCGGCCCGCGACTGGCCGCACATCCCGCTGGACGCGTGGCCGTTCGTGGAGGTGCCGCACCAGGTCACCCGGATCGGGCTGGTGCTGCCCGCCCGGCTGGCGCAGGAGGTGCTGGGCGACGGGCAGGTCGCCTACTTCACCGTCGCGGCGGCCGGCGGATGCCTGTTCTTCGTGGGCTGCTACCTGGTGGTGCGGTCGCTGTTCGGGGACGTGGCGGGCGTGCTGGCGGCGCTGCTGCTGATCGTCCACCCGTTCTTCACGCTGACCAACCCGTTCGAGAAGGAGATCACCTGGTCGGCCGGGGTGATGCTGCCGGACATGCCGGGCGCGGGGCTGTTCGCGTTCGGGATGGCGGCGCTGGTGGTGGCGTCGCGGCGGGAGGGCCGGGCCCAGACCCGCTGGCTGGTGACCGCCGGGCTGCTGCTGGCGTCGGCGTTCCTGGTGCGGGAGTTCCTGGCGTTCCTGTTCCTGGTGATCCCCGCCTACCTGGCGATCCTCGGCGTGCCGTGGCGGCGCAACGTCACCGTCGGCCTGCCCATGCTGGGCGTCCTGGCCGTCAGCCTCGTCCACAACACGATCGTGTGGGGGACGCCGCTGGCCGGGATAGTGTCGGCGGCCGAGCACGGCGGCAAGTCCCGCGACTACGTCACGCGCGGGCTGGCGGCGCGGTCGTTCCTGCGGGCCATGGGCGACTGGCATCCGCTCGGCTGGGTCTTCGTGGGGCTGCTGGCGCTGACCGTGGTGGGCTGGCTGGTGACCCGCGACCGGCGGCTGGCGCTGTGCCTGGTGTGGTTCGCGGCGCTGGCGGTGCCGCTGACGCTGTTCTCCGGGGTGCTGGACCCCAACGACATCTCGCTGCGCGGCTGGCTGCCGCGGTACTGGTTCGCGGTGTTCCCGGCGCTGCTGGCGGGCGGGTTCGGCGCGGTGGTCCTGCTGGCGCGCCGGTGGATGCCAGCGGCGACGGCCGTGCTGGCCGCGGCGACCCTGGTGGTGGGCGCCGCGTACACCGTGGCGTCGGTCCGGTCCGTTCCCGGGCTGGCCCGCGACTCCGCCTGGAGCGAGCTGCGCGGCTGGCTGGCGGCCGGGAACGGCGACGACATCCGCGAGATCGTCGCCGACCGGCGGCTCGCGCAGACCCTCACCTTCTACGTCCGCACCCCGTGGGGCGAGCCGGTGTGGAACGGCCGGATCAACGACTTCGCGCACGACACCACCACGGCGGTCCCGAAGTCCGACGGCCCGATGCTCTACACCCGCTGGCGCGGCCAGGAGTCGCAGGTCCTGTTCGGCTGGAGCCCCGAGGCGGCGGGCTGGCGGCTGCGCTGGGAGTCCTCCGACGGCGTCCTCGGCCTCTGGGACCCGCCCGCCCGGGGCTGAACCGGGCCCGGGCGGGACATCAGCCCGAGCGCCGCCAGGCGACCCAGCCGTCGTTGGGGGACGTGCGGCGGTCCACGATCCGCCATCCGGGGGGCGCGCCGCCCTTCCAGGTGGACTCGGCGGGGGTCTTCCCGTTCCAGTAGACCAGCACCAGGTCGGCCTCGCGGGGCGGGGCGTGGTCGCCGTCGAAGCCGATCGTGGCGGTCCAGTTGAGCCAGTAGTACAGCGGCAGCTTCAGCCGCCAGGAGATGTCGTCGTCCACCGCGACGACCGGCGTGGTGGCGGGACCGGCGATGGAACGGACGTCGGTGGCGGCGGTGTACTCGCGGACCAGGGGCGCCCCGATGCGCTCGTTGGCCGTCGCGATCATGCCGGTGCTGACCAGCGCGCACAGGGCCGTCAACGTCACCGTGGCCAGCCCCCGCAGCCGGGACGCCAGCACCGCCAGTCCCAGCAGCACCAGGCCCGCCAGCGTCGCCCGCTCCAGCCGGAACGCCGTCCAGTCCCAGGTCAGGAACGAGATCTCCGGGAAGTCGTAGGGCGTGAAGGTGTAGCGGGCCAGCCGGTCCCCGGCGTGCCAGCCCACCACGACCGCCGACCCGGCCAGCAGGGCCGCCGACAGCGCCGCCGCCCACGCCGCCGCCCGGCGGGGAAGCCGCAGCAGCACCGCGCAGCCCACCGCGAACAGCACGGGCGTCACGCACGCCAGGTAGCGGCCGTAGGCGTAGTTCCCGACGCGCTGCTCGTCGGGCAGGGCCGCCGAGGTCGCCAGCGCGATGCCCGCGACCACCGCGACCACCGCCAGCGCCAGGGCCCGCAGCCGTCCGGGCGCGTCCCGGCGCAGCGCCAGCATCGCCAGCGCGACCAGCCCGACCCCGGCGAGCCCGCCGGTCGCGGCGAGCTGGTACCAGACCTGGCCGGTCGCCAGGGACAGCGTCCAGCCCCAGCCGTCCAGGGAGGTCAGCCGGAGCAGCAGGTTGCCGCCGAGGTCGTTGTCGCCGTTGGGGTACATCGCGGGCAGCAGCGAGTGGTTCAGGCGCGTCCCGGCGAGCGCGACGCCCACCAGCACCGCCGCCGCCGACGCCGCCTCGCCGCGGCTCCGCCAGCGGGCCACCGCCGCCGTCAGCACCAGCGCCGCCTGCACCACCAGCAGGATCACGCCGCGCGTGTGGCAGACATAGGAGTAGGCCGCCAGCGCCGACGCGCCCGCCCCGTACAGCGCCACCCGGGCGGGCGACGCGGTGACCCGCGCGCCGGCCGTCAGCCACGAGTGGACCAGCAGCAGCCAGCCCAGCACCACGACCGGCAGCACCGCGTCGGTGAGGGCGAACTCGGCGAAGAACACCACGCCGGTCAGCAGCGCGGTGGCGTTCCCGACCAGGAACGCCGCCCGCCGGTCCAGCCCGCAGCGGTGCAGCAGCACCAGCGCCAGCGGCAGCATCAACGCGCTGATCAGGGCGTTCTCGGCCTGGATGAGGCGGTAGACCGTCTGCGGGTCGTCCGACAGCCAGTGGGCGGGCGTCAGCAGCAGCGGGTAGCCGCCCCGGTAGACCGTCCCGTAGGACAGGTCCGCGGCGGGACCGCCGCTCAGCACGCGGGCGGCGAACAGGTACCCGGTCTCGTCGGGGGTGGCCACCGGCATGGTCTGCCCGGCGGAGGCGACCAGCCGGACCGCGACCTGCGCCAGGTAGGCCAGCAGGACCAGCAGCGTCCGCCGTCGTCTCGGGGGGGCGGCGACGTCGGGTCCGGGGGTCGCCCGACGCTCCGCACGCGTGTCCGGGTGCAGGGGTGGATGCGTCGTCATCGGTGCTGGGGGGTGCCCTGGCCGATCACCGTGAACGGGATTCTCATCGCCACCTCAGCGTGTCACAGCCCATCCGGCGGGACGAAACCGGGGAGGAAAGAGTCAGTAACTTCTCAGGTGGCGCGACGCCGTGGAACGGAGGCGTCACGCCCCGTGAGATGATCGCCGTGATGGACGGCGGGCACCACGAAGCCCCCCGCCCGGCGAGGGCGGAGGGCTCCGGACGTGGAACGAGGGGACGATCAGCCCTCGGTCCTGGTCTCGGCCTTCTCGGCCACGGCCTCGGCGGTCTTACCGGCGGCCTGCCGCTCCACCGCGACCTTCTCCGCGGCGGCGTCCACCACGTTGGCGGCCTCGTCGGCGGCGTCCACCATCGGCGGGTGCTGGCGGCGGCGGATGCCCAGGATCGACACGAACAGCGAGGCGAAGATCGCCTGGAAGCTCATCATCAGCGCGACGGCGGCCGGGACGACCATGCGCAGCGAGTGCCGCGGGTCGAGCTCGCCGAAGCTGTTGACGCGCCAGTGCATCAGCGAGGCGACCAGCCCGGCCAGGCCCGCCAGGGCCAGCAGGCCGCCGAGCACCAGACCGCGCTCCAGGCTCCACCACTCGACCAGCTTCTTGACCCGGCTGTCGGGTGGCAGGAAGCCCTCGTGCATGGCGTAGACCTTGGTGAGCAGCGCGAACAGCACCGCCTGGAAGCCGATCACCAGCGCCGCGCCCGCGCCCACCAGGGTGTCGACGTCGAACGCGATCTCGCCGATGCGGACCGGACCGAACGACAGTGCGATCCCGGCGACCAGTCCGAGCGTCATAAAGATCAGACCGGGGATGAAGAACAGCCAGCGGGGGCTGTAGAGCATGAGGAAGCGCAGATGACGCCAGCCGTCACGCCAGGTGTTCAGGTGCGGCGGCCGGGACCGGCCGTCGGGCGACAGCGTGGTCGGCCGCTCGCGGATGTCGTACTTGGCGAGCGTGGCCTTCACCACCATCTCGGAGGCGAACTCCATGCCCCCGGTCTGGAGGCCCAGCCGCAGGATCGACTCCTTGTTGAAGGCGCGCAGCCCGCAGTGGAAGTCGCCGATCTTGCTGCCGAAGAACAGCCGCCCGACGAACGACAGCACCGGGTTGCCCAGGTAGCGGTGCAGCGCCGGCATGGCGCCGGGGGCGATGCCGCCCTTGAAGCGGTTGCCCATCACCAGGTCGGCGCCGTCCCGCAGGTCCTCCAGGAACGGGCCGAGCGTGGCGAAGTCATAGGAGTCGTCGCAGTCGCCCATCGCCACGTACTTGCCGCGGGCGGCGCGGATGCCGCCCATCAGGGCGTTGCCGTACCCCTTGTCGGCAACCGGCACCACCCGCGCGCCCGCCTCGCGGGCGAGCTGCTGGCTGCCGTCGGTGCTGCCGTTGTCGGCGACGACGACCTCGCCGTCGATGCCGCTCTCCTCAAGAAACCGAACCGTCTTCTGGACGCATGTCGCGACCGTCTCGGCCTCGTTCAGGCATGGCATCACTACGGAGAGTTCCACGCGATCTCCTTCGTTACCGCTGGTGACCGTCTGCGGTATTTTCGACTCATCTCATCGTGGGACCGGTCCCGCATGCGCGGGAAGCGTGTCATGTTGCGCACTTGCAACGCATTGTCCCCCTCCGCCAGGGTCACGGGCGGCAGGCTAGGACGTCTAGCATACGGGCACCTCAGCCTGGAAGGGGTGGTTCTGCTGTGACGTGCGCCGAGCAGAGTGAGGCCACGCAGGGGCCGGCGGACGCGCAGCCGGCCGTGGAAACGGCGGGCCATCCCGTACGTCTTGACCGGAAGAACAGAGTGGCGCGAGTGACCAGAGGGGGAATCGTGGTCGTGTCAGGGCTGCGCGGACGTGTCCGCGTGTCCGCGCTGGGGCCGCTGATACGCCGCAATCCGGCCTTCACTGTGATCCTGGCCATAGCCGCGCTGCTGCGGCTCGTGGCGATGGTGGGCTACGCGCCCGTCATGTTCTTCAACGACAGCTTCGACTACCTGCACGTCGCGGTGAAGCCGCAGCCCCACCAGCTGCGCCCGAACGGCTACTCGTTCCTGTTGCAGGCGCTGGAGCCGTTCCACAGCTTCGCGCTGGTGGCGTTCGTCCAGCACCTGATGGGCCTGGCGATGGGCGTGATGATCTACGCCCTGCTGCGCCACCGGTTCGGGCTCCCGGGCTGGGGCGCGACGCTGGCGGCGGCCCCGGTCCTGCTGGACGGCTACCAGATCCAGCTGGAGCACCTGGTGCTGTCGGACACCATGTTCACGTTCCTGGCGGTGACGGCCGTCACGGTGCTGCTGTGGCACGAGCGGACCACCTGGAAGGTCGGCGCCGCGGTGGGCCTGCTGATCGGGATCGCCTGGCTGACCCGCTCGGTGGGGCTGCCGGTGCTGCTCGGCGTGCTGGTGTTCCTGCTGATCCGCCGCACCGACTGGCGCGTCCTGGCGGTGCTGCTGGCCGCCAGCCTGCTGCCGGTGGTGGGCTACATGGGCTGGTACAAGGCCGAGCGCGGCAAGTTCGCGATCACCGAGAGCAACGGGATCTTCCTGTACGCCCGGACCTACAAGTTCGCCGACTGCCACAAGATGAAGGACATCCCCGTCCAGGAGATGCCGCTGTGCACCGAGGCGGTCGGCGGCAGCCGCCAGCCCAACTCCCAGGACGGCATCTGGAACGCCGCCTCCCCCCTCAACCGCTACACCGGCCAGCGGTTCAGCCCCGAGAAGAACAAGATCGCCAACGACTTCGCCCGGCGCGCGATCCTCTCCCAGCCCGGCGACTTCCTGAAGGTCGTCGCGCACGACTTCATCCGTGTCTTCCAGTGGAAGCGCACGGTGTTCCCGGATCCGGCGACCTACTCGCAGTACGAGTTCGGCCGCCGGTCCGCGCCGCTGCCGGAGTGGCAGATGGGCGGTGGCACCGCCCGCCAGGAGGCCAACCTCTACGAGGACGGCGACGCCCGCACCAAGCTCAACCAGCCGTTCGCCGGTGCCATCCGCGTCTACCAGGACCACGTGTACCTGCGCGGCTCCCTGCTCGGTCTCATCCTGCTGGTCGGGCTGGCGGGCATGGTGGCGATGTGGCGGCGCCTCGGCGGCCTGGCGTTCCTGCCGTGGTCCCTGGCGACGGGCCTGCTGCTGGCCCCGGCGGCGACGGCGGAGTTCGACTACCGCTACGTGCTGCCGGCCGTGCCGCTGGCCTGCCTGGCGGCGGCGATGGCGTTCGGCCCGGAGGCGCGGGCCCGCTTCGCGGCGCTCCGCCGCGGGGGCAGGGCCGCGCCGGAGACGACGCCGGTGCCCTCCCTGGAGGACGTCGTCGCCGATCCGAAGGTCCCCGCCCCCGCGGCCGGCTCGGCGGGCTGATCCCGCGCGGCGGCCGGGGACGGCGGTCTACCAGGCGTGGATGCGCCTCAGGTGGATCACCGTCTCCAGGCCGCTGTCGGGCCGCTGCTCCGGTACCCGCCCGCTCTTGCGCCACGGCGCCGAGAACGCCTTGACGTTGCCGCTGTGGCACTCGCAGCACGGGTGGTCGGTCCAGGGCGTCGTGCACGGGTGCCCGCCGTGGGCGTAGGCCACGGCCTCGCCGCCGTGCCCGTCGTCGACGTGCCGGACGTCGAACCCCTCTTCCCAGGTGGCGCCGCAGCGCAGGCACTCGTAGATCCACACCTCGTGGTCTGACCATGCGTTTCGCACAGCCCCCACCTCCTCGGGAACGCCTCATCGCGTTCCCTTCCAGTGTGCTCCCGCGGGCGCCGTTCCGACAGTCCGCCGACGGCACCCGAACGCGTGGTCAACGCCCGGCCGGTTCCGGCCCGCTCCCTTACCGGGAGTCCCCCCGCGCCGCCACCACGGCGTCGTAGACGGTCCGCTTGGGGACGCCGTTCTCCTTGGCGATCTCGCTGATGGCCTGCTTGCGGGGCGTTCCGGCGCCCTCGCGGGCGGCGACGGCGGCGGCCAGGTCGGCGGGGTCGGTCAGGCCCGCGCGGGCGGGCGCGCCGCCGACCACCAGCGTGATCTCGCCGAGGACGCCGGGCGCGGCCCACCCGGCCAGCTCGGCCAGCGGTCCCCGGCGGACCTCCTCGTAGGTCTTGGTGAGCTCGCGGCACACGGCGGCGGGCCGGTCGCCGCCGAACGCCTCGGCCATCGCCGCCAGCGTCGCGGCCAGGCGGCGCGGCGACTCGAAGAACACCATCGTGCGGGGCTCGTCCGCCAGCTCGGCCAGGCGGCGGGCGCGCTCGCCGGGCTTGCGGGGCGGGAAGCCCTCGAAGCAGAACCGGTCGGTGGGCAGCCCCGACATGATCAACGCGGTGGTCACGGCGGACGGGCCCGGCAGCACCCGCACCGGGACGTCCTCCGCCACGGCGGCCACCACCAGCCGGTACCCGGGGTCGGACACCCCCGGCATGCCCGCGTCGGTCACCACCAGGACGTCGCGGCCCGCCAGCAGCTCCGCCAGCAGCTCCGCCGAGCGCGCCCTCTCGTTCTGGTCGTAGTAGGACACGATCCGGCCGGTGAGCTCGACGCCCAGGTCTCCGGCCAGCCGCCGCAGCCGCCGGGTGTCCTCGGCCGCGATGACCGGGGCCGCCGCCAGCGCCGCCCGCAGGCGCGGCGAGGCGTCGTCGGCCCGCCCGATCGGCGCCGCGCCCAGCAGCAGCGTCCCGGTGGGCCCGCCGGTTTCCTTGGTGTCCGCAGAGTTCCCCGTCACCCCTCCATTGTCCCGCCCGGCCCGCCCGCGTCCGGCCACCGCCCCGCTGCGGCCTTACGATGGCGGGATGGCGATGACGGATTTCGCGCCGGACCACGATCTCGGCCGGCGGTCGCGGCCGCCGACCGCGCGCGAGTGGCTCCCC
>NZ_BCQR01000138.1 GCF_001552175.1 Actinomadura kijaniata NBRC 14229
GGCCGCCGCGCCCGCCGCGACGACGGCGCCGAGGGCCAGGACGGTGCGGCGGCGGGGGCGGCGGCGACCGCGCCGCCGCCTCTCGGGGGCCCGCTCCTCCGCCGCGGTCTCGGTCGTCTCCGCCGTCACTGCCCCGGCTCCTGCGACAGGACGCTCCGGCACTTGCCCTGGGCCGTCTGGAAGTCGGGGTCCTCGCCGACCTCCGGACCGATCTGGACCCCGCGCTGGCCCGGCTTGGGGTCGGGGAACTTCTCCACACCGTTGGCGCGCATGCACTCGGCGAACTTGCGGTTCCGCTCCTCCATCTTCGGGTTCACGCCGCCCGCGGAGTTCTGCATCGGGTTGAACTGGCGGCACGCCTCCATCGCCTTGTCCACGGTCGCCTTGGGCACCTTCTTGTCCAGCAGCATCTGGACGCCCTTGCCGGGCTGCGGGTCGTCCACGTGGACGCCGTTCTTGCGCATGCACTCGGCGAACTTCTGGCCCATCTCGTCGCGGTTCATGCTCGGGGACGCGGCGGCCTTGGTGCCCTGCCCGCCGCCCGCCGACGCCACGCCGCCGTCGTCGCCGCCGTCCCCGCCGCAGCCGGTCAGCGTCAGGGCCAGCACGAGCGGCAGCGCGGTGAGCGCGCCGAGGGATCGCAGTCGCATCGGGGGTTCTCCTCCCATCGGGGCCGGACGTTCCGGCCCGACGGAAGGCGATGCAACCGGGCGGGGCGTTTCCTCGGTGTTTCCTCCGGCCCTTACGGCGAGGAAACACCGCCGCCGCCAGCATGGCGGGGCCGAGGATCACAAGGAGGCGTGCCCATGCGGGTGCTGGTGGTGGAGGACGAGCCGTTGCTCGCCGACGCGGTCTCGGAGTGGCTGCGCGGGGAGGCGCACGCCGTGGACGTCGCCCGCGACGGCGGCGCGGCCCTGGAGCGGCTGGCCGTCCACGACTACGACGTGGTCGTGCTGGACCGGGACCTGCCGGTCGTGCACGGCGACGACGTGTGCCGCGAGCTGGTGGAGCGGGACGCGGGCGCGCGGGTGCTGATGCTGACGGCCGCCGCCGACGTCACCGACCGGGTCGCCGGGCTGGGCATCGGCGCCGACGACTACCTGGCCAAGCCGTTCGCGTTCGCCGAGCTGGCGGCGCGGGTGCGGGCGCTGGGGCGGCGGTCCCGCCCGGCCGCGCCGCCGGTGCTGCGGCGCGCCGGGATCACCCTGGACCCGGCCCGCCGCGAGGTGTTCCGGGACGGCCGGTACGTGCCGCTGGCCCGCAAGGAGTTCGCGGTGCTGACCGAGCTGCTGCTCGCCGACGGGGCGGTGGTGTCGGCCGAGCGCCTGCTGGAGAAGGTGTGGGACGAGCACGCCGACCCGTTCACCGGCGCGGTGCGGCTCACCGTGCTGAAGCTGCGCCGCAAGCTCGCCGACCCGCCGGTCGTCGAGACCGTCACCGGCGTGGGATACCGGATCCCATGAGGACGCCGCTGCGCCGGTCCGGACGCCGGGTGTCGCTGCGGACCCGGCTGACCCTCACCTACGGGGCGCTGTTCCTGGTCGCCGGGGTGGTGCTGCTCGGCGTCACCTACGCGCTGTTCACCCAGCAGCTCGCCCGGCCCGGGACCAAGGTCCTGATGACCGGGATCGCGCCCGCCTCGTCGGCGTCCCCGTCGGCACCGGGACGGCGGGACGGCGGCGGGCGGAACGCCTCGCCGCTCCCCGAGCACATCGAGCGGTGGACGAGCGAGCAGCGCAGGTCGATGCACCGGGCCGCGACCGTGTCGCTGCTCGCCCAGGGCGGGATCGCGCTGGCGGTGGTCGGCGGCGCGGCGATGGCGTTCGGCTGGCTCGTCGCGGGCCGGGTGCTGGCGCCGCTGCACCAGGTCACCGACACCGCCCGGCGGATCGCCGCCGCCCCGGCCGCCGACCGCGGACTGCACGAGCGCATCGCGCTGCGCGGCCCGGACGACGAGGTCAAGGAGCTGGCCGACACCTTCGACACGATGCTGGAACGGCTCGACCGCTCCTTCGACGGGCAGCGCCGCTTCGTCGCCAACGCCTCCCACGAGCTGCGCACCCCGCTCACCCTCGGCCGTGCCCTGGTCGAGATGGCCATGCACCGCGGGAACGCCAGCGCCGACGTGCGGCGGCTCGGCGCGGACCTGCTGGAGATCAACTCGCGGCACGAGCGGCTGATCTCCGGGCTGCTGCTGCTCGCCGGATCCGAGAACGAGATCACCGACCGCGCCCCCGTGGACCTCGCCGACATCGTCGGCCACGTCCTGCTGCAGACCGCCCCGGAGGCCGAACGCGCCGGGATCTCCGTGCACGTCAAGGCGGCGGAGGCCGTCACCGCGGGCAACGCCCTGCTGCTGGAGCGCCTGGTGCAGAACCTCGTCGAGAACGGCATCCGCCACAACACCGGGCCGGGTGGCCGGGTCGAGGTCGCCAGCCGCGTCCGCGACGACGGCCGGGTGGAGGTCGAGGTCGCCAACACCGGCCCGGTGGTGCCGCGCTACGAGGTCCCGGCGCTGTTCGAGCCGTTCCGCCGGCTGGACGCCGACCGCCTGGTCACCGCCAAGGGCGCCGGGCTCGGCCTGTCCATCGTGCGCGCCATCGCCCGCGCCCACGACGGGGAGGCCACGGCCCGTCCCCGCGCCGACGGCGGCCTCGTGGTCACCGCCGTCCTCCCTGCCGACGTTACGGACGGGGACGGCGGCTGACCGCGTCCGGGGCCCGGTGTCAGGCGGGCCCGCGGGACTCGGTGATCAGGCGCAGGCGGGCCTTGCTGCGCAGCCAGCGCTCGCGGGTGCGCTCCGGGGTCGTCGGGTGGATGAACTGGAGCAGGCGCAGGCCCCGGACCGTCTCCAGCACCACGAACAGGTCCCCCTGGAAGTCCGGCTCGTCGGCCCGGTCGCCCAGGAACTCCCGCGCCATGTCCAGGATCCCGGTGGTGACCAGGCGTTCCAGGTCGGCCACGTGCGCGCGCAGCTCGGGGTCGGTGCGGGCGGCGGTCCACAGCTCCATGGACGCCTCGAACAGCTTGCCCTGGTGGACCTCCCAGACCAGGTCCATGGCGTCGCCGATCGGGTCGGCGGAGGCGCGCAGCCGGTCCAGGTCCTGTTCCACGAACTGGGCGGCGCGCTTGCGGGCCAGATGCTCCACCGCCGCCAGGACCAGGGCGTTCTTGGTCGGGAAGTGGTGCACCTGCGCGCCCCGGGACACCCCGGCGCGCTCCACCACCCGGGTCGTCGTGGTGCCGTGGTAGCCGTGCTCCACCAGGCAGTCGATCGTCGCGTCGAGCAGCGCGCGGCGGGTGGCGGCGGTGCGCTCCTCCTGGGTGCGGCGGGGGCGGGTCGGCGTCGGCATGAGCGCACCCTATCCGAGACACATACAGGACGCCCTGTATGTACGTGATGCCCTATCGTGATCCTGCGGCGAGGAGGGCTTGACGGATGCTTGAAAAATCAACTAAGCTCCGTTCCAGTCGTTGAATCTTCAAACTTCTCTGGAGTCACCATGACCGCGACCGCCACCATCGCCCCCGACCTGACCGCCGGCACCTGGAACATCGACCCCTCCCACTCCGAGGTCACCTTCAGCATCCGCCACCTGATGACCAAGGTGCGCGGCAGCTTCACCGAGTTCTCCGGCGCGGTCCAGGTCGCCGAGACCCTGGCCGAGTCCACCGCCACGGCCGAGATCAAGATGGCCTCCATCGACACCCGCAACGCCGACCGCGACGCCCACGTGCGCCAGGCCGACGTGCTGGACGTCGAGAACCACCCCACCATGACCTTCGCCACCAAGGGCGTGCGCGCCGAGGGCGGCGACTACTTCGTGGACGGCGACCTGACCATCAAGGGCGTCACCCGCCCGGTCTCCCTGGAGGTCGAGTTCCACGGCATCGGTGAGGACCCGTGGGGCGGCGTCCGCGCCGGCTTCTCCGCCTCCACCACCATCAACCGCAAGGACTGGGGCATCGAGTTCAACGTCCCGCTGAAGGGCGACAAGGCCCTGCTCGGCGACAAGGTCGACATCCAGCTGGAGATCCAGGCCGTGCGCGCCTGACGAGGACCGCGCAGCGAGACTCTCCGCCAGGCCGCTCCCGCCGGGGCTGGGGTCGCCCCGAAAGGCAGCGCCGACCTGGGCTTTTCAACGGCGACAGGCCGTCCACCGCACTGAACCGGTGGGCGGCCTTCTCGCTTTCCCGGCCGTCAGGACGGTTCGTCGGTGATCAGCGGGACGCGGAACGCGAAGGACGCGCCCCTGGGCACGTCCTCGATGGTCAGGGTGCCGCTGTGGGCGTGGGCGATCTCGCGGGCGATGGCCAGGCCCAGGCCGGTGCCGCCGGCGCCCCGGCTGCGGGCGCTGTCCAGGCGCGTGAAGCGCTCGAAGACGCGTTCGCGGTCCTCGGCGGCGATGCCCGCGCCGTCGTCGGCGACCCGCAGCACGGCGTGGTCGCCCTCGGGCGTGATCGTGACGCGGACCCTGGTGTCGGCGTAGCGGTCGGCGTTGTCCAGGAGGTTGTTCAGCAGGCGGACCAGCTGCATGCGGACGCCCCGGACGTGGACGCCGTCCGCCAGGTCCGACTCGATCTTCAGCAGGAACGGGCGGCGCTCCAGCTCGGCACGGGTCAGCTCCGACAGGTCCACGACCTCCTGGGCGGCGGAGCCACCGGTGCCGATGCGGGCCAGCAGCAGCAGGTCGGTGACGATCGACTCCAGCCGGTCGGTGTCGCGCAGCGCCGACCGCACCACCTCCCGCAGGTCCGTGTCGTCGGGGTACATCGCCGCGTCCTCCAGGTTGGCGCGCAGGCCCGCGATGGGGGTGCGCAGCTCGTGGGAGGCGTCGGAGGCGAACTGGCGCTGCCGGGACACGGCCTGTTCGAGGCGGTCGAGGGTCTCGTTGGCGGTGCGGGCCAGCTGCGCGATCTCGTCCTCGCCGGGCGGCTGCGGGACCCGACGGCTCAGGTCGCTGGCGCTGATCTCCGACAGCTGCGCGCGGATCTGCTCCACGGGCCGCAGGGTGCGGCCGACGATCCGCCAGGTCGTCCAGGCCACCAGCGACGACAGCGCCAGCACCGCCGCGCCCAGCAGCACCTCCAGCAGCCCGGTGACCAGGTAGGACGGCAGGGGCCGCGCCGCGTACACCACCACCGAGTCCGGCGCGGTGGTCACCCGGATGGCCTCCAGGACGACGCACTCGCGGCCGAGGCCGCGGCCGTGGCACTCGGTGAAGTCCTGGACACGCTCGGTGGGCGGTGGCCACTTCCGGCTGACCGGGGGCCGTCCGGCGGCGGCGGGCGTGGCGTCGAGCACGTGCCCGCGCGGACCGACCACCTGGACCAGCAGGCGGCCGCCGGAGTCGTCGGGGATCGGGGTGGGCAGGGTGCCGTCGCGGACCGCGCCGCTGGTGCGGCGGGCGGCGTTCTGCACCTCCTGGAGCAGGCCCGCCTCGGCCGTGCCGCGGATCGCCGCGTCCGCACCGACCGCCACGGCGCCGAACACCAGGGCCGCGAGCACGAACGACACCAGGGTGTCCCGCGCCCTGATCGACCGGGGCCGCAAGCGCATCGTCCTCCCCGTTCCCGTCCGGGCGTCGCCGCCCGCCGGGCGTTCCTGCCCGGCGGGCGGTGAGGCCAACCGTTTCTCGTCCGTCACAGAGTGTCACGCGCGGGCGAGGTCGGGGGCGTACCACCACGACGTACTCAACGGTAACGAAACGGGTGCCCGAAACCCGCGCTCGGGTTTCGCCACCGCCAGATCGGACATCCGTTTTGTGACAGTTCATCGCACGCAGGGACGGTCACATGGGCAGGGACGTCACAGCGGTCACCATCAGCGGCGAGGATCGGCGGCGCTACCGCGACAAGGTGCGCCGCTGTCTGGACGTGCTGGCCCGGATGCTCGGCGAGTCGCAGTTCGACTTCGAGCGTCCGCACATCGGCCTGGAGATCGAGCTCAACCTGATCGACGCGCTCGGCGACCCGCTGATGCGCAACGCCGACGTGCTGAAGGCCATCGCCGACCCCGCGTGGGCCACCGAGCTCGGCCAGTTCAACCTGGAGATCAACATCCCGCCGCGGGTGCTGGGCGGCGACAACACCGGCGCGCTGGAGACCGAGGTCCGCGACCATCTCGCGCACGCCGACTCGCGCGCCCAGGAGGTCGGCGGCAACCTGGTGATGATCGGCATCCTGCCGACGCTGCGGCGCAGCGACATCGGCGAGGAGACGCTGTCGTCCAACGCCCGCTACAAGATGCTCAACGACCAGATCTTCGCGGCGCGCGGCGAGGAGCTGCACATCGCGATCGACGGCCCCGAGCCGCTGCGGATGCACGCCGACAACATCACCCCCGAGGCGGCCTGCACGAGCGTGCAGTTCCACCTCCAGGTGAGCCCGGACGAGTTCGGCGCGTACTGGAACGCCGCGCAGGCCATCGCCGGGCCGCAGGTCGCGCTGGGCGCGAACTCGCCGTTCCTGTTCGGGCACCGGCTGCACGACGAGACGCGGATCACGCTGTTCGAGCAGTCCACCGACACCCGGCCCGAGGAGCTGAAGTCGCAGGGCGTGCGGCCCCGCGTGTGGTTCGGCGAGAAGTGGATCACCTCGGTGTTCGACCTGTTCGAGGAGAACACCCGCTACTTCCCAGCGCTGCTGCCCCTGTGCGAGGACGAGGACCCGGTCGCGGTGCTCGACGAGGGCGGCGTCCCCGCGCTGGAGGAGCTGTCGCTGCACAACGGCACCATCTACCGCTGGAACCGGCCGATCTACGCGGTGTTCGAGGGCCGCCCCCACCTGCGCGTGGAGAACCGCGTGCTGCCCGCCGGGCCGACCGTCGCCGACATCGTCGCCAACGGCGCGTTCTACTACGGGCTCGTCCGGATGCTGGCCGAGGAGGAACGGCCGCTGTGGACGCGGATGTCGTTCGCGACCGCCGAGGACAACCTGCACCGGGCGGCGCGGGGCGGGCTGGACGCCTCCCTGTACTGGCCGGGGGTCGGCGAGGCGCCCGCCGGCGAGCTGATCCTGCGGCGGCTGCTGCCGCTCGCCCACGAGGGCCTGGAACGGTGGGGCGTGGACGCGGGGCGGCGGGACCGGCTGCTGGGGATCGTCGAACGGCGCTGCGTCACCCAGCAGACCGGCGCGACGTGGCAGGTCGCGACGGTGGAGGCGATCGAGAGCCGGTTCGGCGTCTCGCGGCAGGAGGCGCTGCGGCGCATGGTCCGGATCTACGCCGAGAACATGCGCTCGAACGAGCCGGTGCACACCTGGCCCATCGCCGCCTAGCGACGCCGGCCGGCGGGCGTCCGCACAGGATCTTCACATTCGCGTTCTACAGTCGGGCTGTGACACGCATTCTGGTCGTCGAGGACGAGCCGACCATCGCGCGGGCCGTCGAGGCGCGGCTGACGGCGGAGGGGTTCGTCGTGGACGTGGCCGGGGACG
Organism: Actinomadura kijaniata NBRC 14229; assembly: GCF_001552175.1. Lineage (GTDB taxonomy): Bacteria > Actinomycetota > Actinomycetes > Streptosporangiales > Streptosporangiaceae > Spirillospora > Spirillospora kijaniata. The sequence goes on from NZ_BCQR01000138.1 coordinate 7,438, forward strand.
GGCCGTCGGCGGTGGCGGCGGCCCGCGAGCGGCGGCCCGACCTGCTGGTGCTGGACGTGATGCTGCCCGGGTTCGACGGGCTGGAGGTGTGCCGCCGCGTGCAGGCCGAACGGCCCGTCCCGGTGGTGATGCTGACCGCCCGCGACGACGAGACCGACCTGCTGGTGGGGCTCGGCGTGGGGGCCGACGACTACCTGACCAAGCCGTTCAGCATGCGCGAGCTGGTGGCGCGGATCCGGACGGTGCTGCGCAGGTTCGACCGGGCCGCCGCCGCGGCCTCCGAGCGGGACGCCGGGCAGGTGCTGCGGGCCGGGCCGCTGGAGATCGACCGGGCGGGGCGGCGGGTCCGGGTGGACGGGCGCGAGGTGCACCTGACGCCGATCGAGTTCGAGCTGCTGGAGTGCCTGGCGCGCCACCGGGGCGCCGTGCTGACCCGGTCGGTGCTGCTGGAGCAGGTGTGGGACTGGGCCGACGCCTGCAACGGGGCGTCGGGCACCCGCGTGGTGGACGGGCACGTCAAGGCGCTGCGCCGCAAACTGGGGGCCGACCTGATCCGGACCGTGCACGGCGTGGGCTACGCCCTGGAGACCTCGTGAAAGTTATCCACAGCCTGTGGACGAAACTGCCGAGGCCGCTGGACCCGCTGCGCTCGATCAAGCTGAAGTTCGGCGTCGTCACGGTCGTGACCGGGGTGTCGGCGATCCTGATGGTGCTGTGGGGGTACCGGCTGGGGCTGCGGGCGCGGGTCACGCTGCCGCTCGGCGTGCTGGTCTCGCTGGTGATCACGCAGTTGATCGCGCACGGGATGACCGCGCCGCTGCGGGAGATGACCGCCGCCGCGCGGGCGATGGCGCGCGGCGACTACAGCCGCCGGGTGCGGGCCACCTCGCGCGACGAGGTCGGGGAGCTGGCGGTCGCGTTCAACCGGATGGCCGCCGACCTGGCCGAGGTGGACCGGCAGCGGCGGGCGTTCGTCGCCAACGTCTCGCACGAGCTGCGCACGCCGATCAGCGCGCTGCGGGCGGTGCTGGAGAACGTCGCCGACGGCGTCACGCCGGCCACGCCCGAGGTGCTGGAGTCGGCCGTCCAGCAGACCGAGCGCCTGGGCCGCCTGGTCACGCAGCTGCTGGACCTGTCGCGGGTGGACGCCGGGGTCGTGCCGCTGGAGCCGCAGGAGCTGGACGTGGCGGCGTTCGTCGCCGAGGCCGCGGCCCTGCACCCCGACGTCGCGGTCAAGACCGACATCACGCCGGGCCTGCGGGTGAGCGCCGACCGCGACCGCCTCCACCAGGTGCTCGCCAACCTGCTCGACAACGCCGCCCGGCACAGCCCGCCCGGCGGCGTCGTCACCGTGACCGCCCGGCCCGGCTTCACGCTGGAGGTGGCCGACGAGGGGCCCGGCATCCCGGTCGCGGACCGGGAGCGGGTCTTCGAGCGCTTCTCCCGCGGCTCCCGCACCGCCAGCGACGGCGGCACGGGCCTGGGCCTGGCGATCGCGCGGTGGGCGGTGGACCTGCACGGCGGCGGCATCGAGGTGCTCGACACCGAGCGGGGATGCCGCATCCGGGTCACCCTGCCGGGGTGACCCGGACGCGGGGCCGGGCCGCGGGTCAGGGGCGCGCGCCCGCGCTGTCGACGATCCCGGCCCTGACCAGGCCGCCCCAGCCGAGGACCGTTCCGGGCTTGTCGCGGAGCACCGTGCCGCGCTCGGTGGTGGCCTGGTGCGCCCTGATCACGACCGTGCGGTGTCCCAGGTACTCGTAGGTGCGCGGGTCGATCATGATCTCGCTGCGCAGGTACCCCTCCTCGACCACGGAGAAGGTCACCCCGGGGCGGCCCAGGATGTCGGCGGCCTTCCGCTCGAACCGGATGCCGGGGATCTTCGCGAGCGCCCCGTACATCGCGGCGCGCAACCTCGGCGGCAGCGCGGCGTCGCGCATGAACACCTCGATGGCGCGGAACGCGGCGGCGTTCCGGTCGACGGGGTGGCCCTCCGTGGCCTTGTAGACGGTGTCCAGCAGCGCCTTCGGATCGGTCGGCAGCGACAGCAGGTAGGGGTAGTCGCTGCGCGGCACGGCGCTGCGCTCCAGGTCCGTGACCGGGCGGACCTGGACCTTGCCGCGCACGACCGTCGCAGCCTGCGCGCCGTCCACCCGGCGCCAGCTCTCCTTGGTCACCCGCCGGTCGGGCGGTCCGAACAGCCGCCCGCCGGCGCCCTTGGAGGACTCCGCGTGGACCGACTTCACGTAACCCCACTGGTGGGGGCGCGGGGTGACGGGGGACTCGGCGTTGGCCTTGTCGATGGCCTTGGCGGCGAACTCCCCGGCGGCGGCGTTGGCGACGGGGCCGAGCACGACCGGACGGCTCCCGCCGTCCGGCCCCGGCGCGCCGCCGCCCCACTCCACGTTCTGCACGACGGTGACGCCCACCGCCATGGCCGCGGTGAGCGCGCCCACCGCCACGAACCGTCGCATCGGCTTCCTCGTCCGCACGGGTGTCTCCTCGATGGTCTGGGTGGCCAGCCGCTCGCGCAGGCTCGCCTTGGCGGTCGGGTCGTAGGCGGGGGCTTCGGGCCGCGCCCGCCGGAACAGGTCGATGTCGTCGTGTGTCACGCCCATGACTCCTCGCCGATGGTCAAAGGGTCGGTGTCGCCGAGTTCGCGCCGCGCCTTCCGGCGGGCGCGGTGCAGCCGTGACCGCACCGTGCCGACCGGCAGGCCGAGCGCGGCGGCGGCCTCCTCGTAGCTCAGGTCGGCCCAGGCGATCAGCAGCAGCAGGTCGCGCTCGGCCGGGGACAGGCGGCGCAGGGCGGCGGCCAGCCGGGGGCCGAGGCCCGCCGCGGCGACCCGGGCCAGGCTGCGCTCGTCGAACGGCTCCTGCGCGCGGGACGGCAGCACCCGCGCCAGCAGCCCGGCGCGGCGGCGCTCGCCCCGCAGGTGGTCGCGGATCGCGTGCGTCGCGATCCCGTACAGCCACGGGCGCGCGTCGTCGCGCCCGGTGTCGTAGGCGGCGCGTTTGCGGAAGGCGACCAGGAACGTGTCCGCGACCACGTCCTCGGCGTGCTCGGGGCCGATCCGCCGCGCCACATAGCGGTGGATCTCGTCGCCGTGCCGGTCGAACAGCGCGGCGAAGTCCTCCGCCGACCGCAGCGACCGGCGGATCAACTCCGCGTCGGTCGCGGTCACCGCTTTCGCTTCCGGGTCATCGGGATCCTTTCGGGGGACGGTGTTCACCCCTTACTCGGCCGGGTGCGGCGACCCGGTTCCCGTCTTCTCCGGAAATCTCCGGTCAGGTGCGGCGGAAGGTGACGATCTCCCCGGTGTCGCCGACCGCCTCCCCCGGGGAGGAGAGGATCTCGTCGGGCCGGTCGGCCAGCAGGGCCCGGGCGCGCAGCACGATCTCCAGGTCGAAGCGCAGGTCCGGGTCCAGGAGCTGGTCGCCGAACAGCTCCTCCAGCTGGCGCAGGCGGTAGCGGACCGTCTGCGGGTGCACGTGCAGGCGCATCGCGACCTCGTTGGCGTTGCGGCCCGACTGGAGCCAGGCCAGCAGGGTCTCGGCGAGCCGGTCCTGCTGGCTGGGGCGCAGATGGGACAGCGGGGCCAGGCGCAGGTCGGCCAGCGAGGTGATCAGGTCCTCGTCCTGGAACAGGATCAGCGTGGACATGTGCTCGACGCTGCGGATCACGCCGCTGTCCTGCTCGATCACGCCGCGCCGCACCAGGCCGAGGGTCTTGCGGGCCCACTGGATGGACCGGGCCGCCTCGGCGACCGGCACGGTCGGTCCGATCACCGCCAGGGTCCCGGCCAGGGCGCGGTCCACCAGCTTGGCGCGGCCGGGGCCGTCCGGGTCGGGGATGATCAGGCTGGGGGTGCGGCGGGTCAGGTCGGCCAGGATGTCCGGGGGGAACGCGGGCGGGCGCGACTCCTGCCGGCCGAGCGCGACGGCGGCGACGGTGCGCGGGACGGGCCAGTGCGCGGCGGCGGCCAGGTCGGCGATCGCCTCGGGCGCGGCGGGCGGGTCGGCGAACAGCAGGTCCAGCAGGCGCCGGCGGCGGCGCTGCATCTCGCCCGCGACGGCGGCCTTGGCCTGCGCGTACCCCTCGGCCGCGGCGGCGGCCAGCTCGTCCTGGAACAGCATCAGGGCCTCGCCGACCGCGCCGAGGGTGCGGGGCCCGACGTCCAGCGTCGCCGCGCCCTCGGCCATGCGGCGCCAGGCGATCATCCCCCCCACGCGCATCGCGGCCTGCATGGCGTCCAGGCTGCGGCCCTCGCCCGCCTCGCCGCGGCCGATCGCGCGGAAGAAGTCGTTGCAGGTGGTGGGCTCGTTGGCCGGGTCGGCGACGCGTTCCACGAAGTAGTGCAGGACGCGTTCGACGGCCAGCCGCAGCGTGCCGGAGTAGGAGCCGTCACCGGGGCGGTCGTACTCGCGGACCCGCGTCTGGATCTCGTGGATCATGTCGTCGGCCACCTCGTCGAGGTGGGGCCGCATATGGTCCGCCAGCTCCCGGGGCAGGTCCGCCCAGGGGCGTCCCGCCGGCTCCTCAGCCACGTGCCCTCCCCGTGTGCTTTTCCTTGCGTCGCTTCACGAACACAAGGGGTAATTAATGACTTATGTGGCTTGTGTGGTGGAAATCATGACCCGCTGAGACGTCGGGCGCAAAGTCTAGGGCGGGACCCGACCGGATTCGGCCGTCTCGGCTGATGAGAACTTCCAGGTCCCACGGGTGGATCACGATCTTTCGCGGTGCGACATTGGGAGGAGACGAACGAGCGACGCCATCGGCGGCCGCGTTCGGAAGGCCGCCGTCGGGAGGTCAGCGTGACTGTTCCCAAGCCCCTGGGGGCCGCCGGACGGGCCGGTGACGAGCGTTTCGGCGGGGCCGCGTTCCTGCGCAAGGCGTTCCGCAAGGCCTTTCCCGATCACTGGAGCTTCCTGCTCGGTGAGATCGCGCTGTACTCGTTCGTGATCGTTTTGTTGACGGGGGTGTTCCTCACCCTGTTCTTCAAGCCGAGCATGGTCGAGGTCCACTACGACGGCTCCTACGCGCCATTGCGCGGAGTGCGGATGAGTGAAGCCTACGCCTCCACACTCCACATCAGTTTCGACGTGCGCGGCGGACTGCTGATGCGGCAGCTCCACCACTGGGCGACGGTCGTCTTCCTCGGCGCGATCGTCATCCATCTGCTGCGGAACTTCTTCACCGGCGCGTTCCGCAAACCCCGCGAGCTGAACTGGCTGATCGGCATCGTGCTGTTCATGCTCGTGATGGTCAACGGCCTGTTCGGCTACTCGCTCCCCGACGACCTGCTGTCGGGCACCGGGATCCGCATCCTGGAGGGCGTGATCCTGTCGATCCCGGTCGTCGGGTCCTATGCGCTGATGTTCCTGTTCGGCGGCGAGTTCCCGGGCACCGAGATCATCCCCCGGCTGTACGTGATCCACATCCTGCTGATCCCGGGCATCCTGCTGGCGCTGGTCCCGCTGCACGCCGTCGTGCTGACCTGGCGGCAGACCCACACCCAGTTCCCGGGCAAGGGCAGCACGAACCGGACGGTGCGCGGCTACCCGTTCTTCCCGGTGTTCATCGGCAAGACGACCGCGTACTTCCTGTGGACGCTCGGGGTGACGGCGCTGCTGGCGACGTTCTTCCAGATCAACCCGATCTGGCTGTTCGGGCCCTACGACCCGGGCGCGATCAGCGCGGGCTCGCAGCCGGACTGGTACATGGGCTGGATGGAGGGCGCGCTGCGGATCATGCCGTCGTGGGAGATCAGCGCGTTCGGCCACACGCTGCCGATGAGCGTGATCGTGCCCGCGCTGGTGGTGCCCGGCGTGCTGTTCACGGGGCTGGCGGCCTATCCGTTCCTGGAACGCTGGGTGACCGGCGACCACGAGATCCACCACCTGCTGGACCGGCCGCGCGACGTTCCCGCGCGCACCGGGATCGGCATGGCGGGCGTGGTGTTCTACGGGGGGCTGTGGGCCGCCGGGGGCAACGACGTCATCGCCTACAAGTTCGACATCCCGCTGTTCTGGACGACGTGGTTCTTCCGGGGGCTGGTGATCCTGGGGCCGGTGCTGGCGTACGTGATCGCCTACCGGATCTGCCTGGGGTTGCAGCTCCGGGACCGCGCGATGGTCGCGCACGGCCTGGAGACCGGCACGATCCGCATGTCGCCGGAGGGTGGGTTCTCCGAGGTGGAGCGGCCGCTGTCGGACGAGGAGCTGGCCCCGGTCACCGATCCGCGCCCGGCCCCGGCGCTGCCGATCGGACGTCCCGAACGCCACGGCGTGGCGCCGCCCGAGGCGAGGCGACCGCTGCACCGGGTCCGCGTCGCGTTGAACCGGCGCTTCCTGGCGGACGTCGCCGAGCCGCCGAACGGGCACCGGGACGCGCCCCCGGAGGAGACGCCGGGCCACCGCAAGGCGCTCGACGAGCCCGCCGAGCCCTGATCCGTTCCCGCACCCGGACGAAGCGGGCATGTCGTAGGGTCCGCCTGTGGCTACCCTTCTCCTGGTCGAGGACGACGAGCACGTCAGGCGGGCCCTGCTGCGCGAGCTGACCGAGCTCGGGCACGCGGTGCGCAGCGCGGGCCGGGCGCTGGACGCGCTGCGCGAGCTCACCGCCGACGTCCCCGACGTGGTGATCCTGGATCTGGGGCTGCCCGACCTGGACGGCGGCGAGGCGCTGAAGATGATCCGCGCCGTGTCCCAGGTGCCGGTGATCGTGGCGACGGCGCGGGACGACGAGCGGGAGGTCATCCGGCTGCTGCGGGCGGGCGCGGACGACTATGTGGTGAAGCCGTTCTCCGCCGGGCACCTCAGCGCCCGCGTCGAGGCGCGGCTGCGGCGATTGCGGCCGCAACGGGAGACGGTGCGGGTGGGCGGGCTGCTGGTGGACGTGGACCGGCGTGAGGCGAGCCTGGACGGCGCGCCGCTGCGGCTGTCGCGGCGCGAGTTCGACCTGCTGGCGTTCCTGGCCCGCAACGCCGGGCGGGTGGTGCGCCGCCGGGAGCTGCTGTCGGAGGTCTGGCAGCAGCCCTACGGCGACGACCAGACCATCGACGTCCACCTGTCGTGGCTGCGCCGCAAGCTCGGGGAGAAGGCCAGCGCGCCGCGCTACCTGCACACGGTCCGGGGCGTCGGCTTCATGCTGACCGAGCCCGGGGACTGACCGCCCGGCGCCGGTCTCAGTACTCGTAGACCTGCACCACCGGCGCGTGGCCGTTCCAGGTCGCGAACACCGCCGAGCCGTGCCGCCCGTCGGTCAGGTCGACGCGCAGCCACCCGGCCGCGTTCCACGTCCTCGCCTGGAAGCCGCTGTCGGGCGTGGCCGAGACGAACCGCGCCGAGGAACGGCCGATCGACAGCGTCACCCGCCCGGACCGCACGGTGTAGGTGCGCACCTGCCCGTCGGGCGGCGGCGTGGCGCGGGGGCTCGGCGTCCCGGTGGCCGGGCGGGGCGAGGGCCGCACCGAGGCCCGCGCGCCGGTCGGGGACGGCGACGGCGACCGGGTCGGCGACTGGGACGGCACGGGCGGGCGGCCCCGGAGCACCGGGACGTCGGCGGCCGGTTCGGGGCCGGTCGCGGCGGCGCCGCGCACCGCGTCGCTCACCCCGGCCCAGCTGATCGCGACGCCCGCCGCCGTGGTGGCGACCCAGACCGCCGCGAAACCGACCCTCACCCGCATGCCGTGCATTATTGCCGGGGTCGGGGCGAGGAGGGCAACACGATGAGGGGTGCGCGATGAGGGGTGCGCTGGCGCGGGTCGCGACGGCCGTCACCGCGATGGTGGCGCTGTCGTTCGTCATCCCGCTGGGCCTGCTGAACGGCCAGCTGTCCCGGGAGCGCGCGCTGACCGCCGCTGAGCGGCAGACCGCCGCCCTCGTGCCCGTGCTGACGGTGACCGGCGACCCGGCGGCGCTGCGCGACGCGATCGGCTCCATCCCCGCCGGGGCCGCCGGGCGGCTCGCCCTGCACCTGCCGGACGGCACCGTCCTCGGCACGTCCCGCGCCGCGCCCGCCGACCTGGCCACCGCCTGGCGGCAGAGCCGGTCCTCCACCGCGCCCGCGCGCGGCGGAACGGTCCTGCTCGCGCCGGTCCTGCTGGAGGGCAGCCGCCACGTGGTGCTGGAGGCGTACGTGCCCGAGGCGGAGCTGACCCGGGGCGTCACCAAGTCATGGACGGTCCTGGCGCTGGTCGCGCTGGCGCTGGTGCTGGTCTCGGTGGCGATGGCCGACCGGCTCGCCACCCGGGTGGTGCGGGCCGCCGACCGGCTCGCCGGGGCCGTGACACGGGTGGCCGACGGCGACCTGTCGGCGCGGGTGCGCCCCGGCGGCCCGGCCGAGCTGCGCGCCGCCGGGGAGGCGTTCAACCACATGGCCGACCAGCTCGCCCGGCTGCTGGCCGCCGAACGCGAGACCGCCGCCGACCTGTCCCACCGGCTGCGGACGCCGCTCACCGCGCTGCGCGTCAACCTCGACGGGCTGGCCGACAACCCCGGCGACGGCGGGCGGGTCGCGCAGAGCCGGGAGGCGCTGACCCGGCTGGAGGAGACCGTGGACGGGATCATCGAGACCTCCCGCCGCGCCGACGACGCTCCCCCGGTCACCTCCGGCTGCGACGCCGCCGACCTGGCGCGGCGGCGGATGGAGTTCTGGTCGGCGCTGGCCGACGACCAGGAACGGGAGTGGACGCTGACGCTGCCGGAGGGGCCCGCCCCCGTCCCGGTGCCGGAGGCCGAGCTCGGCGCGGTGATCGACGCGCTGCTGGGCAACGTGTTCCGGCACACGCCGCCGGGCACGGCGTTCTCGCTGACCGTGCACCGGGGGCAGCGTTCGACGGGCCTGCTGTTCGGGGACGCGGGGACCGGGATCCCCGACGCGCCGGCGGCGCTGCGGCGCGGCGCCAGCGGCGCGGGCTCCACCGGGCTCGGGCTGGACATCGCCCGCCGCCTCGCCGAGTCCACCGGCGGCTCGCTGCGCGTGGACACCTCGCCGCTGGGCGGCGCGCAGATCGAGGTGTGGCTGCGCACCGCCGCGCCCGCGCCGCCGCGCCGGGCGTCCCGGCGGTCCGCGCGGCGGCGCTCCTGACGGGGTCCTGATGGTTCGCCAAGGGGACCCTTAAGAGCTCTTGAAGAGATCGTTCCGGGCGGCCCTTCCGGCGTAACGTCACGGTCATCCCGGCGACGGCCCCGCGTCCCCCTCACGCGCCCCCGGGATTCGGGGCCGCCGTCCGGTCCGCGTCCGGCTTCAGGAGCCGCCGGAGAAGCAGGACCGGAAAGCCGCTTTTGTTATTCACGTGATTTCGGACGTCGTTCATCCGCTACGACAATGACTTTCCCGGCGAGAGCGGCATCAGGCGCCACTCGGGGGATGATCGACCCGGAAACCGCCGCGCCATGTGACACATTCCCGGCACGGCCGGCGGTCGCCGGCCCCGTGCCGGCGGAGGGGCGGTCACGGGGCCGGGGCGCGGGCGGTCCTCAGCGGCGGTACAGGTTCAGCTTCTCCTCGCCGATGCGCTCGCGCATCGCCGGGTCCTCGACGCCCTGGCCCTCCCCGGTCGCGCCGCACAGGACCGCGACCTTGCCGACGTGCTGGTTGGTCTGGACGGCGCGGGTCGCCTCGCCCGCCTCGTCCAGCGGGAACACCGCCGACAGCGTCGGGTGCAGCATCCCCAGGGAGAACAGGCGGTTGGTCTCCACGGCCTCGTGGTAGTTGAAGCCGTGCGAGCCGACGATGCTCTTCAGCCGCATCCACAGGAAGCGGTTGTCGTACTCGTGGCGGTAACCGGTGGAGGAGCCGCAGGTGACGATCTTCCCGCCGCGCTTGGCGACGTACACCGACGCGCCGAACGTCTCCCGGCCCAGGTACTCGAAGACGATGCCGGGGTCCTCGCCGACCAGGTTGCGGATCGCCTCGCCCAGGATGCGGCCCGCCTTGGGGTTGCGCAGGCCCTGCTCGCCGAGCGGCAGCTCGTTGCGGTTGATGATGTGCTCGCAGCCCTGGGCGCGGACGATCTCGGCCTTCTCCTCCGAGGACACCACGGCCACGGGGATGCCGCCGCCGTTCCTGACCAGCTGGGTGGCGAACGAGCCGAGCCCGCCGGTCGCGCCCCAGATCAGCACGACGTCGCCCTGCTTCATGCGCGCGCCGTGCGAGCCGACCAGCATCCGGTAGGCGGTGGCGGCGCACAGGGTGTTGGAGCCCGCCTCCTCCCACGTCAGGTGCCGGGGCTTGCGGATGAGCTGGTTGGCCTTGACGACGCAGTACTCGCCGAGCGAGCCGAAGTTGGTCTCGAAGCCCCAGGCGAGCTGGGTCTCGCTCATCATGCCGTCGTCGTAGGAGCCGTGGTCCTCCTCGTCCACGTAGGCCGGGGAGATGACGACGCGGTCGCCGACCTTCCAGTGCCGCACGCCCGCGCCGGTGCGCACCACCACGCCCGAGCCGTCGGAGCCCAGGATGTGGTACGGCAGGTCGTGGCGGGCCCCGTGCCAGCCCTGGCGGCCGAACTTCTCCAGGAACGCGAACGTCGGCACCGGCTCGAAGATCGCCGACCAGACGGTGTTGTAGTTGATCGCCGCCGACATCACCGCGACCACGCACTCGTCGGGGGCGATCTCGGGCATCTCGACCTCGCCGACGTGCAGCGACCGCCGCACGTCCTTGTCGGTCTGCCCCTCGAAGATGCCCACCTCGTCCTTGCGGGTGAACGCGGCGCGGAACCGGGTGGGCAGGTCGATGTCCAGCAGTTCCTGCCCGGCGGCTCCGTTGCGGACGGCGTCGAGCAGGGCGTCGGGCTGGGCCATGGGGGGTCTCCTCCGTGGGGGACGTCGGTGGGCGGCCCGTCAGCGGGCCGTGGTGACTGCGGGTCGGCCGCCCTGTCCATCGGACTCGGTCGCACCAGCGGCCTCGGTACCTGCCAGCTCCCCGTCCAGGTGCGCGGCGAGGGCCTCCACGCCGGGCGGGTCGAGCAGGTTCAGGTGGTGCGCCCCGGGGATCGTGACGATCTCCAGGGCCGGGCACAGCTCGCCGAAACCGTTGGTCCCGTCGAGCACGTAGCGGGCGTCGCGGACGGCCCAGGGGGTCTCCTCGGGGGCCCGGTAGAGGATCACGCGGCCGTCGTAGGGCCGCGGCTCGTACGCCTCCAGGGAGCGGGTGTCCTGGTGGGAGGTGAGCTGGTGGTGCAGCGCCGCGGGCGGGATCAGCTCCGCCAGCGGCGCGGCCCGCTCCATCACCAGCGCGAACTGCGCCTCCTCGTCCAGCCCGGACAGCTCCTCGTAGGTGAGGGCGACCTCCAGGCCGTACGTCTCGTTGATGTAGTCGGCGAACGCCGCGAAGCGCCGCGCGAGGGTGTCGGACTCGTCCTCGACCGGGAGCGGGAGCCCCGCGTCGAAGAGCGCGACGAACTCGACCTCGCGGCCCGCCGCGCGCAGCCGCCGCGCGGTCTCGTAGGCCAGCACCCCGCCGAACGACCAGCCGCCCAGCCGGAACGCGCCCTCGGGCTGCGCCTCGACCAGGCGCTCGGCGTAGCGGGCGGCGCGGACCTCGACGGGCGGGGCGTCGTCGAAGCGTTCGAGCCCGTAGACCGGCTGGTCGTCGCCGAGGAGCGCGACGAGCTGCCGGTAGCAGGCGGTGGTGCCGCCCGCCGGGTGCGCGATGAAGATCGGGCGGCGGTCGCCGGTCGGCTTCAGCGGGCGCACGGTCTGGCGGGCGGCCTCCTCGTCGGCGGCGCGGATGTACTCGGCGACGTGCTCGGCGGTCGGCGTCGCCAGCAGCTCGCCGCGCGTGACCTCGCCGCCCATCTCGGCGACGACGTGCGCGACGACCCGCTCGGCGTGGGCGTCGGTGCCGCCGAGCTCGGCGAAGAAGTCGGCGGTGACGCTGACGCGGTCGAGGCCGAGGACGTCCTCGAAGACGCGGACGGCGAGGCGTTCGGCGTCGTCGCGCGGCATCACGTAGCCCGCCTCGGCGTTGGACGCGGCGGTGGAGACGGCGGTCTCGTGCGGGGTGGGCGCGTCGGCCAGGCCCAGCTCCTCGGCGGCCCACGCCTCGAAGACGTTCACGCTCGCGCCCTGGAGCAGGACCGACGCGGGGACGGTCAGCCCGAGGTCGTGCTCGACGCCGCTCTTGATCCGCACCGCGACCAGGGAGTCCAGGCCGAGGTCGGTGAGCGGGACGGCCGGGTCCAGGCGCTGCGGGTCGAAGCCGAGGACGGCGGCGATGCGGTGGCGGACCTGCGCGGCGATGGCGCGGCGCGCGGCGGCCGGGTCCAGCTTCCGGACCTCGTCGATGCCGGGCCAGCCGGTGGCGTCGTCGGTCCCCTGCGCCTCGGCGGCCTCGGTGAGCGCCGCGAAGTACGGCATCCGCCTGATCTCGGGGAACAGCGCGACGGCGGTCGCCGGGTCGAAGCGCAGCACGCCGGTCGCCTCGCGGCCGGAGGCGAGGATCGCCTCCAGGGCCTCGGCGCCCTCCAGCGGCGAGATCGGTTCGATGACGGCGATCCCGCGGTCGGCCGCGCCGCCGACCCGCGACCAGGTGCCCCAGTTGACGGTCTGGGCGGGCCGCCCGTTGGCGCGGCGGTGCGCGACCAGCGCGTCGACGGCGGCGTTCGCGGCGGCGTAGGCGGTCTGGCCGGGCGAGCCGAGCAGCGCGGCGGCCGAGGAGTGCACCACGAACCAGTCCAGGTCGAGGTCCCAGGTCGCGGCGGACAGCCGGCGCGCGCCCTCGACCTTGGCCGACCACACGCGGCGCAGGTCGTCCGGGCCGAGGTCGGTGACGAGCCGGTCGTCGATCGCGCCCGCGCCGTGCACGACGCCGCGCAGCTCCGCGCCGTTCTCCCGGGCGGCGACGACGAGGCGTTCGGCGGTCTCCGGTTCGGCGACGTCGCCGAGGACCACGCCGACGTCGACGCCGCTCTCGCGCAGCCTCGCGATGGCCTTCTCGGCGTCGGCGTCCGGTCCGGAGCGGCCCGACAGCACGATCCGGCCCGCGCCGCGCTCGGCGAGCAGCCGGGCGGTGACCAGGCCGATGCCGCCGTAGCCGCCGGTGATGATGTACGCGCCGCCGCGCCGGACGATCCGCTTGGCCTTCGGCGGCTCCGGGACCTCGGCGCGGGCGAGGCGCGCGACGTACCGGACGCCGTCGCGCCAGGCGACCTCGCGGGCGTCGCCGTCGCCGAGCAGTTCGGCGACCAGGGACTCGGGCCGGTCGGCGTCCACGAGCGTGGCGCGCTGGACGGTGCGTTCGAACGCCAGCACCCGCGTGACCGCGCGGACGTGCGCCTGCTCGGGGTCGCCCGCCTCGCCGGGCCGGACGGTCAGGGCGCCGCGGGTCGCCACCCACAGGCGCGGCCCGTCCGGCGTCGCGACGCTGACGCGGGCGACGGTCAGCACCAGCTCCTCGTCGGTGAGGCCGGGGGCGGGGACGACCAGGACCTGGGAGGGGGTCTCGTTGATGTCGGGGTCGGCGGACGGGGCCTGCACGATCGCGACGTGGCCGCGCGACTCCAGCAGGTTCACGACGCGGGACGCGAACGGGTCCTCGACCTCGGCGACCACCAGCCAGGTCTGGGCGTCCACAACCGGCGCGGGGGCGTCGGCCTCGTCCCAGACGAGCTCGACGGCCTTGTCGGCGAGCGCGACGGGGACGTCGGCGCGCTCGACGCGGCGCAGGACGATCCCGGTGGCGTCCACCAGGACCGCGCCGTCGCCGTCGAGGATCTGGAACGCGCCGACGACGCCCTCGTCGGTCTCCTCGACGCGGGTGCGCACGTGCCCGCCCCGGTGCGTCGGCCCGTGGACGCGCAGGCGGCCGACCGTCTCGGCGAGCCACACGCTCTCGTCGTCCCTGCCGGACCGCACGGCGTCGGAGAGCACGGCGAACGCCCGGTCCAGCACCTCGGGGTGGACGCGGTAGTGACGGCTGCCGCGTTCGGCGCCCGCGACCTCGGTGGCGGGGCCGTCGAGCGGGGCGGCGGGGGCCCGGGGGTCCTCGCCCACGTCGGCGTGGGCCAGGCGCGCCCAGGTGCCCGCCGGGGTGCGGGCGTGGATCTCCACGCGGCCGTCGGCCTCGGTGAACGTGGTGGTGACGGTGGTGTGCTCGGCGAGCGCGAGGGGGCGTTCGATCCACAGGCCGGTGACGCCGGCGTCCCCGCCGAGGGCCTCCGCGCCCGCCGCCAGCGCCATCTCCGCGAGCGCCGCGACCGGCAGCACCGGCAGGCCGTGCACGCGCGGCCGCCAGGGCAGCGCGGCGGTGCCGACGTCGGCGCGCCAGGCGTGGCGGTCCTCGCCGGGCAGCTCGACGTGCGCGCCGAGCAGGGGGTGCTCGTCGCGGCCGGTGGCGCGGCGGGTGAGGTCCGCCCAGTGGTGCTCGTGCTGCCAGGGCGACTGCGGGACGTCGATGACGGCGCCGTCCTCCGGGTCCGCGACGGCGTGGCCGTGCGCGGCGAGCGCGGCGAGCTGGGCGTGGAACGTCAGCGCGTCGTCGGTTTCCTGGCCCTTGGGCGCGCGCTTGAGCGTGTGGGTGACCAGCGCGCCGACGCCGTCGAGGGTCTCGCCGACCGCGTGGGCGAGGATCGGGTGCGCGTTGATCTCGATGAACGTGCGGTGCCCGTCGTCGGCGGCGGCCGCGACCGCGTCGGTGAGGCGCACCGGGTTGCGCAGGTTGCGCGCCCAGTAGCCGGCGTCCAGAAGGGCGTCGTCGTCGAGGGCGCGCGGGTCGTCGAGGGCGGTGGTGTAGAGGCGGATGCCGTCGGCGAGGGGGGTGCCGCGTTCGAGGCCGACGTCGGCGAGCCGTTCGCGCAGCTCCGGCAGGAGCGGGTCGACCTGCGGCGAGTGGCCCGCGCCCTCGGCCTGCACCATGCGGGCGAGGCGGCCCTCGGCCTCGGCGCGCCGGACGACCTCCGCGACCTGGTCGGCGTCGCCGGTGACGACGGTCTGCCGGGGCGAGGAGTGGACCGCCGCGTACACCTGCGGCAGGTCGTGGGCCAGGCGCCGCACGTCCTGCGCGGACGCGCCGAGCACGGCCATCGCACCGCCCCCGACCAGCCGCGTCAGCAGCGCCGAGCGGCGGCAGATGACCTTCACGCCGTCCTGGAGGGTGAGCGCGCCCGCGACGACGGCGGCGGCGACCTCGCCCATCGAGTGGCCGATCACCGCGCCGGGCGTGACGCCGTAGGACCGCCACATCCGCGCCAGGCCGATCTGGACGGCGAACAGCACCGGCATGACCTCGGCGGGCCCGCCGGTCAGCTTCCCGCCCTCCTCCAGCAGCCGCCACAGCTCGGGGCCGCCCTCCTCGGCGAACAGCGCGTCGAGGTCGTCGATGGCCTCGGCGAACGCGGGCTCCTCCTCCAGCAGCCGCGTGGCCATGCCGGGGCGCTGCGCGCCGTAGCCGGAGAACACCCAGACGGGGCGGCCGGGCACGCCGACCGCCGTCCCCGACACCACGGCCGGGTGGGGGCGTCCCTCGGCGAGCGCGGTGAGGCCGTCGAGCAGGCCCGCGCGGTCGCGGGCGACGACGGCGGCGCGCGCCCGGCCGCGCCCGCCGCGCCGGTGCAGGGTGCGGGCGAGGTCGGCGAGCCGGGCGTCGTCCGGGAGCCAGTCGGCCAGCACCCGCGCGTGCGCGCGGATCCGGTCGGCGGTGGTGTCCGACAGCGGGAACGCGCGGATCGCCGCCGGGGTCCGCGCGGTCTCCGGCGCGGGGGCCTGTTCGAGGATGACGTGGGCGTTGGTGCCGCCGAAGCCGAAGCCGGAGACGCCCGCGCGGGCGGGACGGCCGCGTTCGGGCCAGGGGGTCTCCTCCGCGACGACCCGCAGCCGCAGGTCGTCGAACGGGATGTGCGGGTTGGGCTCCTTGAAGTGCGCCGACGGCGGGATGACCCCGTGGTGCAGCGCCAGGACGGTCTTGATGAGCCCGGCGACGCCCGCCGCCGCCTCCAGGTGGCCGAGGTTGGACTTGGCGGAGCCGACCAGCAGCGGCGCGCCGGCGTCGCGGCCCGCGCCGAGCACCTCGCCGGCGGCCCTGGCCTCGATCGGGTCGCCGAGGAACGTGCCGGTGCCGTGCGCCTCCAGGTAGTCCACCTCACGGGTGTCGATCCCGGCGGCGGCGTACGCGTCGCGGAGCAGGGCGCGCTGGGCGTCGGAGTTGGGGGCGACCAGGCCGTTGGAGCGGCCGTCGCTGTTGACGGCCGTGCCGCGGACCAGCGCCAGGACGCGGTCGCCGTCGCGGCGCGCGTCCGACAGGCGCTTCAGCACGACCGCGCCGCAGCCCTCCGCGCGGACCATGCCGTCGGCGGAGGCGTCGAACGCCTTGCAGCGCCCGTCGGCGGCCGTGCCCCCGGCCATGTCGAACGTCATCGTGACGGTCGGCGACAGCAGCAGGTTCACGCCCGCCGCCAGCGCGACGTCGGCCTCGCCGTCGCGCAGCGCCCGGACCGCCAGGTGGGTGGAGACCAGCGACGACGAGCACGCCGTGTCCACGATCATGCTGGGGCCGCGCAGGTCCAGCAGGTACGACAGGCGGCCCGCGATGACGCTCAGCGCCGCGCCGGTCGCGGTGAACGGCTCCAGCGCGGCCGGGTCGGAGGCGGTGAACGCCGCGTACTCGGGCGCCGACACGCCCACGAACACGCCGGTCCTGCTGCCGCGCAGCGAAGCCGGGCCGATGCCAGCGTGCTCGAACGCCTCCCACGCCACCTCCAGGACCAGCCGCTGCTGCGGGTCCATGACGGCGGCCTCGCGCGGGGTGATGCCGAAGAACCGGGCGTCGAACGCGGCGACGTCGTCCAGGAAGCCGCCGAGCCGCGTGGTGGCGTCCAGCCGGTCGCGGGTCTCGGGCGAGCCGTCGTCGAACGGCGCCCAGCGGTCCGGCGGGACCTCGCGGATCGCGTCGCCCCGGCCGGTCAGGAAACGCCAGTAGTCGGCCGGGGTGGTCAGGTCGCGTTCGCCGCCGGGGAAGCGGCAGCCGATGCCGACGACGGCGATGGGCTCGTCCGGCCGGGCCGGAACGGACGCCGGAGCGGGCGCCGGGGCGGAGCCGGGCGCGGGCGTCAGGTCCGCGCCGGACGCCAGCGCGGCCGACAGCCGGTTGATGGTGGGGTGCTCCCAGACCAGCGTCGCGGGCAGGGAACGGCCGAGCGTCTGCTCCAGCTCTCCGGCGATGGCCACCGCGTCGCGGGAGGCCAGGCCGAACTCCTCCAGCGGGCGGTCGGCGTCGACGTCGGCGGCCGGAATCCGGGAACGGCGCGCGATCTGCTCGATCAGGTGCCGGCGAAGCGAATCCTCGGTGATCCGCGGTCGAACCTGCGCGCTTCCGGAACGATCGTTGCTGGTCTGCATGCGCGGGGGTCCCCCAATGACACTGGGATCGTTCAGAGGCGAGAGCCCACAATGTCCCATTTCGCCCGTCTCACGATGCGCATCCAGACCACTTTTCTCGGGCGCCACTTGTCACGGTGATGACAAGACTCCGTGGCGGCCAATGTGGCCTGATGGGATAGTCGGGACGCCCGGAGCGCACAAGGAGACGGGTGACGGGACGTCGACGAACCGTAACAGGATTACCTCACGTCTATAGGGGGAAGCGGCGGAATTCCCCGTTCGGGACGCCGCCGCGCAGGAGCACTTGACCCGGGGCCGATTCCGCTGGGCGCTGGCCGTGGTCGCCATCGCCGCATTCATGATCACCATGGACAACACGGTGGTCGCCAACGCGCTGCCGAAGATCAAGAGCGATCTCGGCATGTCCAAGAGCGCGCAGGAATGGGTCGGCATGGGGTACATCCTGATGTTCTCCTGCCTGCTGATCGCCGGCGGGCGGCTCACCGACATCTACGGCTGCCGCGTCATGTTCGTCACCGGGATGACGGTGTTCACGGCGGCGTCGGCGGTGTGCGGCCTGGCGGGCGAGGAGTCGGTCCTGATCCTCGGCCGGATCGTGCAGGGCGCGGGCGCGGCGATGGCGCTGCCCTCCACCAGCGTCATGACCAACGTGGGGCGGACCGACCGGGAACGGTCGCTGGGCTCCATCGTCTGGATCATCGCGGCGGGCGGCGCGACCGCGCTCGGCCCCGCCATCGGCGGCGTGATCGTCGAGCACTGGCACTGGGGCTGGATCTTCCTGATCAACATCCCGGTCGGGATCGGCGTCATCGCGCTCGGCCTGGCGGTGCTGACCGGCCACAGCGAGAACCGCTCGGCCCGGGTGGACCTGCCCGGCGCGCTGATCTCGGCGACGTTCCTGTTCGCGCTGATCTACGCGCTGGAGGCCGGGCACGGCCGGTGGACCGACCCGCCGGTGCTGGCGGTGTTCGCGCTGGCCGGGATCGCCCTGGTGTGCTTCGTGCTGGTGGAGTCCTGGGCCCCCGACCCCATGATCAGCCTGCGGTTCTTCCGCAACCGGGTGTTCACCGGCGGGCTGGCGACGCAGATGCTGCACGGCATCGGCTTCAACGGGATGGTCTTCTACGCGGCGACGTTCCTGCAGACGTTCCTGATGTTCAACCCGGGCAAGGCGGGCCTGGTGCTGCTGCCGTCGGCGATCGTGGTGATGGCGGTGACGCCGGTCGCGTTCTGGGCCGCCGCCGCGTTCGGGCCCCGGCTCACCATCGGCGGCGGGATGGCGCTGATGGCGGGCGGCATGGCGCTGTTCTCCCAGCTCCGGCGGGACGACGGCTTCCTGGACCTGATGCCGGGCGTGCTGGTCGTCGGGCTCGGGGCCGCGCTGTGCATGCCGATCGTGATGTACGTGCTGAAGGCCGTGCCCGAGGACCAGACGGGCGTCGCCAGCGGGATCATGAACGTGATCCGGGAGGCGTCGGGGGCGTTCGGCATCGCGATCGTCGGCCTGCTGATCCACGACATCCCCGGTCCGGGCGCGTCGGCGGCGGAGCTGGAGACCTTCCGCGGCGGCACGGCGGCCGGGCTGCTGCTGGGGGCGGCGCTGGTACTGGTCGGGGGTGTGATCAGCGGGGTGACGCTGCCCAGCCGGAACGGCTGGTCCGGTCCCAAGCACAACCGGCGGCGCCCCGTCCCGGACCTCGCCCCCGCCGCGCCGCGCGCCTCCGGAACGGCGCTCGCCGCGCCGCGCGTCACTCCCTGGAACGGCCTGCCGGTGGTGCGCGAGCAGTGGCCGCCCCCGCCGCCGAAGGGCTGGTACCGCCCCTACGTGCCCGAGGACGCCCCGCCCGCGTCCCCGCGGCCCGCCCCCCGTCACGACGCCTGGTGAGGTGCCCATGACCCGTACGATCGTGATCTTCGCCGCCGGTTCGCGCGGCGACATCCAGCCGTGCGCGGCGCTGGGACGCGCGCTGCGCGAGCGCGGCGACCGGGTGCGGCTGGTGGCGAGCGCGCGCTACGCCCCGCTGGCGCACCGGGCGGGCCTGGAGCTGGCCCCCCTGACCGCCGACCCGGCCGAGATCATGAACTCCCCCGAGGGGCAGCGGCTGCTGTCCAGCGGCCGGAACCCGGTGCGGTTCCTGACGGGCTTCCGGCGCATCCTGGGGCCGCTGGCCGAACGCCTGCTGGCCGAGTGCCTGGACGCGTGCAAGGGCGCCGACCTGATCCTCGGCCCCACGCTGGGCCTGCTGCCCGTGCACATCGGCGAGCACCTGGGCGTGCCCTGGGCGCTGATCCACTTCCAGCCGAGCCAGCCGACGGGGGCGTTCCCGCACCCGTTCGTCCCCCGGATCCCCGCGCTGGGCCCCTGGGCGAACCGCGCGACCTACGCCGCCGTGGAACAGCTCACCTGGCAGCTCTCCCGCCCGTTCCTCAACCCGTGGCGGACCGGCCCGCTGGGGCTGCGCCGGGCCCCCCTCCGCGGCCTGGCGCGCGAGGTCCAGCGCACCGGCCCGGTCCTGGCGTGCTTCAGCGAGGCGGTGGTCCCCCGCCCGCGCGACTGGGGTTCGAACGTCAACCTGACCGGCTACTGGTTCCTGGACGAGCCCGGCTGGGAGCCGCCGGACGGCCTGGCGGCGTTCCTGGAGGCCGGGCCGCCCCCGGTGTACGTGGGCTTCGGCAGCATGGTCCCCCGGGACGCCCGCGGCACGGACCGGACGGTCCGCGCGGCGCTCCGCGCGGCGGGCGTCCGGGGCGTCGTCCAGGGCGACCCGGCGACGTCCGACGACGACGTCCTGGCGGTGAACGACGTCCCGCACTCGTGGCTGTTCCCGCGCATGGCGGCGGTGGTGCACCACGGCGGGGCGGGCACGACGGCGGCGGGCCTGCGCGCGGGCGTCCCGACGGTCGTCTGCCCGTTCTTCGGGGACCAGCCGTACTGGGGCGACCGCGTCCACGCGCTGGGGGCGGGGCCGGAGCCGCTGCCGTTCCGGAAGCTGACCGTCCCGCTGCTGGCGGCCCGCGTCCGCCGGGCGACGAACGACGCGGGGCTCGCCGACGGCGCCCGCGCCGTGAGCGACCGCCTCCACGCCGAGGACGGCGTGGCCCGCGCCGCCGAGGTCCTGGACACCCTCCGCTGAGCGCCGACGCCCCGGCCCGCGTGGCGGGCCGGGGCGTCGGGGGGTGGGTCAGACGCGCTTGGCGCCCAGGGTCTTCATGATCTGGGGCCAGGCGGTGTGCATCTCACGCTGCCAGTACGGCCAGGAGTGGCTGCCCGGACCGTAGATGTGGGACGTGACGGAGACCTTCTGGCGCTTGGCCTCCTCGACGAACGCCTTCACCGTCGGGCCGATGGCGCGCTCGCTCAGGTAGCCGATGTCCCACGGGGCCTTGCCGGGCTTGTCGAACGGGCCGGCCTCACCCGTGGTGCC
The DNA here is from genome assembly GCF_001552175.1 of Actinomadura kijaniata NBRC 14229. Taxonomy (GTDB): domain Bacteria; phylum Actinomycetota; class Actinomycetes; order Streptosporangiales; family Streptosporangiaceae; genus Spirillospora; species Spirillospora kijaniata. The sequence continues at coordinate 28,208 of NZ_BCQR01000138.1, forward strand.
CGAGGAGACGTACAGCTTCGTGCCGCGCATGCGGGGCAGGAGCTTGATCGGGTCGTGGGCGTCCCAGTTGGCCTTGTGGATCCAGGGCACGCCCCAGATGTTGTAGGGGTCCTGGCCGCTGCGCATGTTGGTGTACATGAGCAGCGTGGGGATGCCCGGGTGGCTCATCGACAGCACGCCGCTGAAGCAGGACGCGTGCCGGAACATGCCCGGGTGGCGTCCCGCGTAGGTGCAGGCCCCCTGGCCGCCGGAGGACAGGCCCATGACGGCGCGGGAGCCGCCCGCACCGTAGTTGCGCTCCATCAGCTGGCGGACCTCCTGGACGTGGAAGTCCTCCCACTTGGGGGTGCCGCCCTTGCCGCCGTTGAACCAGTTGGTGTACGAGCCGTTGCGGCCCTCGGGCATCACGACGATGACGCCCCACCTGCGGGCGACCTGCTCGATGTCGGTGCTGCGGGTCCAGGAGATGTAGCGGTCGTTGCCGCCGTGGAGGGCGTACACGACCGGCCAGGTCTTCTTGGAGCCGAACTTCCAGCCCTTGGGCAGCAGGACACGCACGTTCTCCTTCGCGCCGCCGAGGGAGGGCGACTGCACCGTGAAGTCGAAGGAGGTCTTGCCCTTGTTCAGCCACTTGTAGCTGACGATCTTCGCGCCGGAGTCGGCCTTCCTGAAGCTCGCGGCCTGCGCCGGGGCCACGCTCAGCGGGAGCACGCCCGCCCCGGCGACCGCGGCGGCCGTGACGGCCGCCGTCCGCCGTGCGAACCGGCGGCGTGACTCAGTTGACATCGTTCTCCTCCACGGTCCTCCAGCGCCAGCCCGAACCATCTGGATTGGGAACTATCTCACGTCTGGTACGGCTGGTGCTTGTGGGTTGGGGTTGGGGTTGTCCGTTCGCCCACGGCCGCCACGGCCCGGGGGGCGGGGCGGGCGGGGGCGGCGGGACGGGATCGGCCCAGGTGGGTGGGTGGTCGGGGCCCGGATCGGGCGGGGGAAGGGGCGCGGCGGCCACTTCTGGACGACTTTCGCGGGTGATCCTGTCGTCCGTTTCGGGCGTCGACTCCCAGTGCAGGGCGTACGGGTAGGGCTGCTCGGCGGGCAGCGGCGGCGCGACCGCCGGCGGGACCGTCACCGGTGGGGCGGCCGCCGGCTCCCCGGCGGGGGCATCGCCGCGTTCGCGGAGGTCCATCCGGGCGTGCAGGCCCGCCAGGGGGCGCGGGAGCCACCAGTTGGCCCCGCCCATGAACCGCATGGTCGCGGGCACCAGGAGGGAGCGCACCAGCGCCGCGTCCACGACGACCGCGACGAACATGCCGACGCCGATCAGCTTCACGACGGTGATCCCGGCCATCGAGAACGCCGCGATGACCACCAGGAACAGCAGCGCCGCGCTGGTGATGATCCCGCCGGTGTGCTGCATGCCGCGGGCGACGGCCAGCCGGTTGTCGTGGCTGCGGTCCCACTCCTCGCGGATCCGCGACAGCAGGAAGACCTCGTAGTCCATCGACAGGCCGAACACCACCGCGAGGATCAGGATCATCGAGGTGGCCTCGACGCCGCCGGTCGGCGTGAAGTCGAGCAGGTCCGCCAGATGGCCGTACTGGAAGCCCCACACGATCGCGCCGAACGACGCCCCGATCGACAGCACGTTCATCACGATCGCCTTGAGCGGCAGCACGACCGAGCCGAAGAACATGAACAGCAGCACGAACGTCGTCACGCCCACGAACAGCGCCATCTTCGGCAGCGTGCGCAGCAGGCTGTCCATCAGGTCCATCTGCGCCGCGGTGCTGCCGCCGACGTCGATCCGCATGGGGATGCCGCTCTCGTCCACCGGCTTGCCGCGGATGGTCTGGACGAGGTCCTGCGCCTGCTGGGACATCGGCTCGTACCTGTGCGTGACCGAGACGCGCACGCCCCCGTAGGAGGCGGAGTAGCCGGTGAACTTCGCCTCGACGACGCCGGGCAGCCGCGCCAGGTCCCTGCGGTAGTTCTCCAGGTGGGGCGGGATGTTGTCGCCCCTGCGGGCGGGCCGCCAGTCGCGCGGGACGAGCTGCCCGGTGAGCACGATGTCGATCGGTTCGGCCGAGCCGTTGGGGAACTCGCGCTTGACCGTCTCCACGACCTGCCGCGTCGGGCTCTCCTTGGGCAGGACGCGGGCGTCGACGCTGCCGAACCGCACGCTCAGGAACGGCCCGAACATCACGCCCAGGATCACCAGCACCACCGCGAAGTACGGCAGCGGGTGCCTCATCACGCTCTGCCCGAGCCGGAACCAGAACCCGCTGTCGGGGTCGCGCCGCGCGCGCCGGGACGTGGGCCGCCGCCACGGCATCCGCCCGAACTCCACGCGCGGGCCGAGCAGCACCAGCATCGTCGGCAGCAGCACCGTCGCGCCGAACACCGCCACCATGACGGTCGCGATCCCGGCCAGGCCGATCGTGCGCAGGAACATCTGCGGGAACAGCAGCAGCCCGCCCAGCGCCGCCGACACCGTCACGCCCGACACCATGATCGTGCGTCCGGCGGTGAGCATCGTGGTGACGACCGCGTCCCGCTGGGCCGGCTGCAACGCCTCGCGGTGGGCGCGCCGGGCCGCCCTGCGCGCCGCCCGGCCCCGCTCGGCCTTCCAGGGTTTTCCAGGGTCGATGCCGCGCGCGGCCATCCCGCGCCGCAGCTCCTCGCGGAAGCGGCTCACGACGAACAGCGAGTAGTCGATCGCCAGGCCGACGCCCATCATGGTGACGACCTCCAGCGCGAACGCCGTCACGTCGGTCACGTAGGTGACCAGGTGCAGCACCGCGAGGCCGCCGACGATGGAGAACAGCGCGACCACCATCGGCAGCACCGACGCCGTCAGCGCGCCGAACAGCGCCACCAGCAGCACCAGCAGCGGCACCGCGGTGATCAGCTCGGCGCGGACGATGTCGGCGACGACCTGCTCGCCGAACTCGATGCCCAGCGGGTAGGCCCCGCCGAGCCGGGTCTCCAGGCCGGGCGCGGCCAGCCGGTCCTTGATGAGGTGGTAGTTGGCGGTCTTGGCGGCGTCGTCCTTGCCCGCCAGCTTCACCGACACGAACGTCGAGCGCCGGTCGTGCGAGGTGAACGGCGCGGCGTCCCGGGCGTCGAGCGACCAGTACGAGAACAGCTCGGCGACCTGCTCCTTCGGCAGCCGCGCCACCGTGGTGACCACCGCCGCCTGGTAGCGCGGGTCGTCCACGGTCATCGTGGGGCTGCGGTACAGCACCAGCACGTCGGGGTTGGTGCTGCCGAAGTAGGTCGCGCCGAGCTTGGCGACCGTGGTGGAGGACGCGTCGGGGTCCTCGAAGCCGCCCTGCTTGAACTTGCCGAACACGCCGAGGCCCCAGCCGCCCGCCAGGACCGTGCACAGCAGGATCAGGACGAGACAGGTCCAGCGCCGTCGGTGGATGAGGCGGCCCAGCCCCGCGAGCATGATCCTCCTGTGTGCCGGGCGGCCGGAACGCGTCCGTTCCGGCCGCCGAACGAGCGTCCGGTGTCACCTGCGCGGCGTCACCCCCGCGCGTCGAGCCGCGCCCGGGTGGTCGGCAGCGCGCCGTCCAGGTAGCGCTGCCGGGTCGCGGCGCGGGCGATCTTGCCGCTGGAGGTGCGCGACACCCCGCCCGGCTCGATCAGCAGGAACTCGTGCACGCTCATCTCGTGCTCGACGTTGATCGCGCCGCGCACCGCCGTCTCGACCTCGGCCGGGTCCAGCCGGGCGAGGGGGACGCGCCGGTTGCGCTCGGCGACCACGACCAGCAGCTCGGTCTCCTCCCCCTGCACCGCGAACGCCGCGACGTGGTCGGGCCGGACCGCCGGATGCGCCTCCTGCGTGGTGACCTCGATGTCCTGCGGGTAGTGGTTGCGGCCGTCCACGATGATCAGGTCCTTGATGCGGCCGGTGACGTACAGCTCGCCCTCGTGGACGGCGCCGTAGTCGCCGGTCCTCATCCAGGGCCCGGCGGGCAGGTCGCCGGGCTCGGCCAGCTCGCCGCCGAAGGTGTCCTGGCTGCGCTCGGAGTTGCGCCAGTAGCCGGGGGCGGTGTTGGGGCCGTGCACCCAGATCTCGCCGACCTCGCCGTCCGGCCGCTCGGTCCGCGTCTCGGGGTCGACGATCGCGACGATCTGCCCGACGGGGCGGCCGCACGAGACGAGCGCGCTGACCCGCTCGCCGTCCGCCGCGGGGTCGGCGAGCACGACCCGCCCCTGGGTGAGGGCGTCGCGGTCCACCTCGATGACCTTGGGCGGGGTGTCGTCGGCGGCGGCCGACACGAACACCGTCGCCTCGGCCAGCCCGTAGCCGGGGGCCTGCGCGCCCGGCCGCAGCCCGGCGGGCGCGAACGCCGCGGCGAACGTCTCCAGCGTCGAGGGGCGGATCGGCTCGGCCCCGTTCAGGCAGGTCACCAGGCCCGACAGGTCCAGCTCGGCGAGCTTCTCCGGCGTCACCACCGACGCGGCGTACTCGTAGGAGAAGTTCGGCCCGGCGGTGTAGACGTTCCGGCCCGGCCGCTCGGCGATCAGCTCCAGCCAGCGCAGCGGGTTCATCACGAACGACACCGGGTCGGTGTAGATGGCGTGGTCCCCGCCGTACAGCGGCAGCGCCATCGCCGCGATCAGCCCCATGTCGTGGAACAGCGGCAGCCAGCTCACCAGCTCGGGGGTCGGCCCGTCGGGGGCCCAGCCCGCCCACAGCTGCGCGGCGTTGGCGGTGACGTTCCCGTGGGTGATCTCGACCCCGGCGGGGCGGCGGGTGGAGCCGGAGGTGTACTGGAGGTACGCCAGGTCGTCGAAGCCGATCGGCTCGTCCGTCCAGGTGTCGGCCAGCGCCGGGTCCACCTCCTCGGCGAACACGATCTCCCTGGGCCGCGGCACGTCGTGGTCGGCCAGGAACTTCTCCACGTGCGGCAGCGAGCTCCGGCAGGTGACGACGACGGCCGGCTCGGAGTCGGCGTAGGCCCCGATCAGCCGGTCGGCGTGGCCCGGCAGGTCCGGCGAGAACAGCGGCACCGCCACCACGTGCGCGTGCATCGCGCCGAGCATCGTCATCATGTAGTCGAGCGTCTGCGGCAGCAGCAGCGCGGCGCGGTCGCCGGGCCCGGCGACCTGGCGGAGCCGGGCCGCCATGGCGCGGGCGCGGCGCGCGGCCTCGGCCCAGGTCAACGTGATCTTCACGCCGCCCGGGTCCAGCGAGTAGTCCACGAACGTCCACGCCGGCGCGTCCGGCTTCTCCACCGCCCACCGCGCGACGCGCTCGATCAGCGGAACGCGGCCGGCGCCGCCGGGCTGGAGTTCGGGAAGCAACGAGCCCAGAGCCATCTCTGTCTCCCGGGGGATCGGGCGGGCGGCACCGTGCGGGGGTCGCGCGGGGACCGCGCCGTCGAGGGCGGAGCGCTGCCGACCGGACGGCTCCCGCGGAGGCCGCCGGCCACCGGCGATGATCGTGCAGCGTGAAGCTACCGGAAGGTAGCCAGGTGGCGGAACCGCCCCACGCGCACATTAGCCACCTCGGCCTTTGTCACGGAAGTGACAAGCCCGTGACCGGTGTCCCCTCCCGCGACACATGCCTTCACGGTGCGTCGCGGCGCGGTGTCATCCCCGCGCCGCGTGAGCTCCGTCGCGGGTCCCGGGTGGGAGAGTCCGTGACGGCCGACGGAGCGGCGTGCTCCTCGTCCCTCCGCGCGGGCGGGTTCGGAAGCGGGCTCTCAGCGGCGCCGGCGGGGCGGGCGGCGCGACGCGACCGCCGCCGCGCGGGCCGGGC
>NZ_BCQR01000139.1 GCF_001552175.1 Actinomadura kijaniata NBRC 14229
CCCCGCCTCGCGCGGCCGGTCGGCCGCCAGGGACCGCCCGGCGGGCGGGGGCTGGGCCGCCGACGGGGCCAGCAGCGCGACGGCCAGCCCCACCGCCGGGACGGAGGCGGCGGTGAGGGCGGCGAGCCGGGGGCGTGTCATCATGTCTCCTTCACGGGGGGTACACGTGCGGGGGCCACGGCGCGAACAGCGATCCTAGGCCCCGCGCAGGCATAACTACAATGAGTGACCGGGTGAAGACACTATGACCTCACGGGCGGCGGTGCTCGGCTCGCCGATCACGCACTCGCTGTCGCCGGTGCTGCACCGGGCGGCGTACGCGGCGATGGGCCTGGACGGGTGGAGCTACGACGCGTTCGAGTGCGGCGAGGACGGGCTGGCGGGCTTCCTGGACGGCCTGGGCCCCGAGTGGGCGGGGCTGTCGCTGACGATGCCGCTCAAGCGGGTCGCGCTGAAGCTGGCCGACACGGTGACGGACCTGGCGGCGGGCGTCGGCGGGGCCAACACGCTGGTGCTGCGCGACGGGCGGCGGCACGCCGACAACACCGACGTGCACGGGATCGTGGCCGCGCTGACCGAGGCGGGCGTGGCCGCGCCCGCCTCGGCGCTGGTGCTGGGCGGCGGCGCGACCGCCGCCTCCGCGCTGGCGGCGCTGGCCCGGATGGGCCTGACCGGGGCGACCCTGGCGGTGCGCAGCCCCGAACGCGCCGCCGGGACGGCCGCGGTGGGGGAGCGGTTCGGGCTGGCGGTGCGGGTGGAGACCCTGGACCGGGTGCCGGAGCTGCCGCCGTCCGCGCTGGTGGTCAACACGCTGCCGGGCGCCGCCGCCGACGCGTTCGCCGAACCGGTCGCCGCCTCCGGCGCGGCCCTGTTCGACGTGGTGTACGCGCCGTGGCCGACACCGCTGGCCGAGGCCGCCACGGCGGCGGGCGCGACGGTCGTCGGCGGGTTCGCGATGCTGCTGCACCAGGCCGTGCGGCAGGTGACGCTGATGACCGGCCGCGACGACGTCCCGGTGGCGGCGATGCGCGCCGCCGGCGAGGCCGAGCTCGCCCGCCGGGCGGGCGGCTAGCGCACCGCCGGCGGCGGCTGCTGCTGTGTCCGGCGGCGTTTCATCGCCTCCTGCATGACCGTCAGCACGATCGGCAGGATGACGCTGAGCCAGAAGTCGCGCCAGTCCCACAGGTCGACGGCCACCCCGACCAGGCTGCCCAGCGCGACCAGCGCCAGCGCCAGCGCCGCCCAGTGCCGCCGCAGCAGCCGCAGGACGTGCCGGTGGGCGCGGCCCGGCAGCACGCTGCTCAGCGGCCGCCCCCGGGCGTGGGCGTGCTGGACCACCGTCGCGTCCGGCAGCCAGTACACCAGGTCCCCGTCGCGCAGCAGCGGCGGCCGCGACAGCGCGTTCAACGCCTCCAGCCGCCACCACAGCGTCCACAGCGACGACAGGCCGTCCCCGCCGAGGCCGCCGAGGCGCGGATCGACGACCTCCTCGCGCATCAGCGTCCGGAACGCCCGCCCCACCAGCGGCCCCGGCACGCCGCGCGGGTCCTGCAACAGCGCGGCCAGCGCCAGCGGAAGCCCGTAGTGCCACAGCGCCAGCCGCCACACCGGCTTGGCGGCGGGCCCGTGCGGGGCGACGTCGTAGGTCTCGATCCACACGTCGCTGCCGGCGGGGTCCAGGTGCTCGCGCAGCCAGTCGTAGGCGGCCAGCACCCGCTCGTCGCGCCGGTCCGGGGCCGCCTCCACCAGCGTCAGCAGCGTGAACGCGGTGTGCGTGACCGTCGGCGCGGCGGTCGGCGTCGGCCCCCAGGCGGGCCGGTGCAGGGTGCGGTCGGCGGTCAGCCACTCCACGCCGTGCGTGACGGCGGGCTCGAACGGGTCCAGGCGCACCAGCGCCCGCAGCGCCAGGCAGGTCAGCCAGGTCCGCGACGGGCAGCCGTGCATCGAGCCCCAGCCGCCGTCGGCGTTCTGGTTGCGGAGCAGCCAGCGGTGGGCGCGCCGCAGGTCGGGCGCGCCGGGCCGCAGGTCGCAGCGGGCCGACGCCAGGAACCGCGCGATCCACGCGGTGGCCTCCACCACCGGCATGCCCAGGCTGGTCTTGGTGGCCCAGCCGCCGTCGCGCAGCGGCTCGGTGGACACCGACTGCCGCGCCGCCAGGAACGCCAGGCCCTCGTCGAAGTGCTCGAACGGCCGTCTGGCCTCGACGAACGCCAGCAGTCCCAGCGCGGTGGCGGTCGCGCCCGGCTCGGGCCGGGTCAGCTCGTGGTACCAGCCGCCGCCCGTGCCCTGCGCGCTGGCGTAGGTGTCGCGCAGCACGTCGAACGACTCGTCCAGACGGGCGGACAGCACGGCCGTGTCGAGCACGGCGACACCGGGCGCGGGATCGGCGACGGGCGGCGCCGGTCGGATCGCCGGGGGGATGAGAGGGGGAGTGTTCACGGGGCCTGCCTTCCAAGGGATTTGTTCCCGTCAGGCCACTTTTCGCAACCTCGAGGTCCCGGTGGTCTGACCCCGCCCGCACAGATCGCCGCCGGTTCTGGGGGGACACGTTCGGTAACCGATCGCGAGGAGGCCGCCGTCATGGAGGTCAGGGACAACGACGGCCGGGCGGGCGCGGACTGCGTACTGTGCCCGCCGCTGCGCTTCCGGCTCAACGCCATGGTCGACCTGCCCGGCGCGGACGGGGTGCTCGCCGCCGACGACCGGCTGTTCCTGATGCCGGACCTGGCGCCGCTGGCCGAGGGGCACCTGCTGCTGGTCACCGCCGAGCACCACGCGTGCGCGGGCACGTTCGACCCCGGGCTGTGGGCCCGCGCCCGGCGCTGGCGCGACCATGTGGCGGGGCTGTACCTGGCCGCCTACGGCAGCGCCGACCTGGTGCTCTTCGAGCACGGTCCGGGCAGCCCGCAGGGCGGCGGCGCCTGCATCGACCACGCGCACTGGCACCTGGTGCCCGGTACCGCCGGGGTCCGCGCCGTGCTGGAGGGCCGGGGCCTGCGCGGCGAGGCCGGGTCGCACGACGCGCTCCGCGAACGCCACCGGGCGGGCCGCTCCTACCTGCTGGTGGAGGAGGACGACACCGCCACCGTCCACCCCGGCGACGGCGTGCCGAGCCAGTTCCTGCGCTGGGCGGTGACGACCGCGCTGTACGGTCCCGGGACGTGGCGCTGGCAGGAGACGTTCGGGCTGCCCGAGAGCCGCGCCCGCTTCCGCCGCACCCTGGAGACGCTGCGCCCGCTGTGCGCCGGCCGGCCCGAACCCGTCGGTCGGCCCGAACTCGTCGGTCAGCCGGAGCGCGCCGACAGCCACCAGTAGAGCTCCCCGGCCGTCAGCCGGTCACCGAACCCGGCGCGCTCCACGCCCTCCCCGTACCCGGTGGCGTACTCCAGCTCCAGTCGGTCGCGCTGGTGGGCCAGCACCCGTTCCAGGCAGCCGGGCCCGAACCGCAGCAGCCACAGCGGCCGTCCCGGGACCAGCGCGTCCAGCGCGGGCAGCAGCTCCCGGACCTCCCCGGCCTCCACCGGCGCCGGCCGCCCCAGCAGCCGCGCCACCGTCGCCGCCTCGGTGACCACGATGTCGGCCAGCTCCAGCACCGGCGTCACCTCGGCGGCGGGCAGCCGCGCGTCCACGTCGTGCGGGACCACGTCGAAGGCCACCAGCGTCCCGGCCCGCCGCGCGATCGCCGCCGCCCGCCGCAGCGCCGCCGCCGAGATCGGCGACAGCAGCGAGTACCCGTCGGTGAACAGCACGTCGGCCCGGCGGATCTCCCCGGCGGCGCGCCGCACGTCGGCCTCGGTCAGCCGCCGCGACGGCGCGTGCTCCTCGGCCACCAGCAGCCGCACCCCCGGCCCGTCCGCGGTGGCGCGGTCGCGCAGCATCACCGACACGGCGTTGGCGGCCCCCGGCTCGGCCCGCAGCAGGTCCCGCACGCCCAGCCGCCGCAGCTCGCGCCGGATCAACGGCGTGAAGTCGTCGTCGCCGATCTTCCCGGTGACCGCGATCCGCCGGAAGTAGCCGGTGGCCCGCCGCGCCAGGTTGACCGCCGTCCCGGCCACCATGATCCGCGCGGGCGCGTAGGTGAGGCGGTCGGCGGTCAGCTCGGTGAACCGCACCTCCGGCAGCGCGGCGCGCACCTCGATCCGCACGTCGCCCATCACCACCAGGCCGAACCGCCGTTCCACGACGCCGTCGAGCCCGGGGCGGTCCACCGGCGTCCCCGTGGGACGGACGAGATCCACTCAGCCTCCCGCGTGCAGTCGCAGGAACGCCCGCACCACCGGCCGCAGGTCCGGGATCAGGTCGTAGCCCCACACCTCGTCCATCGGCACCCAGGAGGGGTCGGCGAGGTGGTCGGTGGGGGTCTGGTTCCGCACGGTCGGCTCCAGCGAGCGGGGGCGGCACACCCGCGCGGCGGCCACCACCCGCACCCGGTCCCCGGAGCGCTCGTCGGGCATGAACCACTGCCACAGGTGGAACGGCGGGCCCGGATCGACCTTCAGCCCGACCTCCTCCCACACCTCGCGCCGGATGTGGTCGTCCAGTCCCAGGTCCCCGGCCGGTTCCAGCCGCCCGCCGGGCACCTCCCAGCGCCCGGGATGGCGGGGGTCGGCGGCGGTCTTGCGGACCAGCAGCAGCCGGCCGTCGTCGACGATGAAGGCCTTCTGCGCGAACTCCAGCCGGAGCGGCGGCACGGTCCTGGGAAAGGGCATCGCTGGCGCCTCCGGTAGGCGGTCCTGACCTCTACGTAACCCGCGCGCCCGCCCCCGGAACGCTCCCCGCGGGCACAAGACCGTCACCCCGCCCGCCCGCCCGGCGCGGACGGACCGGCCGAGAGGTCCGGCGGAAGCCTCGGACGGGGCGCGCGCGGGCGCCGCGGACGCCGTTCGCCGCACCGGCGACGAGGTGATAGTCTTGGTGGTCGACCGGCCTGGAAGGACCGTCCTCACCGACGGACCGCCCCAGGCGCTCAAGCGGAGGCCACCTCCCACCTAGCCGGCCGTACAGGTTGGCGGGTCTCGGTCCGGCGTCGCCCTCGTCGGCGACGTTCCGTTCGCGTCGCCTCCGGCGACGCGGCGACCGAAGGTGGCCCCGTATGCGAGTCGTACGGGGCTTTTCGCATGGACTGCCCGGGGTACGACCGGTCCCACAGCACAACGCTCCAAGTCATGGCCCCAGGGAGGTCCCATCAGCGCCGAACCGCGTATCAACGACCGCATTCGCGTGCCAGAGGTCCGGCTCGTCGGCCCGAACGGCGAACAGGTGGGCATCGTGCCCATCGCCAAGGCCCTTGAACTCGCGCGTGAGTCGGACCTCGACCTCGTCGAGGTGGCGCCCACCGCGCGCCCGCCCGTCGCGAAGCTCATGGACTACGGCAAGTTCAAGTACGAGTCCGCGATGAAGGCGCGTGAGGCGCGGAAGAACCAGGCGCACACGATCATCAAGGAGATCAAGCTCCGGCCGAAGATCGACCCGCACGACTACGAGACCAAGAAGGGTCACGTGGTGCGGTTCCTGAAGGCCGGGGACAAGGTCAAGGTGACGATCATGTTCCGCGGTCGTGAGCAGTCGCGACCCGAACTGGGCTTCCGCCTGCTGAACCGGCTCGCCGAGGACGTCCAGGAGCTGGGCTTCGTGGAGTCCCGTCCCAAGCAGGACGGCCGGAACATGATCATGGTGATCGGCCCGCACAAGAAGAAGGCCGAAGCCAAGGCCGAGGCCAAGGCCGAGCGCGACAGCCGCGCTCAGCAGGAGTCGGACGCCGGGACCGCCTGAGCGGTCCTGCCGGGCCACCGGAGACGGCCCGCCGGACGCCGCGACACGGTCGCGACGTCGACCGGGGGCCGCCTCCGTTCCCGACGGCCCCGCCCCGAGCGGGTCCGAGACGCACGTACATTGAGCCTGTCCAGGCGCGGTGCCGCGTGACATGTAGCAGCGCGCCCGTTCAGGCGCGCCTCCGTGCCGCCGCGCGGAGGCCACGAGTAGAGGAGACGACGGCGACCATGCCGAAGACCAAGACCCACAGCGGTGCCAAGAAGCGCTTCAAGCTGACCGGCTCCGGCAAGGTGATGCGCCGCCGCGCCAACAAGAACCACCTGCTCGAGCACAAGCCGACCAAGCGCACCCGCCGCCTGGACGGCCCGGCGGTCGTGGCCCCGGCCGACGCCAAGAACATCAAGAAGCTGCTGCGCAAGTAAGTAGCTCTCCGACCAGCAATCCGTACGACCGGCCGGTGCCCGAGTCACCGGCCCCCACGAAGGAGTACAACACGTGGCACGCGTGAAGCGGGCGGTCAACTCCGCCAAGAAGCGTCGGGTCGTCCTGGAGCGGTCGAGCGGCTACCGCGGCCAGCGGTCGCGCCTGTACCGCAAGGCCAAGGAGCAGCAGCTCCACTCCATGACCTACGCCTTCCGGGACCGCAAGGACCGCAAGGGCCAGTTCCGTCGGCTGTGGATCCAGCGGATCAACGCCGCCGCCCGCGCCAACGGCATGACCTACAACCGCCTCATCCAGGGCCTGCGCCTGGCCGAGGTCGAGGTCGACCGTCGCATGCTGGCCGAGATGGCCGTCAACGACGCCGCGGCGTTCGCCGCCCTGGTCCAGGTCGCCAAGGACGCGCTGCCCGCCGAGGGCAGCGAGGCCGCCTGAACCCGGCCTCTCCGACAGCGAGACAGATAGCGAGTAATCAACGTATGGCGGGCCGCGAGCTGACCTCTGTCCGATCACCCCGGGTGAAGGCGGCTCGACGGCTCGCCAAACGCGCGTTCCGGCGCCGGGAGCGCCGGTTCCTGGCCGAGGGGCCGCAGGCGGTGCGGGAGGCGCTGGCGATCCCCGGCGGGCTGGCCGAGCTGTTCACCACCGCCGAGGCCGAGACCCGCCACGCCGACCTGGTGGCGGCCGCCGAGCGCGCCGACGTCCCGGTGCTGCGGGTCAGCGGCGAGGTCATGGCCGAGCTCGCCCAGACCGTCACCCCGCAGGGGCTGCTGGCGGTCTGCGAGTTCCTCGACGTCTCCCTGGACGCCGCGCTGGCGACCACGCCCCGGCTGGTCACGGTGCTGGCGCACGTGCGCGACCCGGGCAACGCCGGAACGGTCCTGCGCACCGCCGACGCCGCCGGGTCCGACTCGGTGGTGTTCACCGACGCCTCGGTGGACCCCTACAACGGCAAGTGCGTGCGCGCCTCGGCGGGCAGCCTGTTCCACCTGCCGGTGGTGACCGGGCCCCGGTTCGACACGCTCATCCCCGAGCTGCGGCGCACCGGCCTGACGGTGCTGGCGGCCGACGGCGCGGGCAAGCGCACCCTGGACGACTCCATCGACGACGGACTGCTGGCCCGGCCCACCGCCTGGGTGTTCGGCAACGAGGCGTGGGGTCTGCCCGAGGAGATCCTCGACAACGTCGACGAGGTCGTCCGCGTTCCCATCTACGGCCGCGCCGAGAGCCTGAACCTGGCGACCGCCGCCGCGGTCTGCCTGTACGCCTCGGCCCGCGCCCAGCGTTCCTGAGCGGCGCGCGGGGGGCGTGCGCGGGAACGTCACAGGGACGTTACGTGTCCATCTGACCACAAGCGGTCGCGACGGACCTCCTTTTCTGGCATGTGACCTGGAAGGATGGTTCGCGCGCGGTGGCGGGACCGCGCCGGAACGGCCGCGGGACCCCGGGGACGCCAAGTCCCGGTAAAGCCCGTTCCAAGGCTCGTACCAAAGTAGGAGCGCAGACCAACCCGCTGGCGGATCCGAGTGTCACACGGGTTGCCTACGGTGTTGGTGAAGGCGGCGAACACGCCGTGCGAAGTGGGGGCTGACGTGATGACCGACGACAACGGGGCGGCCGGACGGCCGGGCCGACGGAGCCCGGGAGTGCGCTGCCGGCCGCACCCGGCCCAGCGGCAGGCGCCGCGACCGGCGCAGTGGTCGTCGACGCAGTGGCCGTCGGCGCACCTCCGGGCGCGCGCCGCGCTCCCGGTGCGCGACGTGCGGGAGCTGGGCGAGCCCGGCGACCTGCGGGTCGTGCTGGCCCGCGCGCAGGGCGACACGGCCGTGGCCGCGGTCTCGGGAGAGATCGACCTGCGCACCGCCGACACGCTGCGCACCCGCCTGACCGAGCTGCACGCCGCCGGCTTCCGCCGCCTGGTCGTGGACTTCGCCGAGGTGTCGTTCTGCGACGCGACCGGGCTGGGGGCCCTGGTCGCGGTGCACAACCTGGTGCGGGAGCAGGACGGCGAGGTCCGGCTCGTCCGGGTGCGGCCCGCCCAGCTCAAGCTGCTGCGCGTCACCGGGCTGCACCGGCTGTTCGTCACCGACCGGCACGACGCGGCCGACGCACCCGCCCCGCGCCCGTGACCGTGCCCATGACCGTGCCCGCGTCCGTGCCCGTGACCCCACGCCGGTAACGGCGGGGAGTGCGGGGACCGTGGGGACGCCGCGGCGGGGACGGGACGACGCGGAGGTCACAAAAGGCTTTCCGGGAGGGGTTCGTCGGGTCCCGTAACGCCGCCGACTCCGGATAGAGTCTGTTGTCGACAGGCGGCGTGTTGCACCGGTGTTCGGGAGGCCGTTGTGGGCGGAGAGGAATCCCCCGACGTGCCGCCGCGCGCGCCCGCCGGCGGTTCCCCGGTGCCGGGCGACGAGGTACCAGGCGGCGAGGTGCCAGGTGACGAGGCGCCGGGCGGCGAGGTGGGGATCGACGACCTGCCCGACGGCCTGGTGGTCGCCGACGACTGCGCGCGGGTCGTGGCGTTCAACGCCGCCGCCGCCCGGATGACCGGTGTCGACCCGGCCGACGCGCTGGGCCGCGACTTCCGCGACGTGCTGCCGCTGCACGACGCCGAGGGCCGCGACTGGTGGAAGTGCCTGGCCCCCTACGAGGGCCTGGCCACCCGCACCCGCCACCCCGAACGCTCCCTGTTCCTGCCCGGCGGCACCGAGCTGCTGGTCACCGCCCGCTACCGGCGCGGCGCGGGGGGCCGCGTGGAGCGGTTCACGATCGCGCTGCGGGACGCCGCGCACCGCGCCCGCCAGGAACGCGACCGCGCCGACCTGGTCTCCACCGTCGCGCACGAGCTGCGCTCCCCGCTGACCAGCGTCAAGGGCTTCACCGCCACGCTGCTGGCCAAGTGGCACCGCTTCAACGACGACCAGAAGCGCGTGATGCTGGAGACCGTCAACGCCGACGCCGACCGCGTCACCCGCCTGATCACCGAGCTGCTCGACGTGTCCCGCATCGAGGCGGGGCGGCTGGAGATGCACCGGCAGGTGGTGGACCTGGCCGAGGAGGTCCGCAAGGTCATCGCGGGCCGGGTCGCGGCCGGGGACCCCGAGGACCGCTTCCACTTCGAGACGCGCGGCGAGCTGCCGGAGATGTGGCTGGACCCCGACAAGATCGACCAGATCCTCTCCAACCTGGTCGAAAACGCGGTGCGGCACGGCGCTGGTACTGTCACCATTGTGGTGGAGCCGGACGCGCATAAGGAGGGGGCCGCCGTGTCGGTGCGCGACGAGGGCGAGGGCATTCCGCCCGAGGCCGCCCAGCGCGTCTTCCGGCAGTTCTGGCGCGGTCCCGGCGGCAACCGCCGCGGCGGCACCGGCCTGGGCCTGTACATCGTGAAGGGCCTGGTCGAGGCGCACGGCGGCACCATCACCGTGCAGCGCGCCCCCGGGGGCGGCGCCGAGTTCCGATTTACCCTGCCCGCAGGGGCTCCCGACTACGCGACGAGCTAGCCGAGCCGGTCCACGCGACCGGTCCACCCTCGTCGCCGGGCCCCGGGCGGGCGGCGCGTACCGCGCACGCTTTCCGGATCCTCACCGTCCGAGCACTAGACTGCGGACGTCCCACGCCGACCGGAGTTCTCACACCACCATGTCTGCACCCAACAAGTCCTACGACCCCGTCGAGGTGTCCGCGTTGCAGCCCGAAGCGCTCGAACGCGCCCGCGACGAGGCCCTGGCGGCGATCGCCGCCGCGGGCGACCTCGACGAGCTGAAGCAGGTCCGCCTCGCCCACGCGGGGGACCGCTCCCCGCTGGCGCTGGCCAACCGCGAGATCGGCGCGCTGCCCCCGCAGGCCCGCGCCGAGGCGGGCAAGCGCATCGGCGCGTCCCGCGGCGCGGTCGCCCAGGCCCTCAAGCGGCGCCAGGCCGAGCTGGAGGAGGAACGCGACCAGCGCGTCCTGGTCGAGGAGACCGTCGACGTCACCCTGCCCTGGGACCGCGCCCCGCGCGGCGCCCGGCACCCGCTGACCACCCTCCAGGACCGCATGGCCGACGTGTTCGTGTCCATGGGCTTCGAGGTCGCCGAGGGCCCGGAGGTCGAGGCGGGCTGGTTCAACTTCGACGCCCTGAACTTCAAGCCCGACCACCCGGCCCGCTCCATGCAGGACACGTTCTTCGTGGAGTCGGAGGACACCGACGTGGTGCTGCGCACGCACACCTCGCCGGTGCAGGTCCGCGCGATGCTGTCGCGGGAGCTGCCGGTGTACGTGGTCGCGCCGGGCCGCACGTTCCGCACCGACGAGCTGGACGCCACCCACACGCCGGTGTTCCACCAGCTGGAGGGCCTGGCCGTCGACGAGGGCCTGACGATGGCCGACCTGCGCGGCGCGATCGACGCGTTCGTCAACGGCATGTTCGGCGAGGGCCTGAAGACCCGGATGCGGCCGTCGTACTTCCCGTTCACCGAGCCGTCGGCCGAGGTCGACATGTTGTGCTTCGTGTGCCACGGGCGGTCGGTGGAGGTGGGCGCGCCCGCCTGCCGGACCTGCTCCTCGGAGGGCTGGATCGAGCTGGGCGGCTGCGGCATGGTCAACCCGCGGGTGCTGGCGGCCTGCGGCATCGACCCCGAGCGGTACAGCGGCTGGGCGTTCGGCCTGGGCGTGGAGCGGACGCTGATGTTCCGCCACGGTGTTGAGGACATGCACGACATGGTGGAGGGCGACGTGCGGTTCACCCTCCCGTTCGGGACGGAGATCTGATGCGGGCCCCGCTTTCCTGGCTGCGCGAGTACGTCGAGCTGCCCGAGGGAGTCACCGGCCGCGAGCTGGCGGCCAAGCTCATCGACGCGGGTCTGGAGGTCGAGACGGTCGAGCGGGCCGGGATCGACATCACCGGCCCGATCGTGGTCGGCCGGGTGCTGACCGTCGAGGAGCTGACCGGCTTCAAGAAGCCGATCCGGTTCTGCACCGTGGACGTGGGCGCGGCCAACGGCACCGGCGAGCCGCAGAACATCGTGTGCGGCGCGACCAACTTCGCCGCCGGCGACCTGGTCGTGGTGATCCTGCCGGGCGGCGAGCTGCCCGGCGGTTTCAAGATCGGCGCGCGCAAGACCTACGGCCGCATGTCCGAGGGCATGATCTGCTCGGTGACCGAGCTGGGCATCGGCGACGACCACTCCGGCATCCTGGTGCTGCCGGAGGGCACCGCCGAGCCGGGCACCGACGCGATCGGGCTGCTCGGGCTGCGCGAGGACGTGCTGGACATCGCCGTCACCCCGGACCGCGGCTACGCGCTGTCGATCCGCGGCCTGGCGCGCGAGGCGGCCATCGCCTACGGGGTGCCGTTCCGGGACCCGGCCGAAGTGGAGCCGCCGACCGGCGAGGGCGGGTCGTACCCGGCGTCGATCGCCGACCCGACCGCCTGCGACCGGTTCGTGCTGCGCGAGGTCCGCGGCTTCGACCCGAACGCCACCACCCCGCTGTGGATGCGGACGCGCCTGTTCCGCGCGGGCGTGCGCCCGGTGTCGCTGGCGGTGGACGTCACCAACTACCTGATGCTGGAGCTGGGGCAGCCGCTGCACGCGTTCGACCGGACCAAGCTGACCGGCCCGATCGTGGTGCGCCGCGCCGAGCCGGGCGAGAGGCTGGAGACCCTCGACCACGTCAAGCGCGCCCTCGACCCCGAGGACGTCCTGATCACCGACGGATCGGGCGCGATCTCCCTGGCGGGCACGATGGGCGGGCTGGCCACCGAGATCGACGACGCCTCGACCGACATGGTCGTCGAGGCCGCGCACTTCGACGAGGTCGGCGTCGCCCGCATGGCGCGGCGGCACAAGCTGCACAGCGAGGCGTCCTACCGGTTCGAGCGCGGCGTGGACCGCGAGCTGCCGCTGTACGCGTCCTACCGGGCCGTGCGGATGCTGGCCGAGCTGGGCGGCGCGGAGATCGTGCCCGGGGTCACGCACGCCGAGGCCCCGGTGGAGACCCGCACGGTCACGATGGCCGCCGCCCACCCGGCGAGGGTCGCGGGCGTGGACTACGACCGCGCCACGGTCGTGCGGCGCCTGGAGCAGGTCGGCTGCCGGGTCGAGGGGGAGGAGACGCTGACGGTGACGCCGCCGTCGTGGCGTCCCGACCTGAACGACCCCAACGACCTGGCCGAAGAGGTCATCCGGCTGGAGGGCTACCGCAACATCCCGTCCCGCGCGCCGCGCCCGGTCGCCGGTCGCGGGCTGACCGCCGACCAGCGGCTGCGCCGCCGCGTCGGCCGCGCCCTGGCCGGGGCGGGCTATGTCGAGGTGCTGAACTACCCGTTCGCCTCCGAGAAGGACTGGGACGCGCTCCAGCTTCCGGCGGGCGACGCGCGCCGCGACGCCCTGCGGCTGGCGAACCCGCTGTCGGAGGACGAGCCGCTGCTGCGCACCACGCTGCTGCCGGGGCTGCTGAGGACCCTGACCCGCAACGTGGGCCGCGGCTTCGGCGACCTGGCGCTGTTCGAGCTGGGCGTGGTGTTCCGGCCCCGCCCGGACGCGCCGAAGGTCGCGCCGCGGCTGCCGGTGGACCGCGGCCCGTCCGCCGAGGAGATCGCCTCGGTGGACGCCGCGCTGCCGGACCAGCCGCGCCGGGTGGCGGTCGTGCTGGCGGGCGAGCGCGAGCCGTCCGGCTGGTGGGGCGGGGGCCGCCCCGCGAACTGGGCCGACGCGGTGGAGGCCGCCCGCGTGGTGGCCGCCGAGGCGGGCGTGGAGCTGACGGTGCGGGCCGACCGGCACGAGCCGTGGCACCCGGGCCGCTGCGCGGCGCTGTACGCGGGCGACACCCTGGTCGGGCACGCCGGCGAGCTGCACCCGCGCGTGGTCAAGGCGTACGGCCTGCCGCCGCGCACCTGCGCGATGGAGCTGGAGCTGCGCGGTCTGGGCGAGCCCCGCGACGTGACGGCCCGGCCGGTGGCGACCTACCCGGTCGCCACCCAGGACGTGGCGCTGGTGGTGGACGCCTCCGTCGCGGCCGCCGAGGTGGAGGCGGCGCTGCGCGAGGGCGCGGGCGAGCTGCTGGAGTCGGTCCGGCTGTTCGACGTCTACACCGGCGAGCAGGTGGGCGAGGGCCGCAAGTCCCTGGCCTACGCGCTGCGCTTCCGCGCCTCCGACCGCACCCTGACGGCCGAGGAGGCGACGCGGGCCCGTGACACGGCGGTCGCGGCGGCCGCCGAGCGCACCGGGGCGGTCCTGCGCGGCGCGTAGCGACGCGACGCACCGAGGCGGCCCGCATCCCCTTCCCGGGGGTGCGGGCCGCTTCGTCGTCTCAGGAGGGATCCGGCAGCCCCAGGGACCGGACGAGGTCGAGCATCTCGGCGCGGTGCAGCGCGGCCGGGTCGTTGGCGAGCGACAGGTGGCCGTACAGCTCCAGCGCCACGAGCCCGTGCATGCGTCCCCACACCCGCAGGGTCAGGGCGAGGGCGGCGGGCGGCAGGCCGGGAAAGGCCGCCTGCGTCTCGGCGACCAGGTCGGGGGAGAAGTCGTCCCAGCTGTGATCGCCGTCCTGGCGGTCCCGGGCGTGCGGCCAGGCGGCGGCGACGAGCCCGGTGAGCCCGGCGCAGGCGCGGTGGTGCGCCTCGCGCGCCGGTCCGCCCTCGGGCGGGCGGTACCCGGCGACCGGGTCGCCGTAGATGAGGCGGAACCCCTCGGGGTTGGCCAGCGCCCATTCGCGCACGGTCCGGCCCCAGGCCATGACGCGGCCGCCGGGGTCGTCGGGCGGGACGGCGTCGCGCGCGGCCTCGGCGGCGTCCACCAGCGAGGTGTAGACGTCGCTGATCAGCGTGGTGATCAGGTCGTCGCGGGTGGCGTAGTAGCTGTAGATCGCCCCGGCCGTCATGCCCATCTCGCGGGCGATGGCGCGCAGCGAGATCGCGTCGGTGCCGCCCGCCGCCATGAGGTCCAGCGCGATCTTCTTGATCTCGGCGCTGGTCTCGGCGCGCAGCCGGTCGCGGCGGCTCATCTTCGGCTCGTTCACCCTTGACACTTTACAGCGTTGCGCTACTGTTCGGCGTGGCAACTCTGAACGCCGTGTAGTAATTGTCTGCCGTACAGGAGATTTTCGCTGTGCAATCCCCCTCCGGACGCGCCGGGCCGAGGCTGGCCCTGCTGGCGTTCACGCAGCTCATCGTGGCTTTGGACTACAACATCGTGTACGTGGCGCTGCCCGATCTCGGGTCGGCGCTCGGCTTCAGCGCCCAGTCGGTGCAGTGGGTGGTCAGCGCCTACGCCGTCGGCCTCGGCGGGCTGCTGCTGTTCGGCGGCCGGGCCGTGGACCGGCTCGGCGCGCGCCGGATGTTCGTGCTCGGCCTGGCCCTCTACGGCGTCGCCTCGCTGGCGGGCGGCCTGGCCACCTCGCCCGGCACGCTGGTGGCGGCCCGCGCCGTGCAGGGCGTCGGCGGCGCGCTGCTCACCCCGGCGACGCTGGCGCTGATCTACCGGGGCTTCGCCGAGGGCCCGCAGCGCAACCGGGCCATGGGCGCCTGGGGCATGGCGGGCAGCGCGGGCCTGGCCGCCGGATCGCTGCTGGGCGGCGTGCTCACCGGCTACCTCGGCTGGCAGTGGGTGTTCTTCGTCAACGTCCCGCTGGCCCTGATCGCCGTGCTGGCCGCGCCGCGCCTGCTGCCCGCCGACCCGCCCCGCCCGGCGGACGGCGCCTCCTTCGACCTGCCCGGCGCGCTGCTGGCCACTGCGGGCGCCACGCTCCTGGTGTTCGGGCTGGTCAGTGGTCCGGAGTCCGGATGGGGGTCGGCGCGCGCGGCCGGGGCGCTGACCGCCGGGGCGCTGCTGCTGGCGGCGCTGGCGGTCGTGGAGACGCGGACCCGGGACCCGCTGGTGCCGCCGCGCCTGCTGCGCGACCGGGGGCTCGTCACGACCATGGTGGTGATCGCGGTGTTCATGGGAACGCTCGGCGGCGGCTACTACGTGCTGACCAACCACCTCCAGCCGGTCCTCGGCTACGGCGCGCTGAAGGCCGGTCTGGCGTTTCTGCCGCTGACGCTGGTGTGCATGGTGGCGGCGCTGTGGGTCGCCCCCGCGATGGTCGGCCGGTGGGGGCACCGCGCCACGCTGGCGGCGGGCATGCTCGGCACGGCCGCCGGGCTCGCCGCGCTCACCGCCGGGATGTCGGCCGACGGCCCGTTCTGGGCGCTGCTGCCCGGCAGCGTCGTGTGGGGCGTGTCCGGCGGCGTCGCGTTCGTCGCGCTGTTCGTGGCGGCGGGCTCCGGCGTCGCCCCGGCCGAGCAGGGCGTCGCCTCCGGCCTGGCGACCACCGCCAAGGAGATCGGCGGCGCGCTGTTCCTGGCCCTGTTCGTGGCGGTCGCCAACGCGGGCCTGGCCGTGGACGCGGGCGCGTCGCGTCCGGTCGCCGACGTCCTGGACGGGCTGCGCGCCGCGGGCTGGGCCGCCGCCGCCCTCACCGCCGTCGGAGCGCTGGTGGCCCTGCTGCTGCCCCGCCCCGCCGACCCCGCCCCCGAACCCCTTTCCTCCACCGCCCGCCCCGTTCCCGAGGAGATCACGTCATGACCGTCACCACCGAGACCACCGCCGTCGTCCGCCGCTACATCGAGGTCTGGAACGAGCGGGACGCCGCCCGCCGCGCCGCCGCGATGGAGGCCGCCCTCACCGAGGACTCCGTCTACAGCGACCCCGACTACGAGGGCCTGGAAGGCCACGCCGCGCTGTCGGAGGCGATCGACCGGGCGCAGGAGCGGTTCGGTGACCTGCGCTTCGAGCTGGGCGAGGTGCTCGGCGCGCACCACGGCCACGTGCTGTTCACCTGGCGGCTCGGCGCGCCCGGCGCGGAACCGGCCGCCACCGGCTACGACGCCGCCGAGATCGCGGCGGACGGGCGGCTGCGCCGCGTCGTCGGCTTCTTCTAGAACACCCGGCACGTGCCCCCGCGCCACCGTGCGCGGGGGCATCCCCGTGAAATCGGAGGACTTCCGGCGTGGCCGTGCCGGGCGTGCCCGCGCCGCCCTGGAACGGGCCTGACCCGGGATCGCGGCGAGCGAGATCGTCCCCCGCACGCGGTGATCGTGAAGGTGTACGCGGAGCGGGGGCGGTGGAAGCTCCCCAAGGAGGTCCACGTCTACGGCCTGCCGGGCGTTCCGCGGGTCCTGCACGCCGACGAGCACGCCGGGACGGTGGTGATGACGCTGCTGCCCGGCGTCGCCGCCGGCATCCGTGGCCCGGCCCGCTAATCGCTCCTTGCGTTGCGTTAACGGCCGGGGGTACAGTGGCCTGGTCACATCGCCGCCCAGTAGGGGAGTCCCTTGGAGATCTGAGGTCGAGACACCGCGCCGTAGCCGCTTTCGGCTCGCGCATCCTCGAACCTCAGTGGACTCTCGTTCACCGGGCTTTCCCATGCCTTCCGGACGCGCTACGCGTTCCGCGGTGTCTCCATGTGTTCCCGCAAGTCCCGAACCATCATGGAGGACCGCCCATGTCTTTCGCCGTCGTCTGTTCCGACCTCACCTTCGGCTGGCCGGACGGCACGCTCGTGCTGGAGGGGCTGGACGCCGCGTTCGGCACCGGCCGCACCGGCCTGATCGGTGTCAACGGGGCGGGCAAGTCCACGCTCCTGAAGCTGATCGCGGGGGAGCTGAGACCCGCGTCGGGCTCGGTCGACGTCGCCGGGAGCGTCGGCTATCTGCCACAGGACCTCCCGCTCGGTACCGCCCGCACCGTCGCCGACCTGCTCGGCATCAGCGCGGCCCGTGCCGCGCTGCACGCCATCGAACGCGGTGAGGCCACCGAGGAGAACTTCACCGCCGTCGGCGACGACTGGGACGTGGAGGAGCGCGCCCGCGCCGAGCTCGACCGCCTCGGCCTGCACCATCTGGACCTGGACCGCACCGTGGCGACGCTGTCGGGCGGCGAGACCACCATGGTCGGGCTGGCCGCGCTGCTGCTGGCCCGCCCCGACGTGCTGCTGCTGGACGAGCCGACCAACAACCTGGACCTGGACGCGCGCCGCCGCCTGTACGAGGCGGTCGACTCCTGGACCGGGGTGCTGGTCGTCGTCAGCCACGACCGGGAGCTGCTGGACCGCGTGGACGAGATCGCCGACCTGCGCGAGGGCGGCGTCCGCGTGTTCGGCGGCAACCTGTCGGACTACCAGGAGCTGCTGGAGGTGGAGCGGCGGGCCGCCGAGCAGGCCGTCCGCACCGCCGGGGCCGACCTGCGCAAGCAGCGGCGGGAGCTGGAGGAGGCCCAGGTGAAGCTGGCCCGGCGGGCCCGCTACGGCAACAAGGTGGGCGAGAGCGGAAGCCTGCCGAAGATCCTCGTCGGCGCCCGCAAGCGCGCCGCGCAGGTCTCGGCGGGCAAGCACCGCCTCCTGCACGAGGAACGGCTCGCCGGTGCCCGCGAACGCCTGACCGAGGCCGAGGAGGCGGTCCGCGAGGACGCCGCGATCCGGATCGAGCTGCCCGCCACCGAGGTCCCGGCGGGCCGCACCGTCCTCACCGTCACCGGGCTGACCGCGCCCGAGCCCGAGCCCGGCACCCTGACGGAGCTGATCGTCCGGGGGCCGGAACGGATCGCGCTGGTCGGGCCGAACGGCGCGGGCAAGACCACGCTGCTGCGCGCGTTCGCGGGGCCGGACGCGCCCGAGGGGGTGGCGGTGAGGCGGGGCGTGGACGGCGTCCGCTACCTGCCCCAGCGCCTCGACGTGCTCGACGATGCCCGCAGCGTCGTGGACAACGTGCGCGCCCAGGCCCCGGCGGCGTCGGTGAACGCGGTCCGCGCCGGGCTGGCCCGCTTCCTGTTCCGGGGCGACCGCGCCGACCGGCCCGCCGGGACGCTGTCGGGAGGGGAGCGGTTCCGCGCGGTGCTGGCGTCGCTGCTGCTGGCCGAGCCCGCCCCGCGGCTGCTGATGCTGGACGAGCCGACCAACAACCTCGACATGGCCAGCGTCCGGCAGCTGTCCCAGGCGCTGGACGCCTACCGGGGGGCGCTGGTCGTGGTCAGCCACGACCTGCCGTTCCTGCGCACCCTGGGGATCACCCGCTGGCTGCGCGTCGACCGGCGGACCGGGCTGACGGAGGTGGAACCGATGTGACCGGCGCCGTGGCGACCAGCGCAGGGAGCGGAACCATCGCGGGGCGTCGGGCAGGCCGCGGAACGCGGTCCCGAAGTGGTCGGTCGCCCGGCCGTAGTCCACGACGGCCGGCCCGGCGCCCCGTTTCCGCAGGTCCCGCGCGCAGGGGCCGGTGTTGCCGAACGCGACCTGCTCGTCCCCGGACGCGCCGATCAGCCGCACCGGCACGCGCGCGTGGCCCGCAGCATGTCCAGCGACGCGCTCGCCTCCGACGCCGCGTGCCCGTAGGGGTGGAACCCCGACTCCCGCCCGAGCCCCAGGTAGTCGGACGCGACGCCCGCGTACCCGGCTCCGGCGAAGTAGACGGCCGCGACCCGGCCCTGCCCGTCCTCGGCGACGGATCCGGCGATGTGGCGGGCGGCGTGGGTGCCGTGCCCGAAGCTGACGGGGCGGACCCCGCCGCGCCCGGGGGCAGCGCGACCACCCCGCTGGCGGTCGTGGGCCGCCCCCGCTGGTCGACGGTGCGGTGGACGACGCGGTGGACGTCCACCGCGTGCCGGGGGAGCGGGGAGGCGAGGGCGGGATGGACGCGCGCCAGGTGGGCGCGTACCCGGTCGGCGCTCATGCGCGCGACCCGTTCGGAGGACACCACCGCGCCGCGCGAGGGGGACGCGGCGGCGGACGGCGCGGAGGGCAGGAGGAGACCCGCGCCCAGGAGCGCGGCCGGTGCGAACGGCTTCATGCCCTCGACGCCAGGAACCGGCCGCGCTCACTCCCATGGACCTGGACACCGTCCGCGGGGTGGGCCTGACGGCACCGCGGTCAGGTGAGGACCCGCTTGGTGAACGTCCGCGTCGCCCACCAGATCACCACGGCCGTGCCCAGCACCAGCACCGATCCGTACGCCCAGAACGGCATGTGCTCGACCTGCGGGGTCAGCGCCGCGCGCAGCCCCTCGCTCAGGTACACCATCGGGTTGGCGAGGGTGGCGATCTGGAGCCAGCGGATGCCGTCCATGGCGGCCCACGGGTAGTAGACGCACCCGAGCATCGTCATCGGCAGCAGGACGATCGTGAACAGCACCTGCGACTTCTGCGGGTCGATGAGCGTGCCGAGCAGCAGCCCGCCCGCCCCCGACAGCAGCGAGCCGGTGACCATCATCAGCAGGAACAGCGGCCAGTCGTCGATGTGCACGCTCGGTCCCTGGCCCTCGGCGTGGATGAACAGCACCGCCGGGAACACCAGCAGCCCGGCGACGAACGCCTGGGTCGCCGCCGCGATGATCTTCTGCACGCCCAGCAGCGGGACCGGCACCGGGGCCAGCGCCCGGTCGGTGATGGAGCGCTGCCAGGTCAGCTCCATCATCAGCGGGAAGATCGCCGCCATGATGCCCTGCATGACGATCGAGGAGGCGACCATGCCGGGCACCAGGATGGTGGAGAACGTCGGCCCGCTCCCCTGCTGGGCGAACATCGCGCCACCGGTGCCGATCTTCGGCAGCACGTAGGCGAACACGAACACGAACAGCAGCGGCTGGGCGATGACGCGGGTGAAGGTGGACACGAAGTTCTTGCGCATCACCCGCACCTCGCGGGCCATCATCGCCCAGAACGTGCGGGCCAGCGTCGGCCGCGCGGGCGGGGCGGCCAGGGCGGCGGTGTCGGTGGGGGAAACGGCGCTCATTCGCGGTACTCCCGTCCGGTGAGGGTGAGGAAGACGGTCTCCAGGCTGGGCCGGAGCTGGGAGGCGTCGGTGACGCCGACCCCGGCGGCCGACCCGGCGGCGACCAGCTCGCCGAGCAGCCCGTCGGGGGAGTGGGCGAACACCCGCACCTGTTCGCCGTTGACCTCGACCTTCCCGACGCCGTCACGGTCGCGCAGCGTCCTGACGGTGTCGGGGACCGGGCCGTCGTAGACGACGGTGATGACGGTGTCGGCCCCGGCGGTCTCGGTCAGGCCCGCGACGGTGCCCTCGGCGAGGACCTCGCCGTGGTCGACGACCGCGACCCGGTCGCACAGGGCCTCGGCCTCCTCCATGTAGTGGGTGGTGAGCAGGATCGTCTGCCCCTCGCGTTGCAGGCCGCGCAGCACCTCCCACAGGTTGACGCGGGTCTGCGGGTCGAGCCCGGCGGTGGGTTCGTCCAGGAACAGCACCTCGGGCCGGTGCACCAGCGCCCGGCAGATCATCAGGCGTTTGGCCTGGCCGCCCGACATCTCCAGCGGCTTGCCCTTGCGGCGGTCGGTGAGGTTGAACATCTCCAGCAGCTGGTCGGCGCGCCGCCGCGCGTCCCTGGCCGACAGGCCGAAGTAGCGCCCGCGGAACTCCAGGTTCTCGAACGCGCTGAGGTCGTTGTCGAGGGTGTTGTTCTGCGACACCATGCCGATGCGCCGCTTGACCTCGACGGGCCGCCGCACGACGTCGAAGCCGCACACCTCGGCGGTCCCGCCGGTCGGGACGACCAGCGTGGTGAGCATGCCGATGGTCGTGGACTTGCCCGCGCCGTTGGGGCCGAGCAGCCCGAAGAACTCGCCGGGGGCGACCTCGAGGTCGACGCCGCGGACGGCGTGCACGTCGCCGCGCGGGCTGGAGTAGGTCTTGCGCAGGTCCACCGTGCGGATGGCGGGCCCGGGGGAGGGTGGCGTCATGCGCCGGCTCCTTCCGGAGGGAGGCCGGATCGGGGGGAGCCGCCGTCCCGGCGGGAGGCGGCCTCGGTCGGCGGATCGTCGCGGCCGGCCGTGTCGCGGGGGTCTTCGGAGTATGGACGCGGCCGTCGCACGATCACCATGCCCACCTTCTTAACCCTCTGATTTTTAGGTGTCAAATCTTTAGGGATCTAAGTAGCGGACGGTAGGGAGGCTTGTCCGTATGGTGAGAGTGACGGACGCCCGTATTGCATGTTCATGCAGTGTCGTGCATACTCTTGCTCACCTCCAGGAAAGGGCGGGCAGAGCATGGGAATCCGGGTAGCCGTGGCCGGCGCCAGCGGGTACGCGGGCGGCGAGGTGCTGCGCATCCTCGCCGGCCATCCAGAGTTCGAGATCGGGACGTTGACGGCGGGCTCCAACGCGGGCACCGAGCTGGGAACGCACCAACCGCACCTGCGATCCCTGGCCGACCGCGTGCTGGAGGAGACCACCCCCGACACCCTCGCCGGCCACGACGCGGTCTTCCTGGCCCTGCCGCACGGGCAGTCCGGCCCGATCGCCGAACGGCTCGGCGACGACGTGCTGGTCGTGGACTGCGGCGCGGACTTCCGGCTGCGCGACGCCGCCGACTGGGAGCGGTTCTACGGCTCCCCGCACGCCGGGACCTGGCCCTACGGCCTGCCCGAGCTGCCGGGCCAGCGCGAGGTGCTCGCCGGCGCCGGGAGGATCGCCGTCCCCGGCTGCTACCCGACCGCCGTGACGCTCGCGCTGTTCCCCGCGTTCGCCGCCGGGATCGTCGACGGCGACGTCGTCGTGGTCGCCGCCTCCGGCACCTCCGGCGCGGGCCGCGCCCTCAAGCCGCACCTGCTGGGCAGCGAGGTCATGGGCTCGGTCAGCGCCTACGGCGTCGGCGGCGTCCACCGCCACACCCCCGAGATGATCCAGAACCTCAGCGCCGTCGCCGGGGAGCCGGTCACCGTCTCGTTCACCCCGACGCTCGCGCCGATGAGCCGCGGCATCCTGGCCACCTGCACCGCCAAGGCCGCGCCGGGCCTGACCGCCGCCGCGCTGCGCGACGTCTACACCGCCGCCTACGACGGCGAGCCGTTCGTGGGCCTGTTGCCCGAGGGACGGTGGCCCGCCACCTCCATGACCCTCGGCGCGAACACCGCGCTCGTCCAGGTCGCCCTGGACGAGGACGCCGGACGCGTCGTCGCCGTCATCGCCATCGACAACCTCACCAAGGGCACCGGGGGCGGCGCGGTGCAGAGCGCCAACCTCGCCCTCGGCCTGCCCGAACAGCTCGGCCTCACCACGATCGGAGTTGCCCCGTGAGCGTCACCGCCCCCCAGGGGTTCCGCGCCGCCGGCGTCGTCGCCGGACTGAAGGACAGCGGAGCCCGCGACCTGGCCCTGGTCGTCAACGACGGGCCCTCCCGCGCGGCCGCCGGGGTCTTCACCACCAACCGCGTGAAGGCCGCGCCGGTGCTGTGGTCGCAGCAGGTCCTCCAGGGCGGCCGCCTGCACGCCGTCGTGCTGAACTCCGGCGGCGCGAACGCCTGCACCGGCCCCGCCGGGTTCCAGGACACCCACGCCACCGCCGAGCGGGTCGCCGCGGTCCTGGACACCTCCGCCGGGGAGGTCGCGGTGTGCTCCACCGGCCTGATCGGCGAACGGCTGCCGATGGACCGGCTGCTGCCCGGCGTCGACGCCGCCGCGAACGAGCTCACCCGCGGCGACGGGGGCCTGGCCGCCGCCGACGCGATCCGCACCACCGACACCGTCGCCAAGATCGCGTTCCGGCAGAGCGAGCACGGCTACATGATCGGCGGCATGGCCAAGGGCGCGGGCATGCTCGCCCCGTCCCTGGCGACCATGCTCTGCGTCCTCACCACCGACGCCGACCTGCCCGCGCAGGCCCTGGACCGGGCGCTGCGCGCCGCCACCGGCGTGTCGTTCGACCGCCTGGACGCCGACGGCTGCCTGTCCACCAACGACACCGTCCTGCTGCTGGCCTCGGGCGCGACCGGCGTCACCCCCGAGGAGGAGGAGTTCACCCGGCTGCTCACCGAGGTCTGCCACGACCTCACCCGCCAGCTGCTGGTGGACGCCGAGGGCGCGTCCAAGGCCATCGCCATCGAGGTGATCGGCGCCGCCAGCGAACGCGACGCCGTCGTGGTCGGCCGCGAGATCGCCCGCAACAACCTGCTCAAGTGCGCCATCCACGGCGAGGACCCCAACTGGGGCCGGGTGCTGTCGGCGGTCGGCACCACCGACGCGGTCTTCGAGCCCGACCAGATCAACGTCGCCATCAACGGCGTGTGGGTGTGCCGCGACGGCTCGTTCGGCGACGACCGCGACAAGGTGGACCTGCGCCCGCGCGACGTGTCCATCACCGTCGACCTGTCGGCGGGCCCCCACAGCGCGACCGTCTGGACCACCGACCTGACCGCGGACTACGTCCACGAGAACTCGGCGTACAGCACATGAGCGAGACCATTTCGAACGCCCGGATGCGCAAGAACCGTGCCGGGGTGATGGACAAGGCCGAGACCCTCATCAAGGCGCTGCCGTGGCTGGAGCGCTTCCACGGCACGACCGTCGTCATCAAGTACGGCGGCCACGCCATGGCCGACCCGGAACTGCGCGCCCAGTTCGCCGAGGACGTGGTGTTCCTGCGCTACGCCGGGCTGAAGCCGGTGATCGTGCACGGCGGCGGCCCGCAGATCAACGCCGCGCTCGACCGGGCCGGGATCGAGTCCAGCTTCACCGCCGGGCTGCGCGTCACCACGCCCGAGGCGATGGAGGTCGTGCGGATGGTGCTGGTCGGCCAGGTCCAGCGGGACGTGGTCGGCCTCATCAACCGGCACGGGCCGTTCGCGGTCGGCATGTCCGGCGAGGACGCCAACCTGTTCACCGCCGAACGCAAGCCCGCCATCGTCGACGGCGCCCCCGTCGACATCGGCCAGGTCGGCGAGATCGTCGAGGTGCAGGTCGGCGCGGTCCGCGCGCTGCTGGACGACGGCCGCATCCCCGTGGTGTCGTCGGTGGCGCGCGGCGACGACGGCGAGGTCTACAACGTCAACGCCGACACCGCCGCCGCCGCGCTGGCCGTCGCGCTGGACGCCCAGAAGCTGGTGGTCCTCACCGACGTGGAGGGCCTGTACGCCGACTGGCCCGAAAGCGACGACGTCATCGACCACCTCACCACCGACGAGCTGGCCGCGCTGCTGCCGGACCTGACGTCGGGCATGGTCCCCAAGATGGAGGCCTGCCTGCACGCGGTCCGCGGCGGCGTCCCGCAGGCGCACGTGCTGGACGGCCGCGTCCCGCACTCCCTGCTGCTGGAGATCTTCACTGACGAGGGCATCGGAACGATGGTCCTGCCCGCCCCCGCTGGAGCGCCCCACCCATGAGCCGAAACGACGAACTCCGGGCGCGGTACCAGGCCGCGTTCATGCCCAACTACGGCGTTCCGCCGCTGGCCCTGGCCCGGGGGGAGGGGGTGAAGGTCTGGGACGCCGACGGCAACGCCTACCTCGACCTGATCGCGGGCATCGCCGTCTCCTCCCTCGGCCACGGCCACCCCGCCCTGGTGGAGGCCGTGTCGGCCCAGGCCGCCGCCCTCGCCCACACCTCCAACCTGTTCCTGCACGAACCGGAGGTCCGGCTCGCCGAGAGGCTGCTGGACCTGGCGGGCGGCGACGGCAAGGTGTTCCTCACCAGCAGCGGCACCGAGGCCAACGAGTGCGCGCTCAAGCTGGCCATCAAGTACGGCAAGCGGACCGGCCGCTCCTACTTCGTGGCCACCCGCAACGGCTTCCACGGCCGCAGCATGGGCGCGCTGTCGCTCACCGGCAAGGAGTCGATCCGCGAGCCGTTCGGACCGTTCGCCCTCGACGTGCGGTTCGTGCCCTACGGCGACGCCGACGCACTGGAGAAGGCCGTGACCGGCGACTGCGTCGCGGTGTTCCTGGAACCCACCCAGGGCGAGGCCGGCGTGGTCCCGCCCCCGGAGGGCTACTTCGCCGCCGCCCGCCGGATCTGCGACGCCACCGGCGCGCTGCTGGTCGGTGACGAGATCCAGTCGGGCATCGGCCGGACCGGCGCCTGGTTCGCCTTCCAGCACGAGGGCGCCCGCCCCGACGTCCTCACCCTCGCCAAGGGCCTGGGCGGCGGGCTGCCGATCGGCGCGTGCCTGGCGTTCGGCGAGCACGCCGACACCTTCGCCAAGGGCGACCACGGCAGCACCTTCGGCGGCAACCCGATCGCCGCCGCCGCCGCGCTCGCCGTCCTGACCACCGTCGAGAAGGACGACCTGCTCGCCAACGCCCAGTCCGTCGGCGAGATCCTCGCCAACGGCGTCGCCGCCATCGACCACCCGCTCCTGAAGGGCATCCGGGGCCGGGGCCTGTGGCGCGCCCTGGTCCTGACCGCCGAGAGGTCGGCCGCCGTCGAGACCGCCGCCCGCGCCGCCGGGTTCCTCGTCAACGCCGTCCAGCCCGACGCGGTCCGGATCGCCCCGCCGCTGATCCTCACCGCCGGACAGGCCCGCCTGTTCGTCGACGCCCTGCCCGGCGTCCTCGACGCCGCCCAGAAGGAGAACCGCAGCTGATGGTCCGGCACTTC
The DNA here is from genome assembly GCF_001552175.1 of Actinomadura kijaniata NBRC 14229. Classification (GTDB taxonomy): domain Bacteria; phylum Actinomycetota; class Actinomycetes; order Streptosporangiales; family Streptosporangiaceae; genus Spirillospora; species Spirillospora kijaniata. The sequence goes on from NZ_BCQR01000139.1 coordinate 25,550, forward strand.
CTCCGCGACGACGACCTCACCCCCGCCGAGCAGGCCGAGGTCCTGGACCTGGCCGCCGCCATGAAGGCCGACCGGTTCGCCCGCCGGCCCCTGGCCGGCCCGAAGACGGTCGCGGTGCTGTTCGACAAGCCCTCCACCCGCACCCGGATCTCGTTCGCCGTCGGCATCGCCGAACTCGGCGGCCACGCCCTGGTCCTGGACACCGGCACCAGCCAGCTCGGCCGCGGCGAGACCGTCGCCGACACCGCGCGCGTCCTGGAACGCCAGGTCAGCGCCATCGTGTGGCGCACCACCGGGCAGGAGCGCATCGAGGAGATGGCGGCGGGCACCGCCGTCCCGGTCGTCAACGCCCTCACCGATCGGTTCCACCCCTGCCAGATCCTCGCCGACCTGCAGACCGTCAGGGAGCACCGCGGCGACCTGGCCGGCGCCACCCTCGCCTACTTCGGCGACGGCGCCAACAACATGGCCCACTCCTACCTGCTGGGCTGCGCCACCGCCGGGATGCACGTCCGCGTCGCCGCCCCCGAGTCCCTGCCGCCCGACCCGGCCGTCGTCGCCCGCGCCACCGAGATCGCCGCCGCCACCGGCGGGTCGGTCCTGGTCACCGCCGACGCCAAGCACGCCGCCGCCGGAGCCGACGTCCTCGCCACCGACACGTGGGTGTCGATGGGGCAGGAGGGCAAGGACACCTCGCTCTACGAGCCCTACGCTGTGGACGAGGCGCTGCTCGCGCTGGCCGCCCCCGACGCGATCGTCCTGCACTGCCTGCCCGCCTACCGGGGCAAGGAGATCGCCGCGAACGTCCTGGACGGCCCGCGCAGCCGCGTCTGGGACGAGGCGGAGAACCGCCTGCACGCCCAGAAGGCCCTGCTCACCTGGCTGTTGGAGAACCCGGCATGACCTGCTCGTTCGCTCGCCAGCTCCCGATCGTGACGCTCCTCAGTCCAGACCGGGCGGCGCCATGACCACTCCGATGACCAAGGCGGCCCGGCAGGCCCGGGTGATCGAGCTGCTGACCCGGCACCCCGTCCACTCCCAGGGCGAGCTCGCCAAGCTCCTGCTGGACGAGGGCGTCGAGGTCACCCAGGCCACCCTCTCCCGGGACCTGGTGGAGATCGGCGCGGTGAAGCTGCGCGCCGACGACGGCAGCCTGATCTACGCCGTGCCCGGTGAGGGCGGCGAACGCATCAGGCGCGCCCGCACCGGCGCCGCCGAGACCTTCGACGGCCGCCTCACCCGGCTGGCCGCCGAACTGCTGGTCTCGGCGGAGGCGTCGGCCAACCTGGTCATCGTGCGCACCCCGCCCGGGGCCGCGCAGTACCTCGCCTCGGCCATCGACCACGCCGAGTGGCCCACCATCCTCGGCACCGTCGCCGGCGACGACTCGATCCTGGTCATCTCCCGCGACCCGCGGGGCGGGGAGGAGGTGGCCCAGGCGCTGCTGCGCCTGACCACCGGCCGCGAACGACGAAGCCAGTGACCGGCGATCCGGCCGGTCTCCAACACGCGATCCCGCCACGCGGTTTGGCGGACCCGCCGCACGGGGTGTATCCGTGCGGGTAAGAACGTACTCACAACGCGGTGGAAAGAAGAGGATTCCTGTGACCAAGGCACCGACGCGGCTGTGGGGCGGCCGGTTCGAAGGCGGCCCGTCGGACGCGCTCGCGCGGCTGTCGGTGAGCGTCCAGTTCGACTGGCGGCTCGCCCCCTACGACCTGATGGGCTCGCGCGCGCACGCCCGCGTCCTCAACCGCGCCGGGCTGCTCACCGACGACGAGCTCGACCGCATGATCGGCGCCCTCGACGACCTGGAGGAGGCGTGCCGGTCCGGCGAGTTCCGCCCGACCGTCGCCGACGAGGACGTCCACACCGCCCTGGAACGCGGCCTGCTGGAGCGCCTGGGCGCGCTCGGCGGCAAGCTCCGCGCCGGCCGCAGCCGCAACGACCAGGTCGCCACCGACCTGCGCCTGTACCTGCGCGACCACGCCCGCCAGATCGTGTCGCGGCTGGTGGAGCTGGAGACCGCCCTCATCGCGCAGGCCGAGCACAACATGGGCGTCGCCGCGCCCGGCATGACCCACCTCCAGCACGCCCAGCCGGTGCTGTTCTCCCACCAGCTGCTCGCGCACGTCCAGCCGCTCACCCGCGACATCGCCCGCCTGCGCGACTGGGACCGGCGCGCCGCCGTCTCGCCGCTGGGCTCGGGCGCCCTCGCCGGGTCGTCGCTGCCGCTGGACCCCCAGGCCACCGCCGCCGAGCTCGGCTTCGACTCCGCCGCGCCCAACTCCATGGACGCCGTCGCCGACCGCGACTTCGTCGCCGAGTTCCTGTTCGCCGCCGCCCTGATCGGCGTCCACCTCTCCCGCCTGGGCGAGGAGGTCATCCTGTGGGCGTCCCAGGAGTTCAACTGGATCGAGATGGACGACACCTACGCCACGGGGTCGTCGATCATGCCGCAGAAGAAGAACCCCGACGTCGCCGAGCTGGCGCGCGGCAAGGCCGGCCGCCTCATCGGCCACCTGGTCGGCCTGCTCACCACCCTCAAGGGCCTGCCGCTCACCTACAACCGCGACCTCCAGGAGGACAAGGAGGGCGCGTTCGACGCCGTCGACACCCTCCTGCTCGTCCTGCCCGCCATGTCCGGACTGATCGCCACCATGCGCGTCAACCGCGAGCGCATGGAGGAGCTGGCCCCGCAGGGCTTCGCCCTGGCCACCGACCTGGCCGAGCTGCTGGTGCGGCGCGGCGTGGCGTTCCGCGACGCTCACGAGATCGTCGGCCACCTCGTCGTGTGGTGCCAGGTCAACGACAAGGACTTCGACGACCTCACCGACGACGAGCTGGCCAAGGTGTCCCCGCACCTGACCCCCGACGTCCGCGAGATCCTGAACGTCCCCGGCGCGCTGGCCTCCCGCAAGGCGTTCGGCGGCACCGCCCCCGACCGCGTCCGCGAGCAGATCGAGACGCTGCGCGCCCAGGTCAACGAGCACGCCGCCTGGGCGACCGGGAACGGCCACTGACGCGCGTCCCCGGCCGGGCCGGTACCGTGTGACCGGTCCGGCCGGGAACGACCCACCAACGAGGCGATGACCGACACACCCCTGCTGCCCCGCGACTTCTTCGACGCGCCCGTGGAGGAGGTCGCCCCCGCCCTCCTCGGCCACGTCCTCGTCCACGCCACCCCCGACGGCGAGGTCGCCGTCCGCCTGACCGAGGTGGAGGCCTACGCCGGCCCCCTCGACCCGGCCTCCCACTCCTACCGCGGCCGCACCGCCCGCAACGACGTCATGTGGGGCCCGCCCGGCCACGCCTACGTGTACTTCACCTACGGCATGCACTACTGCATGAACCTGGTCTGCGGCCCCGACGGCACCGCCTCGGCCGTCCTGCTGCGCGCCGGGGAGATCATCGAGGGGGAGGGGCTGGCGCGGGAACGCCGCCCCCGCTCCACCGTCCGCGACCTGGCCCGCGGCCCGGCCCGCCTGTGCCAGTCCCTGGGCGTCGCCCGCGACCAGAACGGCCTGGACGTCTGCGTCCCGGACTCGTCCCTGCGCGTCCACCGGGGCACCCCCGCCGACCCGGCCGCCATCCGCACCGGCCCCCGCACCGGCGTCAACGCCGCCAAGGACACCCCCTGGCGCTTCTGGATCGACGGCGACCCCACCGTCTCCCCCTACCGGCTCCACGTCCCCCGCAAGCGCGCCGCCAAGGCCGATGGCTGACCACCGGCCCCTCTTCCTGGCCGCCGGGGTCGCGGTCGGGGCCCTGGGCGCGTTCACCCTGGTCGGCGTGGACGGGCAGCTCCGCCACACCGGCGTGGTCAGCACGGCCTACCAGCCCGCGCCGACCTACCCCGACAAGGCCCGCTACAGCGCCTCGGTCGTCCGCGTCGAGACCTGGCTGCTGCGCCGCGACCGCCCCTACGAACTGTGGATCGCCCGCGGCCCCGAGCCCACCTACGGGCACAGCATCACGATCGGCGGGCTCGGCCACGGCGAGCGGCCCCGCATCGCCTCCGCCGACTGGCGGCGCGACGGCGTCCGGGTCCGCTTCACCACCGGGCACGAGGTGCTCGTCCCGGCCGAGAAGTTCCTCGGCGGCAGGTGACCCGCCGCGAAACCGCTCCCTGACCAGCGCCCCGCCCCCAAAACCCGTTACCGTGATCGGTGGTCCATCGGGCACCCTGGTGGACGTACCGCAGAGCAAGTCGGAGACGAGGGAGAACGTGACCGACATCCTGGATGATCTCGCGTGGCGCGACCAGATCGCGCAGTCCACTGACCTGGACGAACTGCGGGCGTTGCTCGCCGCGGGGCCGGTCACCCTCTATTGCGGCTTCGACCCGACGGCGCCGTCCCTGCACCTGGGCAACCTGATCCAGATCCTCACCCTGCGCCGCTTCCAGCAGGCGGGCCACCGCCCGCTCGGCCTGGTCGGCGGGGCCACCGGCCTGATCGGCGACCCCAGCGGCAAGAGCGCCGAGCGCGTGCTGAACTCCGAGGAGACCGTCGCGGGCTGGGTGGAGCGCATCCGCGGCCAGGTGTCGAGGTTCCTCGACTTCAACGACGGCCCGACCGGCGCGACCATGGTCAGCAACCTCGACTGGACCGGCCCCATGACGGCCATCGAGTTCCTGCGCGACATCGGCAAGCACTTCCCGATCAACAGGATGCTGGCCCGCGACACCGTCAGGAGCCGGCTCGACACGACCGGGATGAGCTACACCGAGTTCAGCTACGTGCTGCTCCAGTCCATGGACTACCTGGAGCTGTACCGCCGCTACGGCTGCCGCCTCCAGACCGGCGGCAGCGACCAGTGGGGCAACCTGACCGCCGGGGTGGACCTGATCCGCCGTGTCGAGGGCGCCGCGGCGCACGCGCTGACCACGCCGCTGCTCACCAAGGCCGACGGCACCAAGTTCGGCAAGACCGCCGGTGGCGAGACCTACTGGCTCGACCCCGAGATGACCTCGCCGTACGCGTTCTTCCAGTTCTGGATCAACGCGGACGACCGGGACGTGGAGAAGCTGCTGAAGGTCTTCTCCTTCCGTCCCCGCGAGGAGATCGAGGACCTGCTCAAGCAGAGCCAGGAACGCCCCGCCGCCCGCGTCGCCCAGCGCGCGCTGGCCGAGGAGGTCACCACCCTGGTGCACGGCGCCGACGAGACCGCCCGCGCCATCGCGGCCTCCAAGGCCCTGTTCGGCCAGGGCGAGCTGCGCGAACTCGACGAGCGCACCCTCCAGGCGGCGCTCGCCGAGGTCCCGCGCGCGAAGGTCGCCCCCGGCGAGCTGCCGCCGGTGGCGGACCTGCTGGCCGCGTCGGGCCTGTGCAAGAGCAAGTCCGAGGCCCGCCGCACCATCCAGCAGGGCGGCGCCTACGTCAACAACGCCAAGGTCGAGTCCGAGGACGCCGTCCCGGCGACCGGGGACCTGCTGCACGGCCGCTTCCTGGTGCTGCGCCGCGGCAAGCGCAACATCGGGGGCGTGGAGGTCACCCCCTCCTGACCCCGGAGACCCCGAGGACGCCCGCCCGGACCGCTCCGGGCGGGCGTCCTCGCGTCCGGGACGCCCTCCTCACCGGATCCGACCGGACCACCACCTTCCGCGTCGCAGAGGACCGCACCTTCGCCGGCGTCGACGGCGCGGCGCTCACCCTTCCCGACGACGCCACCGTCTCCCCGCCGCACCCGATGACCCTCGGCGAGGAGGCCCTCCGAGCCTGGAGGCAGATCTTCGCCGACTACGAGATCCAGCAGCCGTTCCTCCAGCTCGCCCGCCCGACGCACACGCTCACCGAGAGGAACACGGCCTGGCGGAGCTGGCGAGGTTCGAAGGGCGCACCACGGACTTCGGCCGCGTCCTCGCCCTCACGCGGCGCGGCTGGGAACTCCGCGGCAAGGAGCACAGCGGCTTCCGGCGCCAGGTGACGCGGACGGCCAATCCCCACGGCCGGCACGTGATGGTCTCCCTCGACCCCGGCATCCGGGTCTCCGCCCCCGGCGAGCACGCCGTGCAGCGGACCGTCCGGGTGCCCCTGTGGACGGGCCTGGGCTCCGGCGTGCTGCACCCGTTCAGCGAACTCGACCCCGTCGTCCTCTCCGAGATCCTCACCGACCTCACCAGCCTCATCGAGCCCGCAGCCGACTCAGAGGCCACCTCCTGACCGCCCCGCCGAGCCGCACGGCGGCGTCCCGCTCAGCCCCGGACGAGCCGTTCGGCGTGCCCGGCCTCACCGGCGCGGACGGCACTGGGCCGGGCGCTCAGCAGCCGCCAGCGCGTGGTCACCCCGTCCGGCCCGGTGAGACCGGGCCCGGACAGGGCCTGCTCGATGCGGGCGCGGACGCCGGCTTCGGCGTCGGGTTCGCCGGCGAACAGCACCCGGAGCCGAACCCGGGCGCCGGAACGCCGCGCGTCGGTGTGGTGCGGGGCCAGCGGGCAGGGCGGCCGGTGCTCCCAGTGCCCGCACAACGCGACCGTGACGGCCGCGCCCGGCGCCCGGATGTCCTCGCCGGGGTCCATGGCGACGACCGCCTCGTGGGCGAATGCTCTGCGCATGGGTTCAGTGTCGGTGGGGCGTGACGGCGACGACGTTGTAGGGGGTGGTCGGCGTGGGAGCCGTGGTGAAGCGCGCGTTGGGCAGATAGAGGCGACCCTTGTACGCGGCCACCGTGGTGGGCACGTCGAACCGGGGATCGGTGATGCGGCGGATGACACGGGCGGAGGTACCCGCGTCGTTCACCTTCAGCACGGCCACCGCGTTGGTGCGGTTCTGCACGACGTAGAGCGTGTTGCCCTGGAGGAGCATGCCGTCGCCGTTGGGCAGCGCCTCCCCGCCGAGATCCACCGTGCGGGTCACCCCCGTCCGGGGATCGACACGGAAGAGCTTGCCGCTGTTGCTCTGCACGATGAGCAGGCCCCTGCGGTCGGGCGTCTGGACGATGCCGTTGGCGTTCGGCCCGTTGGGGTTGTAGACCAGATCACCCTTGAGGGGCAGCCGCCGCGCGGCGGCGGGCAACCTGCCATGACGCCCCAGACGCAGCTGGTAGAGGACCGGCTGCGGAGCGGCGGAGTCGGTGAACCAGGCCGCGTCCCGGGTGAGCACCACGTCGTTGACGAACGTGGTCCCGGTGGCCAGCCGGTAACCGGCGATGACCCGCCCGGTACGCGTGTCGATCACGCGGGCGTCCCCGCCGCTACCCCCGGCGGCGAACAGACGTCCGGCCCGATCCACCTTGATCCCGACCGTCGGGGTGCCCGGCCCCTGGCTGATGACGGAACCCCGCCCGGTGCGCAGGTCGGCGCGGTAGACATCCCCGTCGGCGAGCGAGCCGACGAAGGCGTAGGGGGCCCGGCCGATGGCGATGCCCTCCGGACGGAACCCGTTCGGCAGGGCGATGGTCGTGGGGAAGGCCCGCGCCTCCGCGCCGACGACCGGGGCCGCCCGCGCGGGCAACGCACCCGTGGCGAGCGTGAGAACGACGAGCGGGGCGACGAGTCCGACTCGGGACATGGCGGTGCTCCTTTCTCCCGTACATCCCAAGATCCCAAGAGCCGGGACGCCGGGGAAGGCCCTGTGACCGGGTCACGCCAGACGGCCGGGGACCGATGCGAAGCGACGTTGACGGGCGATCGACGGGAAAGTTTCGGTAGATCCACGTCACAGTGAAGACACACAGGGACCCCAGAAGCCCAGCGCAGAGTACAAAAAGGGGCTCTGACCTGCGATGATGTCGTCCACTGCGCCGATTTGACGGTCCTGCGGAAGCGACCTAGTGTTCTTCCTGCCCCACGAGGGAGCGGGACGCCGACCGGCGGCCGACCTCAGGGGAACCTCCACAGACCCGAACGAGGCGGCATCGTCACGTCCTGGAGTTGTGCGGGGGCCGAATCGCCCGGAAGTTGACAAACCGGACGAAACGGATAAGCTTGAAGGGTTGCCCCGGAGCGAGAGACGCGCAAGCGGATCGAGCGCGGTGGGTGTCCGTTTCTTGAGAACTCAACAGCGTGTTAAAAGCCAGTGCCTTTATAGGCTCGGCCAAGGTGCCGAGCCACCCCGTCCAGTCTCCGCTGGGGACTGACAGGGATTTCTTTGAGGCAACGAGACCCTTTAGAGGTCTCA
>NZ_BCQR01000140.1 GCF_001552175.1 Actinomadura kijaniata NBRC 14229
GGCCGGACCGGCCCGGCGGGCCCCGCGCGGCTGCGGGCGGCGACGTTCGCGGTGGCGCGGCAGCGGCTGGCCGGGTACACCGACGCGCTGCCGGCCGGGTGCCGGGCGCCGGTCGTGGAGTGCGGCGGCAACTCGGCCGAGCTGGGCCGGGCGGCGGCGACGCGGCTGCTGGACGTTCCGGCCGGACGGCGCCCGACGGCGATCCTGGCGATGACCGACCGGCTGGCGCAGGGCGCGGTGGCGGCGGCGCGGGACCTGGGGCTGCCGGTACCGGGTGAGGTGTCGGTGGTGGGGTTCGACGACCTGCCGTCGGCGGCGGAGGGCGATCCGTCACTGACCACGGTGCGCCAGCCGCTGGTGGAGAAGGGGCGCCTGGCGGCGCGGCTGCTGCTGGACCTGCTGGCCGGGGAACCGGTGCCGCCGCGCACGGTCCTGCCGACCGACCTGGTCGTCCGCGCCTCGACGGGCCCGCCGCCCACCGGCCGGCGACGAACCGGGGCGTCGTCGCGCTAGGGGGTGACCGCCGGTTCCGCGGAAAGGTCGAGGGTGAACGCCACCCGGTCGAGCCCGGGACCGTCGTAGTCCGGCTTCACGCCCGAGGCCGTGAAGCCGAGCCGGGTGTGGAACGCCCGCGACGCGGCGTTCTCCGGACTGGTGACGCACTGCACGTACCGGCGCCCGTGCGAGCGGGCGAGCGCGAAGAAGGCCCGGTAGAGGGCGTGCCCGACACCCTGCCCGTGCAGCGCCGGATCGACGCCGACGAAGTGCACGTAAGCGGTCTCGGGATCGGTCTGCGACAGGAAGCCGACCAGGAACGCGGCGATCTCGCCCCCGTCGCGTTCGACCAGGAAACTGGTGGTGGTGAAGTGCTGGAAGTACAGCCGGGGCAGGAGCAGCGCGCGCTCGGCCGCCCCCGCCTCCCCCTTCAGGCCGCCCCACCAGGCGTCCAGCACGGCGAGCACGCGCCGATGGTCGCCCTCGGAGAGGTGCCGGGCCCGCAGCCCGACCGGAAGATCATCGATCACCCCCGCAGTCTGCCATCCCGCCCGTCCGGGCCCTGACCCGCGCGGACCCCTCCTCCGCCCGGCGACCCCCCGCAACCCGGCTCGGCCCCCGCACGCCGCACGTTCTCCCCACGGCGTCCACCCGGCGACCCGTACCAGGTCACCAGGGCCGGTCCGGTACCTGGCGACCGTCAATCGGGCGGCATGCGGGTCACGTCCGTGACCGGTCGTGACGTTCATTTCCCTGCACGAAACCGTGCAGCTTTTCGCCCTCCCGGACAGGGCGGGGTTTCCGGAAACCTGGCCCGTGTGAACCGTGTTTCCCGAAACCGCCGCGTTCCTGACGGGCCCGCCCCCGTCCGCGCGCTGGTCACCGGCTTCGCTCTCACCGGCGCCGGTTCCCCACCGGCCGCGCCGAAGGCAGGGGAGCGCCGATGGCACTGACCCGTCAGACGATGACCGACGAGCAGCGCAAGTCGGTCGCGCTGGAATACCTCAAGGCGTTCGACCGGGGCGGGGTGACCTCCGACGGGGGCGGCATCCTGGACCTGCTCGCCGACGACGCCCAGGTGTACTTCCCCAAGTGGGGGCTGGCGACCGGCAAGGACGAGATCGCCAGGATGTTCGCCGACGTCGGGGATCTCGTGCGCGTCATCCGGCACGACTACGCGACGTTCAACTGGGTGATCTCCGGCGACATGGTGGTGTGCGAGGGCACCAGCCGGGGAGAGCACCGGGACGGCCCGTGGCGCGCGGGCGACCCGGAGTGGGGCGCCGGACGCTTCTGCGACGTCTTCGAGATCCGGGACTGGCTCATCCACCGGTGCTTCATCTACCTGGACCCCGACTACGCCGGCCGGGACCGCGAGCGCTACCCCTGGCTGGCGGACCGGGCCGCGGCGAGCGTCGAGGAACGCAACGTCGCCACCGTCCGCACCTTCCTGCGGCTGCTGGAGGAGGGGGACATCGAGGCGTGGATGGAGCTGTGGGCCGAGGACGCCGACCACCACTACCCCTACGGCACGGAGATGTTCCCCCGTCATCTGCACGGCAAGGAGGCCATCTACGACAACTGGAAGGCGGTCCCGGACCGTTTCGCGAAGAGGGGGTTCCCTCTCCGGGACATCTGGACCGACCGCCGCACCGGCACCGTCATCGCCCGCTTCGACGGCGACAACGTCCTCAAGGGCGGCGACGGCACGTACGACAACGCCTACATCTGCGTCTTCTCCTTCGACGAGGCGGGCCGGATCCGCGAGTACTGGGAGTACTTCGACCCGATCGTCGCGGGCACCACCTTCGGCCTGGCCGAGATCCGCTACCTGCAGAAAGAACCCCATGAGCACGCCTGACCCCAAGATCGACGCCATCCAGCGCTTCTTCACCGCCTACGCCGCCCATGACCTGGACGGCATGCGCGAGGTCCTGGCCGACGACATCGAGTGGACCATCCCCGGCCACCACCCGCTCTCCGGCGTCAAACACGGCGTCGAGGAGGTGGCGGCCTTCCTGTCCCAGCTCGGCAAGGCCGGATTCCAGGCCGATCCGGTCTTCCTGGAGGCCGACCAGGAGTACGTCGTGGACATCCACCGCGGCTGGACCACCCAGGGCGTCGGCAAGGTCGACACCCTGTGGGCGCTGGTGTGGCACTTCAACCCGGACGGCAAGGTCGACCGCGTCGTCAACCTCTCCGGCGACCAGCACCAGATGGACGCCTTCGTCTGGGCCAACTACCAGCTGGCCCCGATCCCGAATCGGCTCGCGTGAGGACCAGCGCCCTGGCGGTGGTGGCGCTCGCCGCCATCACCGCCGCCTGCGGCCAGGAGCCCCCGCCGCCCGCCGCCAACGGCGGCGCGTCCGCCACCGGCAGCGCGTCCGCCACCACCACGCCCGGCGACCGGACCGGGGCCGTGGTCGACACCTTCATCCGGGCGGCCAACGGCGGCGACGTCGCCACCCTGCGGAAGATCTTCGCCCCGGACGCGCGCTTCGACCGGGCGGGAACGGTCTTCACCGGTGCCGACATCGTGAACGGCTTCCTCAAACCGGACGTGACGGACGCGGGCGGCCGGTACCACGAGACAGCCCGTCGTGCCGAAGGCGAGCGCCTGACCGTGACCTTCACCTTCGACACCGGGAGGGGCGGCGAGGAACGCTTCACCTACAGCTTCCTGGTCCGCGACGGCCGCATCGTCGACGTCGTGGGCCGTTACCTCTGAGCTGCCACCTCTGAGCTGCGGAGCCCGCGCGTCGTCAGGACGGCCGGCCGGTCGCTCCCGGCACCGACAGGCGCGCGGCGAGGTCGGCGACGCCTTCGCCGGACAGCTGCCGCAGGCCGGCCGCGCGTCCGGTGCAGACCAGCAGGATCGCGCTCATCGGGCCCTGGACGCGCGGTCCGTCGCCGGTGCTCCAGTGGATGTCGGTGGCGGTCAGCCGGAACCCCCTCACCCGCCGGGCGGCGGGAAGGGGCGGCGGCCAGCGCATGGACAGGACCCGGTCGGCCGAGACGGCCGCCGCGGCGGGCGGTATCTCGTGGTGGCGGCCGAGCGGGACGGCGATGTCCTGCCCGTGGACGAGGATGTCGGTGAGCGTCTCCAGGGGGGTGACGCCGAGATTGTGCCGCCGGGACCCGACCGTGCCGCGGATCCGGGCGATGATCTGGTCGGTGGAGAGCGCGGCGGCCCGCCGGCGGGCCGCGTGCTGGATCGTCCGGTCGAGGTTCCCGCGCCACGCGCGCATCATGCCGATCATGTCGGTCAGGCCGAGCTGTTGCAGCGTCAGGTGCGCGGCGACGTCCCGGACCGTCCAGCCCGCGCACAGCGACGGCCGGCTCCACTGGTCATCGGTCAGATCCTCCAGCAGGTCGGCCAGGCTCGTCCGCTGCGCGTCGATCACCTGCCAGACCTGGTCCGGGCTCAGGAGAACGGGATCTGGCGGGCGCTTCCCCCTCATACCGGTGCCTCCGTGGGACGGGAAAGATTCGGACGGGCGGAGCCTGCGACACCCAGTCCATCACAGTGAGGGGAACCGGGCCCCTCAGGGGCGGCACGCTAGGTGACCAGGCCGTTGCGGTAGGCGTAGACGACGGCCTGCACGCGGTCGCGCAGGCCGAGCTTGGTGAGGATGCGCGACACGTAGGTCTTGACGGTCTCCTGGCTGAGCACCAGCACCGCGGCGATCTCGCTGTTGGACAGGCCCTCGGCGATGAGGCGCAACACCTCCAGCTCGCGGGGCGTCAGCGCGGCGTCGGCCGGGCTCCCGGCGGGACGGATCCGCGCCGCGTACCGGCCGACGAGCTGCCGCGTCACCTCGGGCGCGAGCAGCGCGGCGCCGCTGGCGACGGTGCGGACGCCGTGCAGGAGCTGCGCGGGCGGGGCGTCCTTGAGCAGGAACCCGCTCGCCCCCGCGCGCAGCGCCTCGTAGACGTACTCGTCCAGGTTGAACGTCGTCACCACCAGCACCTTGACCGGGTCCGGCACCCCGGCGCCGGCCAGCAGGCGGGTCGCCTCGATGCCGTCGAGCACCGGCATCCGCACGTCCATCACGACGATGTCCGGCCTCAGCCGCCGGGCCAGGTCGACGGCGGCGCGCCCGTCCCCGCACTCGCCCACCACCTCCAGGTCGGGCTGGGCGCCGATGATCGTCGCGAAGCCGGTGCGGATCAGCGCCTGGTCGTCGCAGACCAGCACCCGCACCGGCGCGGTCACGACGGGCCTCCCGCGGGGATGCGCGCCCGCACGACGAAGCCGCCGCCGCCCCGCCCGGTCGCGCTGAACTCGCCGCCCAGGGCGTCGACCCGTTCGCGGAGCCCGGCCAGGCCCCGCCCGCTCCCGCCGAGGGACGCGGCCCGGTTCCCGGGGCCGTCGGTGCCGACCTCCACGGTGATCTCCTTCTCGCCGTAGCGCACCCGGGTGACGGTGCGGTGGCCGTGGGCGTGCTTGAGGGCGTTGGTCAGGGCCTCCTGCACGACCCGGTAGGCCACGAACTCGGCGCTGCCGGCGGACTCGGCCGGCTCGCCCTCCTCGGTGAACTCCACCGGCTGCCCGGCCTGGCGCGTCCGTTCCACCAGCGCGCGCAGGTCACCGGTGGACGGCGTCCTGACACGGTCTTCGCGCGCGGCGTCGTGGTCGGGGTTGAGCAGGTCGAGCAGGTGCCGCAGATCGGCGATGGCCCGCCGGCCGGTGTCGGTGACGGCGCTCAGGGTCTCGTCGAGGCGGTCGGGCGCGGCGGTCAGGTACCGCGCCGCCTCGGCCTGCACGACCATCGCCGTCACGTGGTGGGTCACGACGTCGTGGAGCTCGCGGGCGATGCGGGTGCGTTCGGCGGCGCGGGTGGCCTCGGCGACGCGGAGGCGGTACTCGGCCTCGGCGGCCCGCGTGGAACGCAGCCAGGCCCCGATGCCCCAGCTGACGGCCAGCCCCACGAAGAACACCACATACCCGTCCGGCCGCTCGGCCCCGCCGAGCCGGTCGAGCGCGACCGCCAGCAGCGCGTACGCGGCGGACAGGACGACCACGGCGGTACGCCGGTGGCGTTCCAGATGGGCGCCCGCGCTCAGCAGCGCGATGGGCAGCCCGGTCCCCGCGACCATGTGGTAGCCGCGGAGTTCCGCGACGACGAAACCGAGCGACACCAGGCCCAGGCACGCGGCCGGCCACCGTCGGCGCACGGCGAGCGGGAGGCACAGGAGGGCGAGGGCCGCGATGGCCGGTGGGTCGAAGGGGCGGGCCGGGAGTTCACCGACCTGCGTCTCGTGGCCGCGCAGTACCGGCAGGAACGACATGACGACCAGCAGCAGCGCGAGCGGGAGGTCCCGGACCGTCACGTCCCACCGCCGCCACCGGGCCGGCAGCCGCCGCAGGTCGATCACCGGGCAATGCTAGCGGCCGCGGCGGGGGCGCCGCCCCCGCGGGAGACCAGGTTGCCCCGCCTGCGTGCCAGCCACAGGAACGCGACCGTCAGCAGGACGCCGAACAGGACCGTGGGCGGGCTGGCCTCCGGACCGAACTCGCCGCCGGTGAGCAGGTCCGGACCGGACAGCTCGCCGCGCAGCAGCCCGGCGTTCTCGCCGTTGCCCGACACGGCGGTGCCGAAGACGCCGCCCTGGGCGAAGTTCCAGCCGAAGTGCAGGCCGATCGGCACCCACAGGCTGCGGGTGGCGGCGTACACGGCGGCGAGCGCCCCGCCGGCCGACAGCGCGATGGCGACCGCGCCCCACAGGGTGGCGTCCGGGTTGAGCATGTGCCACAGGCCGAACAGCACGCTGGTCAGCACCAGCGCGACCCACGTGCCGGCGCGTTCCTCCGTGATCCGGAACAGGACGCCGCGGAACATCAGCTCCTCCGTCACCGAGGCGGCCGCCATGAAGCCGAACAGGCCGACCGGGCCCGCGACCTCACCGAAGCCCTCGACCCGGTAGCCGCCGTTGAAGGCGATGTTCCCGATGACGGCCGCGAACCACCCGACGCCGATCAGCGTCCCCAGGACGGTACGGGTGACGGCGCCCTGGGCGGCGACCTCGACCGGCGCCCGGCGCTCGGACCACCGCACCGTCCAGGCGTACACGAGCACCGCGACCACGGCCGTCACGAGACCGAGGACCAGGCTCAGAACCGCGTTGTCCTTCACCGCCATGGCCCCCTGGCCGCCGACGAAGGCGACCGCCACGACGGGCAGGAGCTGCTTCAACAACCGCACGACGACTCCTTGCGAGATTCCGTTGCGGGATTCCGCGGCTCGATCACCGCGGCCAGAGGAACGCTAGGGAACCGACGCCCCGCGATCTTCCCCGCACGGAGGACATTCGCCGGTAGCTCGCACGGGGGACAGGGACGCCCCGGCGCGTTCTCGTGCGGTGAATCCCGGTCAGGCCGGCGGGCGGGTGCGCAGGGCGTTGATCCAGAGCTCGGTGACCGCGGTGACGCAGGTGTCGGTGGACCGGCCGGCGGGTGGCCGCAGGACGGCTCCATGCACCTGCGCCTCGACGGCCTGGACCAGCAGCAACGCGGTCAGGCCGGGGTCCGGGCCGCCGACGCCGAGGCGCCTGAGGTGGTACTCGACCTCGGCGGCCAACGATTCCTCCAGCGCACGGAGGCGTCCTACCCCCTCGGGTGTCCGGGGCGCCTGGTCGAACAGCAGCCGGTGCATGCGGGGCTCGGCGCCGTGCAGCGCGGCCACCGCCCCGACCAGCGTGCGGACGGTGTCCTCAAGCGGCGGCTCCGTGCGGCGGAGTCCGTCGAACACCTCGGACAACGCGGCCATGCCCGCGCCGATGTGCCGCTCGGCCAGGGCGTAGAGAAGGGCGTCCTTGTTGGGGACGTAGTGGTACAGGGTCCCGATGGACACCCCCGCCAGCTCGGCCACCTTGTTGGTGGTGGTGGCCGCGTAGCCGTCGCGTTCGAAAAGTCGAGCAGCAGCGTCCAGGATCGCGTCGAAGGTGAAGCGTGACCGCTGCTGGCGGGGCCGGTGGCGGGGTGTCGACATGGGCGTCCGAAGTCGAGTTGTCAGATTCGAATATTGCTCGAATCATTGTGACATGCGCGACGACTACCTGCGGTTCCTCCCCGAAGACCTCCGGCCGTCCCCCGGCCTGCGGCCCCGCTCGACCTGGTGGCGATGGCGCGACCTCGACCTGCACGTCGAACGCGTGGAGCGTCCCGGCGCCGCACTGCGGCTGCTGGTCCTGCACGGCGCGGGCGGGCACGCCGGAGCGCTCTGGCCGCTGGCGGGGATGGCCGCCGAACTCGGCCTGGAGGTGGTCGTGCCCGATCTGCCCGGCTACGGCCGCACCCGGGTGCCCCGCCCCGGCCGCGTCCGCTACCCCGACTGGGTCGGTTGCGTCACCGACCTGGTGGCCGCCGAGAAGGCCGCCGACCCGCGCCCGCTGGTGCTGTTCGGGGCGAGCATGGGCGGGATGCTCGCCTACGACGTGGCCGCCCGGACCGGGCTGGCCGCCGCCGTCGTGGCCACCTGCCTGCTCGACCCCCGCCGGGACGCCGTGCGCGCCGCCGTCGGCCGGCACCGGTCGCTGGTCCCCGCCACGCTGCCGTTGATGCGGCTGCTGGCACCGGTCATCGACGACCTGCGCGTCCCGATCCGGCTGGTGGCCAGGATGAACGCGATCGCCAACGATCCCGCCCTGGTGCGCCTGGTCGCCCGCGACCGTCTCGGCGGCGGTTCACGCGTGCCGCTGGGCTTCGTCCGCAGCTATCTGGAGTCGGCCCCGGCCATCGAGCCGGAGGAGTTCACCTCCTGCCCGGTGCTGCTGGCCCACCCCGGCGCGGACCGGTGGACCCCGATCGGGCTCAGCCGCGCCTTCTTCGACCGCATCGCCGCGCCCAAGCGTCTGGTGGTCCTCGACAACGCCGGGCACTACCCGGTCGAGGAGCCAGGCGTGCGCCGGCTCGCCGACGCCTTCGACCTGCTCCGCGCCGATATCGACCACCACGACGGCGAATCTCACGTGGGGCGGACGGAGAGGGCGTGACGGAACACGTCGCGGGGATCCCAACGGCGTTTGACCTGCTGGAGGCGGGCGTAGCCGTCCTTGTAGTAGAGGGCGTGCCACGGGGTGCCCGAGGCGTTCCACCGGGGGTCGGCCAGGTCGCTGTCGGGGTAGTTGATGAACGCGCCGTCGGCTGGGACCCCGCCGCTGTCGGCGTACACATCGCGGTAGAACTCCCGGATCCATGCCAGGTGCCGGGCGTCCTCGGCCGCGTTCTCCCACCCGACGAGGTAACCGACCTTGAAGATCGAGTCCCGGTGCGCGACGGCGGTCGCGCCGGGCCGCACGGCGTTGACCCGCCCGCCGTAGGTGTTCACGAACATCTGCCCGGACGGGTGGCCGTAGTCCGACCTCGTCAGATGCCGGTGAATGACGACCAACTGCCGGTCGGTGAAGCCGCGCCGCTGGTAACCGGACTTGATCTTGATGCGGTAGAAGGGCCCCGGACCGCCGTCGAGGCCGTGCACGGCCGCCGTCAGCCAGGGCAGGGTCGACGTCTGGCGAACGGGCCGCGCCTCGACACCATGCCCGAGCGCGGCGACCAGCTCGTCCAGCACCCTGCCGGAGCCGGCGACCTGTCCCGACAGCGAGATGGCCTCGCTGGGCCTGCTGGTCAGCGAGAACTCGCCATAGAGCGCGGCCGCGGGGGAGCCCGGAGCCGAGTTGCGCTCGCCCCATCGGCCGTAGTTGCGCAGCAGACGCACGAACGTGTCACGGTCGAGCCGCTCCCACGGCCACTGCAGCGTGAAGTCCAGGACCGTGGGCGGCGGGGCGGGCAGCGACCGGAACCAGTAACGGGTGACGACACCGAAGTTCCCGCCGCCGCCCCCGGTGTGCGCCCACCACAGGTCCCGGTTGGGGTCGGACGGCTCCCGCGTGGCGACCACGCTCCGGGCCCTTCCCGCGCGGTCCACCACGACGACCTCCACCGCGTACAGGTAGTCGACGCTCAGGCCATGCAGGCGGCACAGCGCGCCGTAACCGCCGCCACTGACATGCCCGCCGACCCCGACCTGGCCATGCGTGCCCGCCGGTACGGTCACCCCCCACCCGAGGTACAGCCGCCGGTACACCTCGCCCAACGTGGCCCCCGCCTCGACCACGAAGGCATCGCGGCGCCGGTCATGCCCGACCGCCGCCATCTGCGACAGGTCGATCAGCACCCGGACGGCCGGGTCGTCCACGAAATCCTCGAAACAGTGACCACCACCGCGCACCGCGACCCGCCGTCCCGCCCGCACGGCATCGCCCACGGCGCGCACGACGTCCTCGGTGGAGCGCACCACATGAACCTGCTCAGGCCGCCCCTCGAACCGCCGGTTGTAACCACGGCGCACCAGCGACGGATAGCGCGGGTCGCCCGGCCCTACGGCCACCGGCCCCCGCGCGGACGCCTCCCCGAAAGAGGGGACCCCGACCAGGGGAGCGGACGCCGCGGCGATCGTGCCGCCACGAAGGACGGTTCTCCTGGTGTGCTCGACCACGATGGGCCTCCCGAAGAGAGAACGTGTAGCCGAACGCTACGAGCCGCCGTCCCTAACACTCACCACGCCACAGGACCAACCCCTCCCTGCCCCCCAGGTATCAACGAGAGCCCCCAACGACCCACACAGTGCCGGTAGAGAAAGCTCGCGAGCCCTGGACCTCCCACGGATGACCGGGGCTCCGAGCCGGGATCTCCGGAGGCCCAGCAGCCGGTCGCGCCGTGCGGCAAGGGAGCCTGCGAGATGTCTCACCCGCAAGCTTCCCCACCGCGCTCGCGCAGGTCGGATCAGCCGTTCTTGCCGATGGTCCGATGGATCCAGTGGGCGTAGGCGGGCACGCTGGTGTAGAGCCCCGGCCCCTTCGAGCAGCTCACGCCCGGGGCGCCGGGACCGGAGGTGACGCCGACGAGCTCCCAGGCGCGGTGCCGGCCCCGCCGGATCTGCGGGCCGCCGGAGTCGCCGTTGCAGGCCATGGCATCGGGCACCCGGCTGATGGTGCACAGCCTGGTGCGGTCGGCATAGCCGGGAGCGCACTCGGCGACGGAGCCCAGGCGGGTGTCGAGCTGCCGGAGCCGCTCGGGGAAGACCCACTTGGTGTAGTCGGGGGACTCGACGACGGTGCCGAAGCCCAGCAGCCGGGTCGGGGTGCCGGGCCGGCCCGGCCGGTGAGCGAGGCCGATGGGCTGTCGGCCGACCGGACGGTCCAGGCGGATCAGCGCGATGTCGTTGTGGTTGGGGCGTGTACTGCCGTCGCCCACCCGGTATCCCGGGTGGATCACCGTCTGCTCGATCCTGCGGACCGTGCCGCCGGACGTGCGCTGCCGGCTGCCGATCCGCACGGTGCCGTCGGCCCGCGTCTCCACCAGGCAGTGGGCCGCCGTCAGCACCCACCGCCGGTCGATCAGCGAGCCGCCGCAGGTGGCCTTCAACGGCGGCGCCGCCTCGTCGTAGGTCACCGGGACCGTCGCCATGAACGGGTACGGCTCGGTGGCCTCCCCGCCGTTGATGATCGCGTTGGCACTGCCGGCCATCATGGTCGCGCCCGCCACGCCGGCCAGCGTCACAGCGGCGGTTCGCACCGCATGGCGGCGCACAGGGACAGGGATGGAGCTGAACACAGAGGGGCCCTTCCTGAACGGGGATCCGGATGCGTCCAGCCTGCTCACCCGGGACCCACTGATCCATCCGGGTAGCGGGCGCGTGCATGGTGTAGCCAGCTCCCAGGAACCCACGCGACCGAGCCGCCGTGGCCGGACAGCGGTGACGCGAAGAGCAGCGGCCGGCACAGGCTTCGGACCTTGTTCAGCTCGGCCACCGGAGAGCGACGAAGAAGCGACAAAAAATCTAGAGCCGTGATCATCCTGAAGATGATCACGGCTCTGACCTGGGGAAATTTTGGCGCGGGCGACGGGAATCGAACCCGCGTAGCCAGTTTGAAAGAAGGTATTTCTGTCCAATTCACCTCCTCATCGACTTGCTGATTTCTTGCTGACCTGCAGTTCAGAGCCAATATGATCGTGCCGGGGAATCCATTCCCGTGTCACTCTGTCACTCATGATCCAGTGACAGATAAGTGACAAACGATCATCCTCTCAAGGAGGTTCGAATGGGCTTCACTCGAAAGCGACGAAGCAAGAACGGCAAGACCCGCTACCAAGCCCTGTACGAGGACGCGTGCGGCGTCCGCCAGACGGCCGGCACCTACGCCACCCTCAAGGAAGCCGACAAGGCCTGGCAGCGCGCCGAAGCACGCATCGCAGAAGGAAAACGGGGAGGCCCAAGACGTGCTAAACAGAGGTTCCGCGTCTATGTGGAGGCGACCTGGCTGCCCAACCACCGCATCGAGGAGAGCACCCGCCAGGACTACGTCTACGCGATCAACGCGCACATCATGCCGTTCTTCGGCGAGATGCGCCTGAAGGACATCAGCTCCGAGACCGTCCGCAACTGGATCACCCATCTCAAGGAGCGCAGCGTCCCGGCTCACCGGATCAGGTACTGCAAGACCTCGATCCTGAACGCCATCTTCACTACCGCCGTCAACGACGGGATCCTGGAGTACCACCCCAGCAGGGGAGTGGAGACCGACCCCGTCCCCGAAAAGCCCCGCAAGACCATCACCCCCGAGCAGTTCAACCTGATCTACCAGGCGCTGCCCGACGCCGACGCCCAACTGCTCATCGAGACCGACATCGAAAGCGGTCTGCGCTGGGGCGAGCTCACCGAGCTGCGGGTCAAAGACCTCGACATCCCCACCCGCATCCTCACCGTCAGCCGAGCCGTCGTCCAGCTGGTCCGCAAGCACCACCCCGAAGGCAAGCGGTTCCTGATCAAGGAGTACCCCAAGGGCAAACGCTGGCGCCGCATCAAGCTCAGCGCCCAGATCGTCGCCAAGCTCAAAGCCCACATCGAAGCCGAGGGCCTGCAACCGGGCGACCTGCTGTTCGCCCGCCGCCGCCCAACACCACCACCCGCTCTGGAGATCGTCACCCCCGAAAGCCTCACCTTCGAAGCTGCGAACGGTCGCACCTACACCCACGGCGCGATCACCGCCTACAACTTGGGCAAGTGCAAGTGCGACCGCTGCCGCGGCGCCTGCGCCACCTACCGCGCCAAGCGCCGCGCCAAAGGCAAGGACAACCCCCGCAAGCCCCGCACCGTCGACGAGGACCCGCACATCTCGGCGAGCTGGTTCCGCAAGCACTGCTGGTACCCCGCCCGAGACGCCGCCGACCTGGACTGGTCACCGCGCGTCCACGGCCTGCGCCACGCCCACGCCTCCTGGCTCCTGGCGGGTGGCGCCGACCTGCAGGTGGTGAAGGAACGGCTCGGCCATCGCAAGATCTCCACCACCGAGCGCTACCTGCACACCCTCCCCAACGCCGACGGAACCGTCCTCAACGCCCTCGACAAGATCCGCAACCCAAGCCACACCACAGGACGACCAGACCAACACCACCGACCTGGAACGCGAACTCGCCAGAGCCCAAGCCCGCATCACCGCACTCCAGACGATCATCACCGACCAACTGATCGCCCAAACGACGAAGTCCACCCTCCGTCCCGCCTGACATGAACATGTAGCCCGCCGGACTCCACCTCCAGCGGGCTGCGCACGTCTGATGTCTTGGCCCGTCGCAACTTGACAATGTCCTCCAGCAGAGTTTCCAGCCGACCCGGATGGGGCTTCAACTCGGCCAAGAACCCGTTGGTGCCCACGGCCAACTTCAGCAACCTTCTCAGTGGGCCCGACCGACAATCAGGTCGTCACCTGCTCGCAGAGTCGTGTGCGGTGGGTCACTGACTCGGGTGATTGCTCGTCTGAGCTCGGAGGCCAGGCTGCCCTCGCTCTCGGTGCCCTTGGTCGCAGCTGTGATGTGGCGAGACTGCCTAGCGAAGGGCATTGCGCGATCATTGCCGGAAGGCCAAGATGGCCGCGTGCTCGGTCCGAGGGTGAAACCGTGGTGACCGAAGCGCGTGAACGGGCGAGTTCTCCACCGGCGCTCTCTGCTCTCGGCATTGTCTGCGTGGTTCAGAGCGGCGCCTGCTGGTAACGGTGTCCTGTCCCTTTCTGGAAGTGCCTGCCGTTGATATGACTGCAGGCCTGCCTCCGAACGGATCGTAAATGACTACTTCACGCAAGTCTCCCCTCTCTCCAGTTGTGCTGGTGCGTGGTTGGCTGTTGATCTTTGCTGCGGCGTTTGCCGGTGTGCTCGCCGTGGACTTGGTGCTGGGGGCAGGGGTGAAGATCACCTTTGGGACCTTTGGCCTTCCAACGCTTATCGCCACGATCTTCATGGTGGGGCGGATCCTGCAAAACAAGTGATCTGAGCGGTCGCAAGGGCAGGGCGGCGCCACTCTTGCGAGCTGAGGGGTGGATCTCGGTCCCCTCGGGCTTTGCCTATTTCGATAACTCCCTAAGGTGGTTTGCGTACTGCTTAGCGGAGACATTTTGGTTGCGCTGCGGGTATGTAAGTTGTTCCCAAGGCCGTCCTTGACAGAGAATTTCATGTAAATGTTAAAGGGTCTGCCGACTGGAAGCTTGGTCGGCAGACCCTTTTTGTGTTGAGTTTCGTTCGATGTGGGTTTGGCGAATTTTTCGCGAGCACGCAGCGTCTTCTTTTGGTGATGACGGCGTTCGCTGAGTGCAGACGTTGTGACGCTTGGTAGCCATCCCCACTCGGCTAATCCTGAGGTTCAATCCAGCCTTCTTTCAGGAGACTTCCAGTCTCAGGTCGGATGGGGAGTGAAGAGAGAAGAGACGCGCCAGTGGGTGCCATGGAGCGCAAGAAGATCGAGTGATCTAGATCACTTTTCTGCCGGTTGAGGGGATCTTCAACTTCGCCGACTGATCACGCTACGTTGAGGCGGCTTTATGGTCGCTTTACGTGCTTGGGGTGCCCTATGCCCGCTTGGCGGTATATGTATCGGTCCAGCTTGACGCTGGCGATGCATTGTGGTGAACGTGCGCGTCAGCGTGGCATGGGATTGGTTCTGACAACCTGCCTGACCCTCTCGGTTCTGGCGGCCCCTCCGGCCTTGGCATCGCCGTCGACGGGTGTGCCGCCGGTGCGGACGCAGACGGCCCCCTCACCGGAGACCGCAGCCCTGGCTGAGGCTAGGCAAACGGGGCAGCTGGTGGAGGTGGCCGGACGCACCACGGAGACCACCAAGATCAGCGCGGCTCCGGACGGCCAGTTCCAGGCCGAGCTGTCACCGGTGCCGGTGAGAGTCAAGCGGGACGGTGTCTTCCGCGACGCCGATCTGACGCTGGAGCGCCAGGGCGGCCAGGTCGCCTCGCGGATGTCGGTCAACGGGGTCTCCTTTGGCGCCGGCGGCGATGATGTGCTGGCTGCGATGGTCAGGGATGGCAAGAGCTTGACGCTGACCTGGCCGGGCGGGAAGTTGCCAGCGCCGGTACTGGACGGCCCGGCCGCGACCTATGTCGATGCCGGAGGCGCCGGGATCGACGTGGTGGTGAAGTCGACGCCCACGGGCTGGAGCCACTACATCGTCATCCGGACGGCCGCGGCGGCGCAGAACCCGGCACTGGCCAAGATTGAATTTGGGGTGCGGACTTCCGGCTTGCGGCTGCAGGAACGCTCGGACAACCGCGTGGCGGCCGTCGACTCCACCGGCAAGGAGGTGTTCACCGCCCCCGCGCCACTGATGTGGGACGGGGGAGCGGCGCAGACGACGCGCACCGCCCCCGAAGAGATCGCGGCAGGCCCCGCCCCCAAGGCCCAGGTCGAGGCGATGCAGGTGGAAATTACCGAGGGAAAGCTGGCGCTGATCCCCAAGCGGGAGCTGCTGACCTCGCCTACGGCTCGGTTGCCGATCGTGCTGGACCCCTCCTGGCAGACCTGGAACGCCGAACGTGAACCCGATGGCGACGGCGGCTCGCAAGGCGCGGGGTGGGCCTATGTCGACAAGCAATGGCCCAACGAGTCGTACTGGAAACCCGACCGGTTGCCGACCGGCCGGGAAGTCGAGGACAACACCGACAAACGCTCCTACATCCGCATGGACGCCTCGAAACTGCACGAGTGGTCCGGTAACGTCAAGGTGAAGGTCAACGACGTGTTCATCACCTTCGACACCCTGCATGCCTGGTCATGTACGGCACGCGACGTGCGGCTGTTCAACGTCGGCCACATCTACTCGACGACCACTTGGAACTCTGCGCCCAGCGCGTTCATCCCCGAGGGGGCGGGCTGGGACACCAACTGGCTGTCGACCGCCTCGGTGAAGGTGGGGCGTCCCGAATGCGGCAACGACGGCAGCAGCAACGACGTGAAGTTCATCGACGGTCATCTGACCCGGTTGATGCAGTGGGCGACCGACCACAGGTGGGACTTCTTCACCATCGGGCTCTTCCCCGACAAGGACTACGACGACACCCACACCTGGAAGGTGCTGGACGTCGACCCGCGCATGGTCGTGAAGTTCTCCCGGTACCCGATGCCCCCCGCCGACGTGCACATGCTCAGCGGCGGCACCACCAAGTACAAGTGCGTGACCGGCACCAACCGGCCAGTGGTGGGCTGGTCGAAGGACCGCACACTCAACGCCAAGATCACCGACTACGACGGCGACGCGGCCGGTGGCGCCCTGGGACAGACCCTGCGCGCGCACTACGAGGTCGCGCCGCTGGGCAAACCCGCCGAGGCCGTCGACAAGTACACCACCTACCAGAAAGCACACACAGACGGATACGTGCATGCCGCGGTAACGGCACCGGTCGACACCGCCTCGACCACCGACGGCGGCACCGGCTGGATGTGGCGGGTGCGAGGCCAAGACGACACCGGGCTGTCCGGCGCCTGGTCGTCATGGTGCGAATACACGGTGGACACCAAACGGCCCAACCAGCCGACGGTGTCGGCCACCGGCTACACCGAGGGACAGTGGGGCGGATACGACGCGGCCGCCCGCAAATACGCCACCGGGATCTTCACCCTCGGGGCGTCGGGTTCGGGCGACGTCGTGATGTACCACTACCGGTTCTCTGACGGCACCGAGAAAAAGACACCCGTCACCGCCGGGACCTCGCTCCAAGTGCCCTGGACACCCAAGAAGTTCGGCTGGCAGTGGGTGGAGGTAACCGCCTTCGATCGGGCCGGGAACATGAGTCCGACCAAGAAATACGAGTTCGGGGTCGAACAGCCACCGCGGGATGCGGGCTGGGCGATGGACGAGACCTCCGGCGACCGGGCCAAGGCCGTGGGCGACAGCGGTGCCGCCCGCCCCGCAGCCGACGTAGTGTTCACGGGCGGAGCGATGCTGGGGCAGCCCGGCAACCAAGGCCATGAGTTGGACCGTGCGGTGCGGCTGAACGGAACCTCCCAGTTCGGCGAGGTCAAACCGCTGCTGGACGGTGGACAGACGCTGCCGCTGGTCGACACCAGCAAGCGCTTCATGTTCTCCACCTGGGTCAAACTGGCCGCGGTCGACCGCGACCAGGTAGCCATCAGCCAGGCAGCAGCCGACGGCAGCGTGTTCGAACTGGGCTGGCTGGATCGTCGCTGGACGATGCGGCTGCGCAAGGCCGACGGAACGATCCCGGGCCAGGTCAAGCGCGAAATGGCCCAGGCCGGAGATGGCCAGCCGTGGAGCGCGCACTGGGTGTCGCTGATGGGCGGCTACGACCCCTTGACGGGAGAAATATGGCTGCGCACCCAGGCGAGTGGGCAAGAGGAATGCTCCCCCGACCTGCCGCCCGGGGAATGCGAGGGCTCAACGCCGGTCATGGATCCCGAACTGGCGTACACCAAGGTCACATGGACACCTGCTGGCGGTACCGGATCGTTGATGTTCGGCGCGACCACCCTGGGCACCGGCAAGGCCGCGTACTGGAACGGCTTGATCGACGACTCCCAGCTGTGGCCGCTGGCTCGCCCCGATGAGACCGTCCTGAAAGTGATCTACGGAGAGTCGGTGCGCCATGCGGAGTTCGACGGGTCGACGCTGCGACTGGTGAACGCTGGCTCCGGGCATTGCCTGGAGGTTACCGGGGCCGCCACCACGAGCGGGGCCAACGTTGCTCAGGGCACCTGTAACGCAGGCCCCGCCCAGAACTGGAAATTCACCAAGGTCGACAGTAACGGGTACTACACCCTGACCAACCCCAACAGCGGCAGATGCCTGGACGTGGACGCCAGCGACGGCTCGGGCACCGCCGATGGACGCAACGTACGCCAACGCGACTGCGACGGCAGCGACGGCCAGCGATGGCGGGCCGACCGGAAGTCCATCGGCTTCTGGCTAGTTTCCAAGCTCAGCGGCAAGTGCCTGGCGGTGGCAGATCCGCCCGCTGACGCCGGGTCCAACGTGCACCAGTGGACGTGCGCGAACCCGTTGAGCAACGAGCAGGTCTGGCAGATCACCGACCGGAAGCGCCATGAGCTGCACACGGTGACCTACCGGTTGCGCGGTGCCGGCAGCGACCGATGCCTGCAGCCCGCCGAGGGGCCCGACCCCAGCAAGGCCACGATGGTGCAGTCTGAGTGCGATGACACCCCGCGGCAGGACTGGACCTTCAACTACCGCGGCGACGGTTACTACACCCTGGTCAACTCCAGCAGCCAGCTTTGTCTGGCTGTCGCTGCCGAATCTGATCCCGCCAAGGCCAAGGGCATGCCCTTGCTGCAGCAGCCATGCTCCATCGATGTCGACCGACAGGCGTGGAAGGTCTCAGCGGTCGGTAGCGACGGTGCCCAAGGGTACCGATTGTTCTCCAAGCATCTCGGGTTGGTTGCCGAGGTGAAGGAGGCCGCCATCGGCGACGGCGCGTCGGTGGTGCAAAACAACCCAACCGATTCCAACCCGCCGCCGCCGCACCAGACATGGAAGCTGGGCTGCCTGCCCGAGCAGGCATGGCGGTGCTCGGCCTAGGCGCTGGCCTGACGGGCGCATCTGATCGATCCGGATTCGACGACAGCGATACGCGACGTACGGGTGAGAGTGAGACGGCAGTGACGGGTGTGGTGAGCAGGCTCGGCAGGGCCCGCTGGCTGATGATGCTGATCGCGGTGGCGGCGTCGTTGACGCTGCTCGCCGGCACCGCCGGGGAGGCCGCCGCCGCGCTGCGTCCCAAGCTGTCGGAGGAGGGCAAAAAGCGCCGCCCCAGCACTCAGAAGACACCCATGGTCAAGGGCCGCACTGTCAAAGCCCGCGCGTTGAAGCTGCCTGGCCAGGCGGGCACCCCGGTCAGCCGAAAGCGGCCCACGCCCGTGTGGCCCAAGGCGGGTCGGCAGACCGTCGACCTGTCGAAGGTTCGGGCACCGGGTACGGAGACCCAGCGCCGCGTGTCCGCCCAGTCTCCGACCGCATCATGGGTGCAGGCAGGGACGCTGCCGGTCTGGCTGACCGCCCCCACCCCGCGCAAGCAGACCACGGTCCGAGCCGCAGCCGAGGCTGTGCCGCCGCAGGTACAGGTACAGATCCTCGATCTCAAGACGGCCAAGACCGCCGGTACTGACGGCCTCATGCTCACCCTGTCGGCACCCACATCGGGCCGTACCAAGGTCGGGGTGAACTACGGAAGCTTCAAGACCGCGCACGGCGGCGACTGGGCCTCACGGTTGCGCCTGGTCCAACTGCCGGCATGTGTGCTGACCACCCCGGCCAAGCCCGAATGCCAAAAGGGCACCCCGCTGCCCACCGCCAACAACCCCAAGACCGAGACGCTGACGGCCGATGTGGACGTACCAGCCGCCGCCTCTCAGCAAGGTACCGCCCAGCGGCAGACTGCACTCTCGGCTGCCGCGGCGGGAGCGATGGTGCTGGCCGCCGAGGCCGGACCGTCGGGCCCCGGCGGCGACTGGTCGGCCACCAACCTGACGCCTGCCTCCAGTTGGAACGCCGGCTCCAACACTGGCGAGTTCACCTGGTCCTACCCGGTACGGGTTCCGCCGGTGCCCGGCGACCTGGTGCCGTCAGTGGCATTGTCCTACAGTTCGGGGGCGGTGGACGGCAAGACCGCCGCCGACAACTCCCAAGCCTCCTGGATCGGTGACGGGTTCTCCTTCTGGCCCGGATCGATCGAGCGCAAGTACAAGGCGTGCATGGACGACGGCCAGGTCTCAGGCGATCTGTGTTGGGGCCGCGACAACGCCGTGCTGTCACTCAACGGGCACTCCACCGAACTGCTGTATGACGCTGACTCCAACTCCTGGAAGCCTCGTAACGACAACGGCTGGAAGATCGAACGCCTGACCGGCGCCAACAACGGCGACGACAACGGCGAGTGGTGGCGCGTCACCACCATGGAAGGCGTTCAGTACATCTTCGGCAAGGACCGCCCCGACGACTGGTCGACCGGCAAGACCGAGACCAACTCGGCCTGGACCGTCCCGGTGTTCGGCGACGACAACAGCGAACCCTGCCACAAGGACGCCTTCAAGGACGCCTGGTGCTACCAGGCGTGGCGATGGAACCTCGACCACGTCATCGACCCGCACCAGAACACCATCACCTACTACTACGGCACCGAGACCAACAACTACACCCGCGTCGAGCAGTTCACCGGCGGCACCAAGTACACCTCCGGCGGCTACCTCAAGCGCATCGACTACGGCCAACGCCAAGGCTCGACCTACGCCACCCCCGCCCCAGCGCGGGTGCGGTTCGATATGGCCGCCCGCACCGACTTCCCTGACGACCAGGTCTGCGAGGACGACAAGACCTGCGGGCTGCGCAAGGCCTCCCCGACGTTCTTCGACCGCCAGCGCCTGACGAAGATCACCACCGAGATCCTCACCGACAAGACGGCCGGCACCTACAGCCCGGTCGATGAGTTCGAGTTCGGCCAGACCTACCAGAACGGTGTGCTGTGGCTAAACACCATCGACCAGACCGGCAAGTACGGCACCGAGACCAAGGCGCCCCGCGTCACCCTCACCGGTCAGCTGATGCCCAACCGCGTGGTCACCAACCGCGGCGGCACCGGCATCGACGCCCTACCCGGTTACGACCGGCCCCGCCTGGTCGGCGTCAACAATGGAACCGGATCGACCACCACCGTCCGCTACTCCGACCCCTATGTCACACCCGCCCCCGCAGGCGAATGCGTCTACGACGCGGGCAACATGCCCGACCCCAAGAGCAACACCAAACGCTGCTTCCCGGTCAAATGGCAGAACCCCGAAGGCAAGATCATCGATGACTGGTACCACAAGTACGTCGTCGACCAGATCACCGAGGCCGACGGCACCGGCCAGTCCCGCGACAAGGTCACCGACTACCAATACGTCGGCGGCGCCGCCTGGCGGTACGCCGAGGACGACGGCCTGACCAAAGACAAGTGGCGGCACTGGTCGCAGTGGCGTGGCTATGCCAAGGTCCGCACCATCGCCGGCGACGGCCAGAACGGCGAAAAGCAGACCCGCACCGAGACCACCTACGCCCGCGGCATGGACGGCAACTACCAGGGCAAGGGCGCCACACCAGCCAACGTCACCATCACCGATTCCAAGAACCTGCTCGGCGGCATCCCCGACATCAACGCCCTGGCTGGTGCGGTCATCGAGATCCGCGCCTTCGACAGCGCCTTCGCCGACGCCAACGAGGTGTCGGCCTCAGTGTCCAAACCCAAATGGGTCAAGACCGCCACCCGCACCTTCAAGGACACCTTTTCCGGCGATGACATCACCGTGCACGCCGGCTGGTCGCAGCCCGAATGGACCAAGATCCGTAATCGGAAGGCCGACGGTAACGACCAGTACACCGAGACCTACTTCGACTACGACTCCCTCGGCCGCACCATCGCCGTCGACAACGAAGGCGACCCGGCCACCGCCGCCGACGACACCTGCGCCCGCACTGTCTACCCCAGCGGCGCACCGCCCGCCGGGAAGATCGTCATCAGGACGCTGCCGATCCGCGACCTTCAGGTGGCGGTCGACTGCGACAACGCCGCCAGCAGCGAACCCAACCTGGCTGCCGGAGACATGATCTCCGACGTCAAGACCATCTACGACGACACCACCTACGGCGGCCACCCGACCAAGGGCGAAGACCGCAAGATCGAGACCACCACCGGAGTGTCCGACGGCCGCTCCACCATGGTCACCTCGGTGCACAACACCCACGACGCCTACGGCCGTGTCCTCACCACCACCCACGTTGGCGACCCGGCCACCACCACCGACGACCGCGTCACAAAAACGGTCTACACCGACGCACCCGAGGGCTGGCTGAAATCCACCAGCGTCACCACCCCGCCGGTCAGCGTCGGCGGCGCGACCCCAGCCGGGTTCACCACCACCACCGACTACCATCCGGCTCGCGGCACCCCTATCAAGGTCGTTGACCAAAATAGCCGCATTGCCGAGGCCGAATACGACGGGCTGGGCCGCCTGATCAAGGCGTGGATGCCCAACAACCTGCGCAAGAACAATCCTGACCGGCCCTCGACGATTTACACCTACGCCTTCCCCACCGACGGGAACCCGGTGTCGATCACCACCAAGACGTTGCGTAGGACCGATCCGGTCACCTACGACACTGCGGTGGAGTTGCTGGACGGGCTGCTGCGTCCCCGCCAGAGCCAGGCCGAAGCCCACGGCGGCGGCCGCATGGTCTCCGACACCAAGTACGACTCGCGCGGCCTGGTCTACAAGGCCAACGCCCCCTACTTGATGGCCGGTGCCCCCGATGGCGTGCTGACCAGCGCCGACGACAACCAGATCCCCTCCCAGACGCTCAGCACCTACGATGGGCTCGGCCGTCTGCTCACCAGCACCCTGTACAGCAAGTCCACCAGGAAATGGACCACCGCCAACCAGTACAAGGGCGAGCAGACCGTGGTCATCCCGCCCGAGGGTGCCATGCCGTCGATGAGCATTACCGACGCTCTGGGCCGCCTCGCTGAGGTCCGCCGCTATAAGACCGCCGATCTGAACGGGCCGTACACCGCCTCCACTTACACCTACGACGCTGCCGGACGCCTCTCCCAGATCCACGACGCCGCTGGCAATACCTGGAAGACCACCTACGACGCCCGGGGACGAGTGGCCACCACCACCGACCCTGACAAGGGCGCCAGCACCCTCACTTATGACCACTTCGACCAGGTCAAGACCGCCACCGACGCCCGCGGCACCACCCTGACGAGCAGCTACGACAACCTTGGTCGCCCGTTGGAGGTTAAGAACGGCACCACCCTGCTGGCCTCCTACACCTACGACACCCTGCCGTGGGCCAAGGGCATGCCCGCCACCACCACCCGCCACGTCGGCAGCGACAAGTACATCTCAGCCGTCCTCGGCTATGACGCCATGGGCCGCCCCACCGGCTCGACCATCACCATTCCCGACTCCCAGGGCGCCCTGAAGGGTACCTACACCACTAAACAGAGTTACAACTTCGACGGCACCCCGCGTTCGGTCACCTTCCCGGCCATCGGCGGCACCAACGGCCTGCCCGAAGAACAGGTCACCACCTACTACGATGCCGACGGCCTCCCCGAGTGGAACACCGGCCTGGCGACCTATGTCGCCGACACCACCTACAACTCCCATGGGGATGTCACCCAGCTGTCCCTGGCGGCAGCATCGGACAAGTTCATCTGGCAGACCTTCGACCGCGACGAGGTCACCCAGCGGGTGACCCGTGCCACCGTCAAACGCCAGACTTCGACCGCCACCTACGATGTCGAAGCCAAGTACGACTACAACGATGCCGGATCGATCACCTCGATCCTCACCAACGTCACTGGCCGCGCCGCCGACCGGCAGTGCTTCAACTACGACTACGCCCAGCGCCTTACCCAGGCCTGGAGCACCACCCAACAAGACTGCAAGAACGTCATTCCCACCCCCTCCACCGTCGGCGGTCCTTCCCCGTACTGGACCAGCTACGACTACGACGCCAGTGGCAACCATGGAGACAAAGCTGGCAACCGCACCAAAGAAACCCAGCACGCCTTCACCGGCGGCCCCACCGCCGACAAAACCCGCACCTATTCCTACCCCGCCGCCCTAGGCAACAGCGGCACCCAAAGTCCGCACGCTTTGCGTAGCGTCACCGAAACCCAAGGCGCCAACAGTCGCACCGACCTGTACACCTACGATGAGGTCGGTAACACCACCACCCGTCCCGGCCAGAAACTGATCTGGGACGCCGAAGGTCACCTGTCCAAGATCACCGACACCAGTGGCAAAGAGCTTGCCAGCTTCATCTACGACACTGGTGGCAGCCGCCTGATCCGCAAGGACACCACCGGCACCACCCTGTATCTGCCCGGTCAAGAAGTGCGGGTTACACCTAGCGGTGCCGTCAGCGTCATGCGGTACTACACCCACGGCGGCCAAACCGTCGCCTACCGCACTGGCCTGTCCAACTCCACCGTCCAGTTTCTGGTTCCCGACTACCAGGGCAGCGCCACCACCACCATCAACGCCCTGGACCAGTCCAGCTGGAGCACCCGCGGCTACGGCCCCTTCGGCACTGAACGCACCAGCCCTCTCGGCACCTGGCCCACACCTTTCGACAAGGGCTACGTCGGCGGCACCAAGGACACCTCCACCGGCCTGACTCACCTCGGTGCCCGTGAGTATGACCCAGCTCTTGGCCGCTTCATCAGCATCGATCCGCAGTTCAACGCCCAGGACTCCGGCAGCTGGAACGGCTACAACTACGCCAACAATAATCCCATCGACAACAGCGATCCCGACGGTAACATCTGCCGTTACCTTCCCGGCGGCGGCCGCGAATGCTTTGACCCCCCCAGCTACAACAAGACCAACCCGAGGGGCGGTACCGGCGGGGGCGGCTCTACCTCACAGGGGCCTCGGTCCACTGGCGGTGGCGGACCCGCCGGCGTGCCGCAGATTTCCCCGCCCGCTCCGCCACCGTGCACCAGCTGGAAGTGCAAGTTCAGCAAGGTTGCCGATGCCGCCGGCGGCTTTGTCAAGAAGCACAGCGCCACCATCGCCGCGACTGCCGTCGGTGTCGGATGCGGCGTTGCCATCGGCTGGACCGGCGTGGGCGGCGTCGGCTGCGCCGCCGCCGCAGGCGCGGTCTACGGCATCGTCAGCCATGCCCAAAACACCCCCCGCGATCAATGGTCAGCCACGAGTTTCCTCACAGCCGCAGCCAAGGGTGCCATCACCGAGAGCATCAACCATGTCGGTGGCGGCCTGGCTACTAAGGCGGCCAGCGCCCTGTTCAGGCGTGTCGTCCCCAAAATCGCCTCCAAGATCGGTGGCAAAGGGGCTGGTAGTAAATCTGGAACTGGATCCAATAAGGTCTCTCTGACCAAAAAGACCAACAGCGGCTCCACGTGCGCACCCAAGAGCTTCGCACCCGGCACATCGGTGCTGCTAGACGACGGCTCTCACAAGCCCATCGACAAACTCCAGGTTGGCGACAAGGTTCGAGCTACCGATCCGAGCACTGGCAAAACTCGCCCGCAAACGGTCCTGTCCACCTTCGCTAGTACTGGGGTAAAAAACCTGGTGCGGCTTGCCATCGACGTCGATGGCGCTAAGGGGATCAAAACTGCCACTTTGATCGCCACCGAAGACCACCCCTTCTGGGTCCCTGAGATCGATCAATGGGTGGAGGCTGGGCAACTCAAGCCTGGCATGTGGCTGCGCACCAGTGCCGGAACCCGCGTTCAGATCACCTCAACGAAGACTTGGACCCGACACCAGCGAGTCCACAACCTCACCGTCGACACAGATCACACCTACTATGTGGTCGCAGGCGCAGTTGCAGTACTTGTTCACAACTGCGGAGATAAACCAGATGCCGAGAAGATTGCGACCTGGGTTACTGAGGGCGGCGATCTGAGTAAAGGTAAGCGGGGTATGGGTGAACAGTTTTACGAGTTCCAATCGGGTGTCGCCGGAGGGCGCTCAGACCTGGCGACTAGAAGGGCTCTTGCTCCTCAACTGTCCATGCCTGCCATTGACGGCACTATGGTAACGGCGAAATTTGATGGCGTTGACGGAAATGAGATCATTGATAGAAAGTTTGGTTTTAGATTTACTGAGAAGATGTATGACCTGGCGCGCCGCCAAGCTGCGACGGCGGCATATAATGGCCTCCAGGCCGTTTGGGAGGTGCCAGATCAAGAAAAGTTCGATATGGCGAATAGGGTTCTGAAGGCTGCAGGTGTGTCGACTATCATAGTGAGGCAGGTCGAGTAGATGGACTCTAGACCTCTGGTTCGTGCCCTCCTGGAGGCCATGGCGTTTTTGGAGGAGTCCGATGAGGATCAGGTGGAGCCGTTTGCTGCGGCCCGCTGTCTGGAGAACATGAGTCACTATCTCCTTCAACTGGAAGGAGTGGATCGCCAGGAGTTCATTGAACTCCTTGAGGAAATGGCTTCTGAGGAGGAGAGCGAGAGCCAGGCAAAGCGCCTGCGGGAACTTCCCTTCGTAATTGGAATGATTGAAAAACGGTAAGCTTTTAGCCGCATTACTTTATGGGGTGGCGGGCCCTCAGTTCGGCAGGGTAGCCAGACGAAGTGGCGGGTGGTGTGTTTGGCGCGGCCCTGCGCGTCGAAGATCGCTGTCGTTGCATAGTCATGTGGTGTTGGTTCGCCCCCCACTGAAAGGCTCCCATGCGGCCCGGACGAGGCTGACCCGGAAGTCTGAGCGGCTCGCTGAACCACAACGGCCCGTGCATCACATCCAGGATGCACGGGCCGAGGTCGTGGTGGAGCAATTCTGCGGGCGGGGGAGGCAAGGGGAAAAGGGTCCCTGGCTCAAAGCTGCATGAATTTGAGATCGGAGTTATTCCCCTGAAGGGAAGGAGGGTGACGCCCTCTATTCCTACTGTCTAGTTGGACCAGCACAAGCGGTGGACCATGTTCACGCACGAACCAAAGATGGAGATCTGGCTGACGAAAATCTGACGCCCATTTGCACAAGGTGCAATAGTTCGAAGCCTGAGCGAGTCGCGTCGAAAGCGCCTCCGTCGAACTATCTTAGTCTTTGTTGCCGTTGCCGCGGGCCTTCGACGGCCGCTTGGTGCTGGCCGTCGATGTCTCACCCTGGCTGCGCCCCGACGTCGCCACCTGCGCCGACCGGTCGTTCTGCCACACCTTCGACTGCGGTGAGGGGCGGCACCAGATGGTGCCGGGCTGGCCCTGCTCGTTTGTGGCGGCGCTGGAGAGCGGACCGACGTCTTGGGCGGCGTTGCTGGATGCGGTCCGGCTGGAGCCAGGCGCCGACGTCCTTGCCGTCACCGCCGCCCAGCTGCGCCAGGTGGTGGAACGGCTAATCGTGGCCGGGCAGCACCGTGACGGCGCGTCCTGGCTAAGGAAGGTCGCTTCCCTTGCCGCCTGATCCGGGTGGGCGCTGCATACTGGGTTCCCACCGCCGCGCTCCTAGCGGTTCTGGGGGAGGAAAGGCCGCGCTCGTCGTCTGATCGGACCACGTAGGGAGACCAGGTGTTGCCCGGCGGGATCACCCCGGCTTCGTGGGGGCGTCCCGCCGGGCGTCGCCCGGTAACGGTCATGTCGCGGCCATGTCCAATCGGCGCCGCGCCGGTCCGCTGAGGTGCTGGTCAGGTGGCCGGAATCCGCCAAGATCACGCACGGTCACAGTGATAGAACCAGTGATAAAAAATCTTGAGCCCTGATCATCCGGAGATGATCAGGGCTCTGACCTGGGGAAGTGGTGGAGCGGGCGACGGGAATCGAACCCGCGTAGCCAGTTTGGAAGACTGGGGCTCTACCATTGAGCTACGCCCGCGTCGATCGGTCCGGGAGGGCCCGGCGATCGTCATCCCGTAGCGTACAGGCTTTCGCGGGTGGTTGTGTTCTTCTGGGCCGGGACGAGGGAATGCCGGGTTGGACGAGGCGTTCGCGGCTGATCGGCACTAGACTTCGGCGGGTCACCGTGGCGCGGACGCGTGCGGTGAGCGGGCTGTAGCGCAGTTTGGTAGCGCACCGGCTTTGGGTGCCGGGGGTCGTGGGTTCAAATCCCGCCAGCCCGACCAGTGAGGTCCCGCCCGGAACGGGCGGGACGGGACGCCGTGCCGACTACTTGGTGCGGGGGCGATCCGGATGAGCGCGTCGTCAACGCGCGTCTCGAAGAGCTGACCGAGGGTCAGCGGAGTATTTCGCCGGGGATGGCTGGCGTGCCATCGCCGTTCTGTGCTTCGCCGATGAGGGTGCGTCCACGGGCGGCGGCCAGGGCACTCCTTGTACATGTCTTGATGGGACTTTTGTCCCGATGGGACATTCCGGCGGTAGCGTGGGGGTGTGGAGGGACGTCGAGAACGCAAGGTGAACCGGACCCGGCGGACGCTCGCCGAGGCGGCGCTGGACCTGGTGCGGGAACGCGGGTTCGCCGCGGTCACCGTGCAGGAGATCGCCGACCGGGTCGACGTGTCGCGGCGGACGTTCTCGCGCCACTTCACGGGTAAGGAGGACGCGCTCGTCGAGCCGCTGCGGGTGGACTTCGCGCGGATCAACGAGGCGCTGGCGGACCGGCCCGCGGACGAACCCCCGCTGGCCGCCTACCGCGGCGCCGTGCTGGCCTGGCTCGCCGAGCCCGACGCCTGGCACCGCCGGGAGGGGGCGCCGGACCTGTTCCGGATCGCCCGCGAGGAGCCCGCGGTGCTGGCCGTCTACCGGCAGGTCAGCGTGGAGGCCGAGGACGAGACCGCGCGCGTGTTCGCGGTGCGGACCGGTGCGGACGACGTCCGCGCGGCCGTTCTGGCGGCCGCGGCGGCGGGGGCGTTCCGGACCGGGGCCCGGGCCTGGTGGAACGCGCCCGGGACGGTCGATCTGCCCGGCGCCGTCGAGCGCGCCTTCGAGGCACTGCTGGGCGCGTGCGCGCCCGGAGGGGAACGGTCGTGAACGAGGAGTTCGGGGGAAGGGTCGCGCTGGTCACCGGGGGTGCCTCCGGGATCGGGCTGGCCGTCGCGCGGCGGCTGGCGGCCGGGGGAGCGGTCGTCGTGGTCGCCGACCGCGACCAGGAGGGGGCGCTGCGGGCCGTCAACGCGCTGGAGTGCGACGGCGCGAAGGCCGCCGCCGTGGCGCTGGACGTCGCCGACGCCCCGTCGGTGGCGAACGCCGTGCGGTTCACCGTGGAGACCTTCGGCGGGCTGCACCTGGCGGTCAACAACGCCGGGATCAGCGTCCCGCCCACGCCGGTCGGCGAGCTGGACCCGGAGGTGTGGCGGCGGGTCGTGGACATCAACCTCACCGGCGTCTTCCACACGCTGCGCTACGAGATCCCCGCGATGCTGGAGAACGGCGGCGGCGCGATCGTGAACATGGCGTCGATCCTCGGGACCAACGGCTTCCCCGGCGCGTCGGCCTACGTGGCCGCCAAGCACGGCGTCGTCGGCCTCACCAAGAGCGCGGCGCTGGAGTACGCCGGGCGGAACATCAGGGTCAACGCGGTCGGCCCCGGCTTCGTCGACACCCCGCTGCTGAACGGGGCCGACGCCGCCGCGCGCAGGATGCTGGTGTCGCTGCACCCGCAGGGGCGTCTCGGCCGGGCCGAGGAGGTCGCGGAGATGACGGCGTTCCTGCTGTCGGACCGGGCGTCGTTCGTGCAGGGCGGCTACCACCTGGTCGACGGCGGATACGCGGCGCGCTGAGGAGGGGACGATGAAGGCCGTTCAGTATCGACGGATCGGGGCCGCTCCCGAGGTCGTGGAGATCCCCGAGCCGGAGCCCGGCCCGGGACAGGTGCTGCTGAAGGTGACCGCGGCGGGCGTCTGCCACTCCGACATCGCGGTGATGGGCTGGCCGCGGGTGCCGTTCCCGCTGCCGCTGACCCTCGGCCACGAGGGCGCGGGCACGGTCGCGGCGCTCGGCGACGGCGTCACCGGGCTGGAGGTCGGCGAGCCGGTCGCGGTGTACGGGCCGTGGGGCTGCGGGACCTGCGCCCGGTGCGCCCGGGGAGAGGAGAACTACTGCCCGCGCGCCGCGGCGCTGGGCGTCCACCCGCCGGGGCTGGGGGCGCCCGGCGCGATCGCCGAGTACCTGCTGGTCGACGACCCCCGGCACCTGGTGCCGCTCGGCGACCTGGACCCGGTGACCAGCGTGCCGCTGACGGACGCGGGCCTCACCCCGTACCACGCGATCAAGCGGGCGCTGCCGGTGCTGGTGCCGGGCAGCGCCGCCGTGGTGATCGGCACCGGCGGGCTCGGCCATGTCGCGATCCAGCTGCTGCGGGCGCTCAGCCCGGCGCGCGTGATCGCGCTGGACGTGACCGAGGCCAAGCTGGAGCTGGCCCGGAAGGTCGGCGCGCACGAGACCGT
This sequence comes from Actinomadura kijaniata NBRC 14229, assembly GCF_001552175.1. Lineage (GTDB taxonomy): Bacteria > Actinomycetota > Actinomycetes > Streptosporangiales > Streptosporangiaceae > Spirillospora > Spirillospora kijaniata. Next base: position 29,727 of record NZ_BCQR01000140.1, read on the forward strand.
CCTGTCGGACGCCGACGCCGCCGCCACGGTCCGCGAGCTGACCGGCGGGCTCGGCGCGCAGGCGGTGTTCGACTTCGTGGGCGCCCCGCCGACCGTGGCGCTGGCGACGGCCGTCGCGGGGGTCGAGGCGGAGGTCGCGCTCGTCGGGATCGGCGGCGGGGTCGCGCGGTTCGGGTTCGGCGGCATCGCCTACGACGCGGCGGTGCGGGTGCCGTACTGGGGCAGCCGCGCCGAGCTGATCGAGGTGCTGGACCTGGCGCGCGCCGGGGCGGTCGACGTGCATGTCGAGACCTACGGCATCGACGACGCGCCCACGGCGTACGAACGCCTGCACGCGGGTCAGGTCAACGGCCGCGCCGTCATCCTGCCCGGCCGCTAACGGGTCGGCGTGGTCGCCAGGGTGCCCGCGCGGACCTCGCCGAGCGTGGTCGCCACCACCCCGACCACCTCGTGCAGGGCGTCGCGCAGGGCCCCGGCGGAGGCGCGGTGCCGCTCCACGCCGTCGACCTTGGCGGCCTCCAGCAGCGGGGTCACGTCGTCGAGCATGGCGCGCAGCCAGCCCATCGGGTCGCGGGTGAGCGTCTCGTCGAACACCCGGCCGCCCGGCTCGCTGTCGCTCATCCCGGGGTGGTGGTGCATGCGGTCCTTGGTGCCGGGCCCGCCCGCGACCGACTCCAGGAAGTCGGCGCGCCACACCGCCCGGTCGAGCACGACGCGCTGGGCGGCGTTCGGGGAACCGTGCCAGGGCTGCGGCTCCAGCAGCCGGAGCTCGACGCGGACGCCGCGTTCGTCGCCGCCGCGTTCGGGGTCGGGGTCGCGCAGGTAGAGGTCCTCGACGGTCACGCCGAGAGTGTCGAAGCAGAACGCGCGCAGCACGGGCGCTCCTCCCTCCGCAGTCCTGACTCGGACTTTACGCGTCCCTTGTCGGAGGGCAAGGGCCCTACGGTGGAGGCCATGCGCCGCTATCCCTACGTGGGCCCCGCCGAGCTGCGCCGGGACGTCGGCGCGGCGACGGGCTTCGCGGTCGCCTCGCCGGGCGACCTGCGCCGCTGGCTGGAGGACCGGGACGCCGACGAGCCGTTCACCTACGTCGTCGCCCTGGACGGGACGCTGCTGCTCGCTCCGCGCCGCAGCGAGCACGTGGCGTGCGCGGGCGGCGCGCCGGTCCTGGCGGCGGGGGAGATCGCGTTCGCGGACGGCGCGGCCGTCGAGGTCACCAACCAGTCCACCGGCTACTGCCCCGACCCCGACTCGTGGGCGGCCGTCGCCGCGGCCCTGGACGCCGCCGGGCTGGCGCACCCCGGCGGGTTCACCGCCGCGTACGTCTTCCGGCGGTGCGGGGCGTGCGGGCAGCTCAACATCGTCAAGGACCACCACTACTTCTGTGCCGTGTGCGACGGGCCGCTGCCCGCGTTCGAGGGGGAGCGGTGGCGCTGGCGCAAGCTCTCCTGGGGCACCTGGGAGGAGCAGACCCCGGACGGGTGGCGGTGCGCGGCCTGCCATCTCCCCGTACGCGCGCACACCTACCGCACCGAACGCGGCGGAGAGCGCTGCATCGGCCTGTACTGGTGCTCCAACTGCCGCGTCTACTCCGGCACGATGGTCCGCGTCCCGCTGACCGAGGCCCTGCCCGACCCCCTGGCGGACCTGGACGAACACGAGCGCGCCCGCCTCCTGGGCAGGGAGTGGGCCCTCATCGACCACCTCGACAGGCGCGCAGCGAGGTGATCCGCTCGACGGTCAGCCCCGGCGGGGCCGCCCGCCCGGAACGGTCCAGCCACACCCCGCGCAGCCCGGCGGACTCCGCGGCCAGGGCGTCCACGTCCAGCCGGTCGCCCACGTGGGTGACCCGCTCCGGCGGCAGCCCCAGCCGCGCGCACGCGATCCGGAAGATCTCCGGGTCCGGCTTGGCGGCGCCGACCTCGCCCGAGATCACCACGCACGACAGCGCCGCGTCCAGCCCGAGCCGCTCCAGCTTGGCGCGCTGCTGCGCGGGGTCGCCGTTGGTCACCACGCCCAGCCGAGTCCCGGCCCGCCGCAGCGCCGCCAGCGCCGGGCCCACGTCCGGGAACAGCCGCCACGCCGCCTCGTAGCGCGCCAGGTACTCGGCGAACCACGCGCCGGCCCGCGCGTCGTCCCACTCGCCGAGCCCCGACTCCCGCGCGAACGCCCGCACCCGCACCCGCCGCTGCTCGGCGAACGTCAGCTCACCCGCCAGGTAACGGTCCATCGTCTGCCGCGTGAGCCGTGCCCACCGCGCCGGATCGGCCCCCGGCAGGGCGCGCGCGACCGCCTCCGCCGCCGCCCCGCCGTGGTCGAACAGGGTGTCGTCCAGGTCGAACAGCACCGCGCTTCGAACTGCTCCCGGGTCCGACAACGGCCGCGTTCCTTCCGACGGGTGCCCCAGCGGTCGATGAGTGCGATTGTGGCAGTAAGGCATGGGCGGCCCGATGGAGGGAGACGACATGACCACCCCAGAGGTCCGGGACGCGGAGGTTCGCGAGCAGGTCGAGCGCGCCGTGGCGGGCCCGGCCTCCCACCTGGTGGAACAGATCGCCGAACGCCTGGGCGGGCGCGCCACCGCGAAGGCGGTGTACGGGGACCCGGTCGAGTACGGCGGCGTGACCGTGATCCCCGTCGCCCGGGTCGGCTACGGCTTCGGCGTCGGCGCGGGACAGGGCCGCCGCCGCGGCGGGGAGGGCCGTGACGACGAGGAGAGCTCGGGCGGCGGCGGGGGCGGCGGCGTCTCGGCCACCCCGGTCGGCTACATCGAGATCAAGGACGGGCAGGCGACGTTCCGGCCGGTGCGCGACCCGGTGACCGACGTGCTGGTGCCGGGGCTGTTCGTGCTGCTCGGCACCGTCGGCCCCCTGGTCGTCCGGCGGCTGCTGAACCGCCGCCGCTGAGCCCCGTTCGGTCGGTCCGCGCTCAGCCGGGGCGCAGGGCGGCCAGCCGGCAGACCGCGAGGGCCGCGGCCGTCAGGTCGTCGGCCGCCGTCGCCAGCGCCTCGTCCAGGGAACGCGGCCCCGGCCCGATCGGCAGCACCGCCGTCGCGCCGCGGTCGTAGAGACGGTGCGCGTCCGGGGTGAGGGTGCCGCCGAGCACCACGCACGGCACCCTCGCCCCGGCGCACGCGTCCACCACCGCGCGCACCGTCTTGCCGGTGTCGGTGCTGGCGTCGACCTTGCCCTCGGCCGTCAGGCACAGGTCCGCCCCGGCCAGGCGGTCCCCGAACCGCGTCAGGTCACCGATCAGCGAGGCGCCCGGCACCATCCGCGCGCCGAGCGCCAGCAGCGCCGCGCCCAGCCCGCCGGCGGCCCCGCCCCCGGCGGCGTCCGCGACGCCCAGCAGCGGCCCCAGCCGCCGCAGCCCGTCGTCCAGCGTCTCGACCGCCTCCGGGTCCGCGCCCTTCTGCGGCCCGTAGACGCGCGCCGCGCCCGCCGGTCCGTACAGCGGGCTCGTCACGTCGGCGGCGACGGTCAGGTCGATCCCGGCGAGGCGTTCCCGCGCGGGGGCGAGGTCGACCGACGCGACGTGCGCCAGGTCCGCGCCGCCGCCGTCGAGGGAACGCCCGTCCGCCGCGCGGATCCCGGCTCCGAGCGCGGCGAGCAGGCCCGTTCCGCCGTCCATGGTCGCGGTCCCGCCGAGGAAGACCACCACCCGGCGCGCGCCCGCGCGGGCGGCGGCCAGGACCGGGGCGGCCAGGCCCGCGCTGGAGGCGCGCATCACGTCGCGTTCGGCGGCGGCGAGCGCGGCCAGCCCGACCGCCTCGGCCGCCTCCACGACCGCCGTCCCGTCGTCGAGCAGCCCGTACCGGGCGGTGGCGGGGCGGCCGAGCGCGTCCACGCTCTCCACCGGCACCACGC
>NZ_BCQR01000141.1 GCF_001552175.1 Actinomadura kijaniata NBRC 14229
CGGCCCGCTGGAGGCCGTCCTGGCGCTCCGGCCCACCGGGGCGCGCGGCGCCCCCGCGCCCCTGCCCGGCATCGACGGCGTGCGCGTCGGGTACCTGGAGGAGCTGGCCGCCGCCGAGGACGCGGCCGCGTTCGGCGGCGACCCGCCCGCCCCGTCGGACCTGGCCGCGCTGTTCCACACCGGCGGCACCACCGGCGCCCCCAAGCTGGCCGCGCACACGCACGCCAACCAGGTCGCCGGCGCCTGGATGCTGGCCGCCGACTCCCGGCTCGACGACGACGCGGCGGTGTTCGCGGCCCTGCCGCTGTTCCACGTCAACGCGCTCGTGGTCACCGTGCTGACGCCGCTGTTCAGGGGGCAGGGCGCGGTGTGGGCCGGCCCGCTCGGCTACCGCGACCCCGCGCTGTACGGCGCGTACTGGAAGATCGTCGAGCACTACCGGATCGCCGCGATGAGCGCGGTGCCCACCGTGTACGCCGTGCTCGCGCAATGCCCGGTCGACGCCGACATCGGCAGCCTGCGGCTCGCCGTGGTGGGCGCCTCGCCGCTGCCCGGCGCGGTCCGGGACGGCTTCCAGGCCCACACCGGCGTGCCCCTGGTCGAGGGGTACGGGCTGACCGAGGCGACCTGCGCCAGCGCGCGCGGGTTCCCCGACGCGCCGCGGCCCGGGACGGTCGGGCAGCGCCTGCCCTACCAGCGGATCAAGGCGGTGCGGATCGGCGCGGACGGCGCGTGGCGGGACCTGCCCGCCGGGGAGACCGGCGTGCTGGCGGTCAGCGGCCCGACGGTCTTCCCCGGCTACGTCACCGGGCACGACGGGCACGGCCCCGTCCTGGACGGCCTCGGCACGCTGGTCGACGGCTGGCTGGACACCGGGGACCTCGGCAGCGTCGACGCCGACGGGTTCGTCCACCTCGCCGGGCGGGCCAAGGACCTCATCATCCGCGGCGGCCACAACATCGACCCGGCCGTCATCGAGGACGTCCTGCTCGCCCACCCGCAGGTCACCGGGGCCGGCGCGGTCGGACGTCCCGACGTCCGCGCCGGTGAGGTCCCCGTCGCCTACGTGACCCTCGCGCCCGGCGCCGAGGTGACCGGGCCGGAGCTGCGCGCCTGGGCGAGCGAGCGGATCACCGAGCCCGCCGCCGTCCCGAAGGCCGTCACCGTCGTCGACGCGCTGCCCCTCACCGACGTCGGCAAGCCGTACAAGCTCGCGCTGCGCGCGGACGCCGCCCGCGACGAGCTGCTCGGGGCGCTCGACGGGACGCCCGGCGTGCGCGACGTCGAGACCGCCGTCCACGACGGATCCGTCACGGCGGTCGTGAAGGTCTCCTCGCCGGCCGACGAGACGGCGATCAAGGCGGTCCTCGGCCGCTACGCGCTCGGATGGCGCCTGGAGGTGACGCCGTGACGACGGTGCCCGTGGTCATCGTCGGCGCGGGCCCCACCGGCCTGACCGCCGCGACCCTGCTCGGCCGGTACGGCGTCGAGTGCCTGCTCCTCGACCGCTGGGAGTCGATCTACCCGCGGCCCCGGGCCGTCGCCCTCGACGAGGAGGTCCACCGCGTCCTCGCCCGCCTCGGGGTCGGCGCGGAGTTCGCCGCGATCTCCCGCCCGTGCCCGGGGCTGCGCCTGCTCGACCGGACCGGGCGCGTGCTGGCGGAGTTCCGGCGCGAGACGGCGAACGGCAGGCACGGCTACCCCGAGTCCAGCCTGTTCGACCAGCCCGAGCTGGAGGCGCTCCTGCGGGCCAACCTCAAGCGCCACCCCACCGTCACCCTCCGGGTCGGCGCGGAGGTCACCGCCCTGACCCAGGACGCCGACGGCGTGCGGCTCGACGTCACCGACCGGGCCACCGGGGAGCGCCTCCCGGTCCGCGCGCGCCACGTCCTGGGGTGTGACGGCGCCAACAGCCTGACCAGGTCCGCGATCGGCGCCACCATGCGGGACCTGGACTTCGCGCAACGCTGGCTCGTCGTGGACGTGGCCACCACCGCCGACCTCGGCGCGTGGGAGGGCGTCCACCAGGTCTGCCACCCGGTCCGCGCCGCCACCTACATGCGCGTCGGCGAGACCCGCCACCGCTGGGAGTTCCGGCTGGCGCCCGGCGAGACCGCCGACGACTACCGCACGATGGACCGGCTGCACCCGCTGATCGCCCCGTGGACCGGGGACGTGCCCGCCGCGCGGCTGGAGGTCGTCCGGGTGGCCGAGTACACCTTCCGGGCGCGGATCGCCGACCGGTGGCGCGACCGCCGGGTGTTCCTGCTCGGCGACGCCGCCCACCTCACCCCGCCGTTCATCGGCCAGGGCATGGGCGCGGGGATGCGCGACGCGGCCAACCTCGCCTGGAAGCTCGCCGGGGTGCTCGACGGAACCCTGCCCGGAACCGCGCTCGACACCTACGAGGCCGAACGCGAGCCCCACGCCCGCGCCATGATCCGGATGGCCAGGCTGGTCGGCGTCGCGATGACCGGGGGCGGCGGGCTCGGCGACCTGCTGCGCCGCGTGGTGGCGCCGCGCCTGCACCTGGTACCCGGCCTCGGGGACCAGGCCCGGCACGGCGAGACCCCCGCGCTGCGCCGGTCCGCCCTGGTGGCGCGGCCGCCGCTGCGCCGCGGCCTGGCGGGCGGGCTGTGCCCGAACGCGCCGCTGGGCGACGGCCGCCGCTTCGACGACGTGGCCGCGGGCCGCTTCGCGGTCGTCACGGCCACCGCGCCGTCCCCCTGGCAGCGGGCCGAGATCGAGCGGCGCGGAGCGGCGCTCGTCCACGTCCGGCCGGGCGACGCCCTGCACGACTGGCTGCGGCGGGGCCGCGCCGACGCCGCCCTCGTCCGCCCCGATGGCACGGTCCTGCGAGCGGGCCGCCACCTGTCCGCCCTCCACACCACCCTGCCCACCTTCGGCACGGGCCCCGACCCGGAAGAACCGGCATGACCGCCCGCATCAACGTCCACCGGCACATGGCCCCCGAGCCGTATGCCCGCCGGCTGCGCGCCCACGGCGTCGAGGCGCCCGGCGGATGGCCACTGCCCGCCTAGGGGTCTGTTTCAAAGTGGGCCTCAGCGGCGCACGCGAGCGCGTTACCTGGCCTGCGGGCCCGAGGCCGGAGGCGAGGGTCCGCAGGTCAGATCGCGAAGCGATGTCGCGCTCGCCAAGACCTGGTGAGGTGTGAGCCTCCCGGGGCGAGCGCCGTGGGCCAGGGCTTTGAAACACGGCCTAGTCCGCCACTACGACGTGGTCACCGTCACCGGGGGCGACGGGACGTGGACGGCCTACGACGTCGAGGCCCGCGCCCTCACCGGGGCGCCCGAGGAGGGGCGGGCACGCGCGGTCGCGCACCGGCCGCCACCGGGTGGAGTTCCGCAACCGGCAGGGGGCGCGCTTCCTCGGCGGCCCGACCGCCCTCGGCTCCGGCGAGGACGGGTTCGCCGTCGAGTCGGTGTCGTTCGCTGGGGACGGGCCGCGCCTGTTCGCGGCGCGCATGCTCGCGGGAGGAGCGGCCCCGCCGTGTACGTGATCGACCCGGAGAACGCCGCCGCCTGAGCGGCCGGCTCGACCGTCCCCGTGGCGCCGTGGCCGGGTGGACCACACCCGCCCGTCGGCGATCACCGGATGGGCCGGGGATCTCCTGTTCGCGCGTCCGGCCCCGCCGCGGCGCGCGTTTCCGGGCGGAACGGTCATCCCCGACCCTGGTCACGGGAGCGATCCCGTATCGCCCGCAACGGGAAGACCTGTGCGGACCGACCACTTTCCGGTACCGCCGGTGTCCACCCATGCGAGAGGGACCACGGGAGAGAAGGAGCCGATATGCGAGGGATCCCGCCGTCCGGCGATCTGCTGGCGCTGGCGCGGAGCGGGGACGGCGAGGCGTTCCGCCGGCTCGTCGAGCCGTACCGCCGCGAACTCCAGGTGCACTGCTACCGCATCCTCGGCTCGGTGCAGGACGCCGAGGACCTGCTCCAGGAGACGCTGCTGGCGGCATGGCGCGGCATCGACGGCTACGAGGAACGCGCGTCGCTGCGGACGTGGCTCTACCGGATCGCGACCAACCGCTGCCTCAACGCGCTGCGGGCCGGAGCCCGCCGCCCGCCCGAACACGCGGACTACCGACCGGAGGTCCCGTTGCCCGAGCCGTCGCACCGCCGGGCGGAGCCGAGCTGGCTGGAGCCGTACCCCGACGCGCTGCTCGACGAGATCGCCGACCTGGCGCCCGGCCCGGAGGCGCGGTACGAGACCAGGGAGTCGGTGTCGCTGGCGTTCCTGGCGGCGCTCCAGGAGCTGCCGCCGAGGCAGCGCGCGGTGCTGGTGCTGCGGGACGTGCTGGGGTTCCGGGCCGCCGAGGCGGCGCGCATCCTCGACATGACCGAGAACGCGGTGACCAGCGCGCTGAAACGGGCGCGCGGCGCGCTGGCGCGGGAGCTGCCGGGCTCCGGCCGGGAGAGCGTCCCGCTGCCGGACTCGCCGCGGGAGCGCCGGATCGTGGCGGACTTCCTCCGCGCGTTCGAGGCCGGGGACGTCGACGCGGTCGTCGCCCTGCTGACCGACGACGCGCGGCTGTCCATGCCGCCGCTGCCGCTGGAGTACCGGGGAACGGACACCGTCCGGCACTTCCTGGCCACGGTCGCGCTCCGCCCCGGCCGACGGCACGTGCTGGTCCCGACCCGGGCGAACGGGCAGCCGGCGTTCGGCGCCTACCAGCGCGACCCGCGGACGCCGATCCTGCACGCGCACGGAGTGATCGTGCTGACCCTGGCCGGAGACCGGATCACCGCGGTGACGCGGTTCCTGGACAACTCGCTCCTGGCGGCGTTCGGGCTTCCCCGGACGCTGCGCGCGGGATTCGAGGAGGGACGATGAGCGCCGACGGAGGACGGATGACGTCCAGGCAGGCATGGGTGCTGGGACTCGCCTCGCTGGCGTCGTTCATGATGGCGCTGGACAGCCTGGTCGTGACGACGGCGCTGAGCACGATCCGGAGGGATCTGACGGCGTCGATCGAATCGCTCGAATGGACCGTCAACGCCTACAACCTGACGTTCGCGGTGCTGCTGCTGACCGGGGCGGCGCTGGGGGACCGGTTCGGCCGCCGCCGGGTGTTCGTCGCCGGGCTGGCGGTGTTCACCCTGGCGTCGGCGGCCTGCGCCCTGTCCCCGGACATCGGGACCCTGATCGCGTCCCGGGCGTTGCAGGGCGCCGGCGCCGCGATGGTGCTGCCGCTGTCGCTCACCCTGATCAGCGCGGCGTTCCCGCCGCGGCAGCGGGGCCGGGCGATGGGGCTGTACCTGGGCATCACCGGCCTGGCGACGTTCAGCGGGCCGTTCGTCGGCGGCGTCGTCGCCGAGGGGCTGGCCTGGCAGTGGATCTTCTGGCTGAACCTGCCGGTCGGCCTGGCCGCGATCGTGCTGTCGGCGCGGCGGGTCGAGGAGAGCGTCGGCCCCAACAACCGGTTCGACCTGGCCGGGGTGGTGCTGGTGACCCTGGGCGCGTTCGGCGTCGTCTGGGGCCTGGTCCGGGGGAACGCGGCGGGCTGGGGCAGCGTGGAGGTCCTGGGCGCGCTGGTGCTCGGCGCCGCGCTGGTGGTCGCGTTCGTGCTCTGGGAAGGGCGCGCGAAGGCGCCGATGCTGCCGATGCGGTTCTTCCGGGTGAGGGCGTTCGCGACGGCCAACCCGGCGAACTTCTGCGTGTTCGCCTCGCTGTACGGCACGCTGTTCTTCCTCGCGCAGTACTTCCAGACCGGCCTCGGCGAGGGGCCGCTCGGCGCCGGGCTGCGGCTGATGCCGTGGACCGCGACGCTGATGGTGTGCGCGCCGATCGCCGGGGCGCTGGCCGACCGGTACGGCGAGCGGACGTTCGTGGTCGTCGGGCTGCTGCTCCAGACGGCCGGCACGGGCTGGATCGCCCTGGTCGCCGACGCGGGCACCGGCTACCTCGAACTGCTGCCCGCGCTGGTCGTCGGCGGGGCCGGGCTGACCATGGCGATGCCCGCGGCGCAGAAGGCGGTGGTCGGGGCGGTGCGGCCCCAGGAGATCGGCCAGGCGTCCGGCGCGTTCATGATGCTGCGGATCCTCGGCGGGGTGTTCGGCGTCGCGATCGCGGTCGCCGTCTTCGCGGGCACCGGGGGCTACGCGTCGGCCGAGGAGTTCAGCGAGGGCTTCGCGGCGGCGATGGGCGCGGTCGCCACCCTGGCGTTCACCGGCATGCTCGCCGCCCTCGGCATGCCCCGCCGCCGCCCGGCCCCCACCCCCGCACCACCGGCGACCACCCCCGCACCCCACCCCGAGACCGCCGTCTGAACGCCGCGGAACCGGTGCGCGGGGCCGGGACGGGGCTTGGGAATCCCGCCCGTCGCCCGGGAGGCGCAGATCACGATCACCGTCCGGCGTCGGGGCGGAGGCCGCCCCGACGCCCGGCGCCACCGGGCCGAGGCCGGCCGTCGACGAAGGGCGGCCACGGTCCGGTGACGCAGGAGGCGACGCACGTCCCCGTCCCGCCCGTCCGGCGGCGTCCGGCGCGCTCCGTTCCGCCGGCCGTCCCGGACGCGGCGGGACGTCTGGCCGACGGCGCGGCCAGACGTCGGAGATCCGGTTACTTCACCGAGAACCGGCAGGCCACGGCGAGGTCGCCGCGGCAGTAGTCGGACTTGTAGTAACCGAGCAGGTAGCTCTTACCGCGGAGGATGCTGGTGTTGTTGATGTAGGCGGTGCCGCTGGAGTCGTTGGAGGTGACCCGGTTCCACCAGAGGAAGTTCCCCCAGTACAGGTCGACGAAGTTCTGGCCCTCCTTGATCCCGATGTAGTCTCCGTCGCTGTTCGGCAGCGCGCCCGGCGCCAGGGTGTAGTCGACGCTCACGTGGCTGATGCCGACCTTGAGATTGCTGAGGTCGGGATTGATCGTGGTGATTCTGCCGCCGCTCTCCGGAATGAAGGACAGCGCGACCACCTGCTTGGGTCCCGGGCCGGTCGCGTAGCCGAGGACGTAGCTCGCCATTCCGATTTTGGAGTCCTCGAAGTAGCCGGAACCGCGGGTGTCGTTGGTGGACACCGCGGTCTGGGCGCGCGGGCGCTTACTCCGAGGAATCGAGGGTTCCGGGTTGTCGTATACCAGGAGCTGGTGCCCCATCGCTTTCGGGGAACTTCCCGGCATGGTGAGGAATTCGTAGCTGAGGTTCTCACCGACGCTTTCGCTGCTGATCCAGCACTGGGTGTTGTATTTCTCGTTGATCGTCGATTCGAGGATCTCCTCGTCGAAGTTCGGTGTCCCCACCGACTCCGTTCCTGGTGTGGTGGTCTCCATCTGTGGTACCGCCTTTCGGTGCGGTGGGACGGATGCTCAGTCGAGTGCGACGACCCGGTCGAGGGTCGGCTCGATCAGCGCCTGGTAGGTCGCCTCGTCCACCTGGAGCTGGCCGTCCACGGAGACGCCGAGGGAGACGTCGGCGTCCTTCGGCAGGGCGAACGCCAGCGTTGCGTCGCTGAGCAGGGCCGCGGAGTCCTCGGCGAAGGTGAGTTTGAGCGTGCCGGCCCGTACGTTCAGCTTGACCTCGCGCAGGCTCGTCCCGCGACGTTCGATGAACAGCTCCGACCGGTCGGCGGTGCGGCGCACCCCGATGCTGATGCCGCCGGCGATCGCCGTGGCCGCGGCGCCCAGGATGAGGACGACGCCGAAGGAGATCAGCCGCCAGTTGTCGTCGTCCCCTGCTCCGGCGGGCTGCGGCGAGGCGTCGAAGACCGTCATCTCGCCGTTGCGGTAGAACTGGAGTTCCTTTCGTGGGTTGAAGCCCTGCCCCTTCTTGTCGAGGTGGATGAGGGTCGACGAGTATCCCTGGTTTCCCTCGCTTCCGATGAAGTCCACGAAGTTGAGACCGATCGGATGGTCGGCGACGCTCCGCAGGTACGGCGTTCCCGACTTGGGATCCCAGTACCCCTCGACGCCTCCGGGGCGGTAGGGTTCGTCGTCCGCGTCGAATTCGTTCCTTTCCGGCGCGGGAAGCTGGGAGAGTATCTGTCCGGCTATCTGGGCCACTTTGAGAGCGGAAGTGATCCAGCCCATCGTGTGCCCCCTTTCGGGTGGGACTGGCTCGGCCGAATTTCATGTCTTCGGTCCGAGGATTTGATCCCCGTGGCCGGACTCGGTGAAACTGTAGAACTTCGTTCCGTATATTTCGTGGATATCCTGGACCCGGGTCTTGGAATAGCGTTGGCGTCGCGGCGGTGCACCGTCGTAGCGGATCAGGCCAACGGGAACGCAGTCGTTAACCGTTGTGGGTTGACGCCCCTCCCCGCCGCTGGTGCCGGACACCGGCCGACGGCTTGCGGAACAGTTCGATCATCGCCGCGTAGCCGTCGCCGCCGTGGCCCTCGGCCACCGCGCGGTCGCCCAGGGACTTGAAGAACCTCGGAAGGTCGGCGCTGACGCCGACGCTCTCGCTCTCGTGGACGAGGTGGGCCATCGCGTCGAGCTGGATCTCGATCGTGGCGTCGAGGGCGGTGTACGCGCCGTCGTCGATCTGCCGCGCGTAGCCCGACATCCAGTCGACGATGGTCCCGATGTTCTCGCGGGTGAACGCGGCGAACGTCGAGGCGTCCACGCCCGCCGTGCCGAGCAGGGCGGCGCCTTGCAGGAAGCCGTCCAGCAGGCCCCACATCACGCTCGTCGCCGCCACCCCGTACAGCGCGGGCAGGCCGTGGTCGTCGCCGAGGTGCGTCGCCTCGTCGCCGAGGCTCCGCAGGGTCGGTTCGTGCAGGTCGAAGGCCGCTCGCGGTCCGCTGTAGTAGACGAGCGCGTCCGCGGTGCCGATCCCCTGGGGCGCGGCCATGATCGCGCCGTCGAGGTAGGTGACGCCCCGCCGCGCCGCCCAGGCGGCGGTCTCCCGCGCCTGCCGGGACGTGCCCGAGGTCAGGTTCACCAGGACCCGGTCGCCGAGGACGTCCTCCAGCGGTTCGAGCAGCTCGCGCACGGCGTCGTAGTCGGTCACGCAGACGACCACGAGCGGGCCGGCCGCGACGGCCTCGCGGGGCGAACCGGCCGGCCTCGCTCCCTGCGCGACGAGGGGTTCGGCCTTCGCCGCCGTGCGGTTCCACACGGTCGTGGGGTGCCCGGCGCGCAGGAACGCCCCGGCCAGCGCCCGGCCCATCAGCCCCAGGCCGATGACCGTCACCGGCGTGCGGTTCTCGTGGTTACCCATGCTTCGCTCCCTGTGAGTGGGTGGGCGGACATGGGAGGATCATCAACGTTCACACCGGTATGAAGGTCAAGGGGAGACGGGCATGCTGATCGGGGAACTGAGCCGTCGCACCGGGGTCCGCACGCATCAGCTTCGCTACTACGAGGCGCAGGGCCTGCTCAAACCGCGCCGGGGCTCCGGCGGCTACCGCGAGTACGGCGACGACGCCGTCCTGGCCGTGGGCCAGATCAGGAGCCTGCTCGGCGCCGGGCTGTCCACCGACGACATCGCGTTCATGCTCCCCTGCGTCACCGGCACGGTCCCCGAGCTGGAGCCGTGCCCCGAACTCCTGGACGGCATGCGCGAACGCCTGCGCGTGCTGGACGAGCACATCGAGACCCTCCTCCGTTCCCGCCGGGCCCTCGCCGACTACATCGAGGCCACCGAGCGGCGCGCCGCCGAGGAGGCCTGATCACCAGGTGACGGGGACGGACGCGGGTCCCGCGTCGGTCTCGCCGCGCACCCAGTCGAGGTCCTCGGGCGGTACCCGGAGCCGCAGGCCGGGCAGCCGCCGGGCGAGGGCGTCGAAGGCCGCGGCCAGCTCGACGCGGGCCAGCGACGCCCCGAGGCAGTGGTGCGGCCCCCGGCCGAACGTCAGGTGCGGGTGGCGGGACGGCCGGCCGGACGGGAACCGGCCGGGCAGGAACCGGCCGGGGTCGGTGAAGCACGCGGGGTCGTGGTTGGCCGCCTCCAGCCGGACCAGGACCAGGTCACCGGCCGCGATCGGCGCGCCCGCCAGCTCCAGGCCGGTCCGCGCCCAGCGCGGGAACGGCTCGGCGATCACTCCGGCCAGCCGGCGCAGCACCTCCTCCACGACGCCCTCCATCCGGCCCGGGGCGTCGGCGAGCCCGGCGAGCAGCCCCCCGGTGACGAGCTGGACCGTGCCCACCGCGATGGCGTTGCGGGCCGTCTGGTAGCCCGCCGCGACGAGCGTGGCGACCATGCCGACCAGCTCGTCGTCGGTGAGCCGCTCGTCGCCGGTGTCGCGCACCCGGATCAGGGCGCTGAGCAGGTCGTCGCCGGGGGCGCGGCGCTTGGCGGCGACCAGCCCGGCGGCGTATCCGGTGAACTCGTTCCACGCCCGCAGCGCCTCGGCCACGCCCTCCCGGTCGTCACCGGCGGAGTGCTCCACCGCGCCGAACGCCTCCACCAGCGCGTGGAAGCGTTCGCGTTCGTCGATCGCCACGCCGAGCAGGACGCTGATGACCTGGAGCGACAGCGGGGCGGCGAGCCCGGCGACCAGGTCGGCGGGCGGCCCGGCGGCGGCCAGCGCCGCGACGTGGTCGTCGGCCATCTCCCGGACGCGCGGGCGCAGCGCCGCGACGCTCCGGGGAGTGAACGCCTTCGCGACCAGCCCGCGCAGCCGCGTGTGCGGCTCGCCGTCCTGGAACAGGGTGGTGTCACCGGCGGTGCCGCCGCCCGGGGGAGTCATCGTGAGGCGGGGGTCGGTCAGCGCCGCCACGGCGGCGTCGTAGGAGGTGACCAGCCACGCCCGCCGCCCGTCCGGAGTGGTCACCTCCGCGACGGGCGCGCGGCGGCGCAGCTCGGCGTAGACGGCGGGCGGCCGCAGGGGATCCGGCCGGTCGAACGGCAGGGACGGGGTGGGCGTGGACATGGCGGACGCCTTTCTCGTGGCGGCTGGGACGTCGCGTCGGCCCCTCCCAGTGGACACGTTGACCTCGCGGCAAGGTCAACGGGCCGCTCGCACCGAGTTGTTTTAGACTGATCAATACAATATGGTGGCGCCACCGAAAGGAGCTGTGATGAGCAAGACCAGGGACGTCGTAGAGGAGTTCTTCCGCCGCGCCGGAGCGGGCGAGTTCGACCGGATCGGCGAGCTGTTCGCCGACGAGGTGGACTGGGACATCTACGGCGCCGACGAGGTGCCGTGGACGGGACGCCGCACCACCGGGGCCGAGGCCGCCGAGTTCTTCCGCTCGCTGCCGACCCACCTGCGCGCCGAGGAGCTGACCGTCCACCGGATCCTGGTGGAGGGCCCGGACGCCGTCGTCCTCGGATACATGCGCCAGCGGGTGCTGGCGACCGGCGAGCTGTTCGCGACGCCGTTCGCCTTCCACCTCACCGTGGAGGACGGCCGCATCACCCGGTACATCCCCCACGAGGACAGCCTCGCCCTCGCCCGCGCCTACGGCGCGGTCGCCTAGGGGCCTGTTTCCAAGCGGGCCTCGGCCGCGCACGCGAGCGCGTGACCTGACCTGCGGGCCCGACGCCGGAGGCGAGGGCCCGCGGGTCAGATCGCGAAGCGATGCCGCGCTCGCCTAGCCCTGGTAAGAAGCGAGCCCCAGGGCGAGCGCCGTAGGCCAGGGCTTTTGCAACACCGCCGGGCCCTCCCGTCCGGCCAGCGGGGCCTTCAGCGGGCGACGGCGGTGTGCAGGGTGTACCGCCGGAAGCCCAGCGGGGTGATGCCCTCCACGTCGGCGAGCACGCTGGTGAGCCGCCTGCTCCCGCTCGTCTCGGTCGTGATGAGGGCCTCGTGGGACGCGGCGTCGACGAACTCGGCGTAGTTGAGCATCCGCGACCCGTCCACGGCGATGTGGAAGTGCGACCCGATCGCGCCCTTCCCGGGCTCCTCGTCCCCGTAGACGTCGAAGAGGGTGTCCACCAGCGTGCGCGCCGCCGTCCCGTCCCGCGTCTCGAACTGCACGATCACGATGGACCCCGGCGCGGCCCCCTTCTCGCCGAGACCGTGGCGGTACAGCCGGTACGCGGTCGGCTCGTGCCGGGTGATGCCGGGCGCGACCTCGCCGGCCTGCGCCGAACGGGCCGTGCGGGCGAACTCCCGGTAGGCGTCGAGGTCCGTCCACTGCTTGTAGGCGAGAACGGAGGTCCCGTCGTCGCTGACGTAGAGGTTCAGCGACAGGGCGTGCTCCGGCAACGGCCCCGCCCGCCACAGCCGCGCGACGGCGTCGGCCCCGGCCCGCTGCCGGTCGCGGGTGCCCACGTTCCACTCGTTGACGAGGACGACACCGGCGTCGTCGCGGGTGATGTCCGGGTACCGCTCGCTCATTTCGACCCCTCCCAAGTGATCTTCGCTGACCCCTCGATACTGGCGTTCCCCCTGCTGGGGCGGCATCTGTCGGGTGACTGGGCCGCCGCCGTGCGCGCCGCCGACACGGGCCACCGGGGAACGGGGGCCAAACTCGATCATGCGCTGCGCTTTACCGCGTCCGGCCCGTCCCTTGGACCGCCTCAGGGAATCAACGAGGCGTCCGCGCACCGCCCTCGAAACGGCAGGGAGCCTTCGCCATGACCCAGCAGGGAACCTTCTCCACGACCGACGACTTCGTCCTGGACGTCACCCGGATCCGCGAGCAGGTCCGCCAGAAGATGGACGACGGGCCGGTCACCGGCACCTACGGGCGCGAGTCGGACCGCGTCATCGGGGTGCTCAACGACGTGGTCGCGACCGAGGTCGTCTGCTGGCTGCGCTACACCCGCCACGCGATCTCCGCCTCCGGCATCGACCGCGCGCAGGTGTCGGCCGAGTTCACCGAGCACGCCAGGGAGGAGATGGAGCACGCGATGCGCGCCGCCGAGCGGATCGGCCAGCTCGGCGGCGACCCCGACTTCGACCCCGCCAGGCTGGCCGAGCGCTCCCACACCGACTACACCACCCCGCCCGCCAACGACCTGGACGCGATGCTGCGCGACAACCTGGAGGCCGAGCGCATCGTCATCTCCACCTACCAGGAGATCATCAGGTGGCTGGGCGACGGCGACCCCACCACCCGCCGGCTGATGGAGTCGATCCTGGAGGAGGAAGAGGAGCACGCCGACGACCTGGTGGACCTGCTCGGCCTCTGAACCCCCCGCCGCAACGGCCGGGGGCATGTCGTTCCTCTTCGAGCTCCACCTGGCGGCCCCGGCGTTCGGTGGAGTCCTGGGCGGTCTCCCGGGAGCTGCGGCGGGCATGGGTCCGCTTCGCCACGATCGGCGACCCGGGATGGGCCGCCCACCGGCCCGAACGGCCGCCGACCCGCGTCCTGGACGTCGGGTCGACGACCGCGCCCTCCCCGGAGGCGGACTCCCGCCGGATCGGGGAGGGGCACGACCCGGCCCCCTCCGGCCTCGCATAGGCGAGGACCCCCCTCAGGGAAGCCACTCCCGAAGTCCGGCCAGATGCCCGAGTTCCGACTCGACGCGCTGCCTGTCGTCGGCGGTGAGCTCCAGGCCGCGCAGATCGGCGAGCCAGGGGTCGGCGGGCTCGCCCAGGACCGTGGCCAGGTCGATGAGGTGGCACAGGGCGAGGGCCCGCTCGGCCGCCGGGGCGGTGGCGCCGTGCCTGCGCACCGCGGACTTGAGCGCCCGGAACGCCTGGAGGTCGTCGTCCTTGAACTCGCGCAGGATCCGGGCGTTGTCGAGTGCCCTGGCCAGGCCGGTCAGCTTCTTCGACCCGCCGTACTCCAGCTCGTCGGGCTCGTCGCGCTGGACGAAGACGACCGAGTTCCCGGACGGATCGACCAGCGTGAACCGGGACGCGCCGGGCCGGTAGCGGGTGATCCGCGGCAGGCCGGAATGCAGCACCTTCCCGTACGCCCGGCGCATCGCCGCGACGAACGCCGCGTGGTACGGCGCCACCGCGTCGACCATGACCAGGCAGACTCCGGACTCCTCCCGGGCCGGATCCAGCCCCTTGGGCGCCGGGCCGAAACGCAGCTCGAACCCGCTCCACCGCAGCGCCATGTACACGTACGGCTTCTTCTGCTTGTAGGTCACCTCGAATCCCAGCGCCTCATAGAACGCCAGGGTCTCCTCCATCGACGCGCACGGCATCAACGGCATCGTCGTCTCGTTCGGCCGGACCGCGGGCTCACTCAAGCCGTTCCCCTTCCGGAGGTCGTCGCCCCGCGATGGTGGCACCGTCCGGCGAACCCCGCATATGGATCGTTCCAAGGAACGGCCGCCCCGCCCGCGGGCTCTAGGAGCCCAGGTAACCGTCGGTGTAGTCGAGGATGGCGTGCACCTGCTCGGCGACCCGGCGGGGGCAGAGTTCGCCGCGCTCGTCCGGTGCCGCCGGACGGGGCGGGGCGGTGAGCTTGACGTCCGGGTGGCCCTCGCGGTGCGGGCAGGGCTCTTCGCGCGGGGTGAGGTCGAGGGTCGCCAGCGCCTCCCGGTAGAGCGCGACGATGCCGGGCGCGGTGGAGCTCCAGTAGCAGCGCTTGGCGAGCAGGCAGACCGCGATCGCCAGGCGGGGCCGTTCGCCGTCGGGGGCGCCGGCGAGCAGCCGCCGCGCCGACCAGATCGCCGCGTCCTGCGCCCGGTGGTCGACCTGGCTGCCCCGCTGCCGTTCCAGGTCGGTGATCAGGTCGTCGAACGCGGTGCGGCCGTCGGCGGTGAGGTAGCGCGCGTCGAGGTGCCCGGTCCCGGGGGCGTCGAACCGTTCCCGGAGGGTCGAGCGCAGCGTGGCGGCCGTGTCGGCGGCCAGGGGAGCGAGGTGACCCGGGCAGGCGGCGGCCTCGACGGTCCCCGGCGGGCCGATCATCTCGATCAGGGCGGCCATCTCCTCCGGCTCGTCGCAGTCGGCCAGGTCGGGATGCTCGTGGCCGCCCGGGCAGCCCGCGGCGGCGAGCGCCGCCTCGGCGCGCTCCGCCGCCTCGGCCAGCGCCGTGACCAGCGCGCGGTCCGCGATCTTCCAGTGCGTGTACCAGCGGCTCGCCCACAGCGCCGCCAGCATGGCGCGGCCGTGCGGGCCCGTCGGGTCGGCGCTCACCTCGCCGCCGATCCGCCCGAGCAGCTCGGGCGGGTCGGCGTAGGGGTAGCCGTGCGCCATGGAGGCGATCTCGCGCGCCAGGGCCGGGTAGTCGGCGGTGTTCACAGGGGGCTCCGATCCGTCACGGCGGGTGGTTCGATCTTGGGACGGGCCGGTCGGGCGGCGGGTTCCCGCGGGCCACCCGGTTCGTCCGCGCGGAGTTCTCGACCCGCGCGGAAGCGGAGGGCCACCGGCGGACGGTCCCCGCTCCGGCCCGCCGCTCAGCCGCGCAGCCGCGCGTTGAGCCGGGCGGCCTGCCGCGTGAGGTGTTCGCGTTCGGGGAGGCTGGTCGCCGATCGGGCGGCTTCGGCGTAGAGCCGTGCCGCGGTCGTCAGGTCACCGTCACGCTCGTGCAGGTACGCCGCGGCGGCGGTGTGGCGGGGCAGGGCGGGGTCGAGTTCCGCCAGGGCGGCCAGACCGGCCCGCGGGCCGTCGGCCTCGCCGACCGCGACGGCCCGGTTGAGGCGCGCCACCGGGCTGTCGGTGAGGCGCACCAGCTCGTCGTACCACTCGACGATCTGCACCCAGTCGGTCTCCTCGACCGTGCGGGCGTCGGCGTGCAGCGCGGCGACGGCGGCCTGGGCCTGGAACTCGCCCAGGCGGTCGCGGGCGAGCGCCGCCTGGAGCACCTCGACGCCCTGGGCGATCAGGCGGGTGTCCCAGAGGCCGCGGTCCTGCTCGGCGAGGGGCACGAGCCTGCCGCCGGGGCCGGTCCGCGCCGGACGCCGGGCGTGGTGCAGCAGCATGAGCGCGAGCAGGCCCGCGGCCTCCTCGTCGCCGGTCTCGGCCGCCAGCCGGCGGGTGAGCCGGATCGCCTCGGCGGCGAGGTCGACGTCGCCGGAGTAGCCCTCGTTGAAGACCAGGTAGAGCACGCGCAGCACCGTGGCGACGTCCCCGGGCCGGTCGAACCGGACGCCCGACACGGTCCGCTTGGCCCTGCTGATCCGCTGGGCCATGGTCGCCTCCGGCACCAGGTAGGCCCGCGCGATCTGACGTGTGGTCAGGCCGCCGACCGCGCGCAGCGTGAGCGCGACGGCCGAGGCCGGGGTCAGGGACGGGTGCGCGCACAGGAAGTACAGCCGGAGCGTGTCGTCCACCGCCCCGCCGGGGCCGGGCGCGGGCTCGGTCTCGACGCGCGCCTCGCGCTGCCGCCGGGAGGTGTCGGCGCGGGCGGCGTCGAGGAACTTGCGCCAGGCCACGGTGACCAGCCAGCCCTTGGGGTCGCGCGGCGGGTCGTCCGGCCACCCGCGCACGGCCTCGACCAGGGCGTCCTGCACGGCGTCCTCGGCCGCCGCGAAGTCGGCTCCGCGGCGGACGAGGACACCGATCACCGCGGGCACCAGCTCCCGCAGCAGCGACTCGTTCACTCGGTCACCGTGGGTGGCACCGTGTAGAACGGGCGCACCTCCAGCCACTCGTGGACCGGCTTCCCTCCCGCACCGGGAGCGGCGGACAGCTCACCGGCCAGCTCGATCGCCCGCTCGTAACTCTCGACGTCGACCACCATCCAGCCCGCGATCAGGTCCTTGGTCTCCGCGAACGGGCCGTCGGTGACCGGCGGCCGCCCCTCGCCGTCGTAGCGGACGAACGTGCCCTCCGGGGAGAGCGCCTGGGTGTCGACGAACTCGCCGGTGCTCTCCAGCCGGGCGGCGAAGTCCCGCATGTACTGCACGTGGGCCGAGATCTCCTCGGGAGCCCACTGGTCCATCGGCACGTCGTTGACCGGTGCCGGCGCGCCCCGGTAGTGCTTGAGCAGCAGGTACTTGGCCATCGTGTTCTCCTTGGTGTCCTACGGCCCATTGTGGCCGTGTCCGTTCCGGCGCACCTCGCCCGGCGTCCCGCTCAGGCCCGCCGGCGTTCGTCCCGCTGCCGGACCAGCTCCTCGACCGCGCTCGGCAGGGTCGACTCGAAGTCGATCAGCTTGGCCCACGTCGGGGTCACGACGATCCGGACCATGCCGTCGTGGTAGAGCGAACGCACCTCGGCCTCCCACCCGACCCGCTGCTCGGGCGTCATCTGGTAGGTGCTGGTCGCCTTGAGGTACTCGTCCGGGATGCCGTCGACGAAGTCCAGCTCGGCCCGGCCCCGGATGAGCAGGATCGCGGGCGGGTGCACCTCGGTGTCGATCGTCAGGGCGACCATCGGGTTCCCGCCCAGCGCCCGGAGCTTCGGAGCGTTCTTCGAGGTGCACATGACGATCTCCGAGCCGTTCCAGGCGAAGGCGATCGGGATGGCGCGGGGCGTGCCGTCCCTGGCGACGTAGGCCAGGCGGGCCACGTCGCGTGCCAGCAGCTCCCGGCTGGCCGGCCGGTTCAGCACCTCGGCGATCTCGTTCGGTCCCACGGTCGTTCCTCCCTTGTCGTCGCCGGTCGGTCCGGCGGATCGTTCCGGTCGGGCGCGGGCCGTCAGCCGAGCCGCTCGGCCAGCGCGACGACGATGCCCTCGGGGCCGCGGAGGTAGCAGAGGCGGTAGGCGTCCTCGTACCGCACCACCTCGCCGACGAGTTCGGCACCGTGGGCGCGCATGCGGGCGATGACGGCGTCGATGTCGTCGACCGCGAACATGATGCGGCGAATGCCCAGCGTGTTCACCGGCGCGTCCTCCGGCACGCCGTCGAGCGCCTCCGGCATGTGGTACTTCGCCAGCTCGATCCGCCCGTGGCCGTCGGGGGTCCGCATCATCGCCACGTCGACCCGCTGGTCGTCGAGCCCGACGAGCCGCGCCGCCCAAGCCCCCTCGACCAGGGCCTTGCCCTCCAGCTCCATGCCGAGTTCCGTGAAGAACGCGATCACGGCGTCGAGGTCGTCGACGATGATGCCGACGTTGTCCATCCGCTGGATCGTCATGCTGGTTCCCCTTCGTCGCGTGGCCCGTCGTGGCCGCTGATGTGCCTGGGACGGAGCCGCCACCACGTTCTCGACATCCGGAACGCACTGATTTCCAAGAATCCGCGTCTGGCCGTCACGACCCCGGCGGCCACGCCGGACGGCGCGAGGGCGAAGGACCGGCCCAGTCCTAACCTGCCCGGTTTTCCCGCGTACTACGGCGGCCCACCGGCTATCCGGACCACACGCGGTCGCTTATAACGGTGAAGTGACCTCAACCGTGCGGGATCGCCTCTTCGGGGGCTCGCTGCTCGTGGCGATCGTGGCGCTGTTCCTCGGCGGCGGTATCGCGCTCAAGGGTCCCGACCGGTGGCTGACCTACCAGAAAGGGCCCGAGCCCCGGACCTCCGAACTCGGCTCCGAGCCCTGCGGACCCGTGGAGAACGGTTGCGCCACCTACCGGCGGTCCTGGGTGGTCACCGGCGAGATGACGACGGTCTTCCGCCTTGACGGGCTCTTCGGCTCCTGGCTGCGCTGGGACGGCACCCTCGATGGCATGCTCCATGCCGACTTCCACGGAACCTGCCCCGGCGCGACGGTCCGCTGGAGCATTCACGCCGACACCCGGACAGTCGCCTCGGGCGCGCTGTCCACCGTCCCCGGCGAGCGGGCCACCGTGCACGAACCGACGATTCCCGGTGCGGCCACCACCGTCACGCTCACCGCCGCCTGGGACCGAAGGCCGCCGGGCTGCGATTCCTTCACGCTGAACTGGGACGACCCCGAGGTCAACACCGGACTCCTGTGACCCGGAACCGCCCCCGGGCCACCGTTCGAGCCGCGCCCCAACCCTCACACCGAAGGAACCCGTCGACGGGTACCGGGTGCGCCTGCCTTCAGCGGCTGGGCCGCCTCAGGAGCGTCCGGGCACGTTCGAGCCTGCCACGGTGGTCTTCGACCCAGTCGTGGGGAAGGCTCACCGGCAGGGTCACCGAGGTCAGCGACCCGACAGCGTCCTTGACGGTGATCTCGGCCGCCGCCCGCGGCCCGGCCGGACCATGGAACTCGACGGGAACGATCCTCATCTGAGGGCCCCGGCCCTCCTCCATCCATGCGGCTGGACGCCCGGCGGACAGGGAGTCCAGGACCGTCGCCCATTCGTCCAGGTCCTCGTTGAGGAGGAAGACCTCGTCCAGACGGCCATGAGCGAACTCGCTGGTCGCCGTGATCTGGGCTTCGAGGCTCCCCCGAGGATCGGAACCGACGATCTCCACGATGACGCTGTTCTCCCCATCGTCGAACCTGACCAGCTCCACGGGTGTCCCTCCGAGTCACACCGGCCACTGGCGGCGCAGCGGTTCACAGAGGATACGAGTCCCGGCCGTGGCCGCCGTGCCTAGCTCACCGAGAATGTCCGACCCGGGCACTACAGTGCGTTTTCATGAACACACTCCATGCCAGTGCCACCGTGGCGGCCCGACCGTGAGCCGCTACCGGGGGCCCGCCACCCTGATCAGCAGCGACGGGGCCGAGATCGAGGTCTACGTCGACCTGCGCGCCAAGCAGCGGGAATGGTCCGGGACCGTGACGATCGACGACTTCGACGACGCCGGTTCCCCCGACCGGACGCTGAGGCTTCCCGACGGCCGCGAGGGACAGGTCACGCTCGGTGGCTCGGCGGCCTGGTCCGACGTCGTCACGCTGGTCGGAAGCGGTCCGCCGCCCTTCGCCTGAGCGGGCCGCCCGGCTCGCCCGCTAGGAGTTCTTGATCTGCTCGGACAGCATGCGGGCGCTCTCACGGCCGACGAGCAGGAACGGCCCGTTCGGGTCCTTGCTGTCTCGAACGGCGACGGCGTGAGGGAAAGACGCCACTTCAACGCAATGAGAGCCTTCGGTCGCGCCACTGTGAGTCGACTTCCTCCAGATCGGGGCGCTCAAGTCCATTGCTCTTCTAGAACCTTTCGGATGAACGAGCGTGAGTCCTCTATGTTCAAGGCTCGTCCTTG
This sequence comes from Actinomadura kijaniata NBRC 14229, assembly GCF_001552175.1. Taxonomy (GTDB): domain Bacteria; phylum Actinomycetota; class Actinomycetes; order Streptosporangiales; family Streptosporangiaceae; genus Spirillospora; species Spirillospora kijaniata. The sequence goes on from NZ_BCQR01000141.1 coordinate 19,828, forward strand.
CAGTATAGCGAAGATGTTCGCAAGCTCCGACAGGATTTTGTGCGAACGCACGGTCTCTCCGTCGATGGCCGCGTCCAGAAAACCTGTGACCATCATGTCCGCCTGGGTCGCCAGCGCATATGAAGAGTTGAATCCCAGACTGCGGTAGTTCGAATAACGGGCGATCTGGAGAACGATGTTGTCCCGTTCCGAGAGCTCCAGGAGATGGGCCATCTGGTCGCGCATCACCTCGCGCGAACCCACTTCGCGGTAGAGCGTGCTCTCGTCGAGGATGACGCACAGGGTCGGCGGGGTCGCCCGGGTCAGGATCCGCTGGCGTGCGAGCCGGGTCTGGACGGCGTTGTCGGAGCCGAGGAGGGCTCGGGCGTACGGTTCCGACTGCAGCAGCCCGTCGATGTACATCACTTGCACGGACCGCAGCATCACGGCCGTTCCCTCGGACTCGGAGTAGTCGATTATCGCCTGGGGAAGGTCGCTGCCCTCCACGTACTTCTTCCAAGACTTCACTATCTCGCCACCCGCGTTGAGGAAGGCGTCGAGTTTTTCGGCGTTCTCCCGGGTGCAGCGTGTGGTGCCTTTGATGATGCGGCCGATGTAGGTCGGGCTGACCGGGAACCTGGCGGCCAGTTGCGCGCGGGTGATCTTCGCGGCCTCGCGGTGTTCGTTGACGGTCGCGCCGAAACGGAGCGTTCCCGGTGTGGGCTGGACCTTTCCCATCATCTGCTCCTTCGACTGAACCGAGATGAACTCAACCGCTGGACCGTAGTGGCGTGAACTGACTGTCTGGGCGGTGTTCGCTATCACGTTACGGTGCGCCATGCGTGGATGGAGTGCGTTACGGGAAAGCGACCGGGAGTCACCATCCGGAGGTGGTTGGCATGATCTCCAGTCCGTTGCGGCCGCCTCCGTCCGCACTGTCCGAACCGTCCATTCTGATGATCACTTCGGTGCCGGAGGCGATCAAAAGCGCGCGGGATTTCGCGCGGGGATGGTTCGACGCCAAGGGTTTCGAACCCTGCGTCGTCGGGGTCGCCCTGCTCGTGGTGACCGAGCTGGTCACCAACGCCCACAAGCACGGCAGCGCGCCGGGGGAGGCCATCTCCGTCCGGCTCTACCTGTCGGCGGGCGGGCCGGTGGTGGAGGTCCGGGACGGGGGCGATGCCGAGCCCCGCGTCGTGCCGTTGACGGTGGACTCGTTCTCCGGGCGGGGCCTGGCGATCGTCGCCGAGCTCACGGCCGCCTGGGGCTTCTGGCACCTGCGCTCCGGGGGCAAGGCCGTGTACGCCGTCATGAGGGGAACGGCGGGATGACACCGCGCGCCGCCCCGTTAGCCTGGTTTTCGACGTCTCAGGCGGAGGAGCGGACTCAGATGGCGGAGACCGACCCCCACATCCATGTCGACCGGAAGGTGGCGGAGGCCGGTGCCGCCGTCCGCGACGTGCTCGCATCGACGTTCGGCCTCGTGGGCGACGCCCCGGCCGTCGTCACGACGGGCTGCGGACGCCAGGTGCCCTACGCGATGACCTCTCCCCGCCCCGAGAGCGTCACCTGCCTGGCGTGCCGGGAACACGCGCACCGGGAGCATCTGCGCCTGGCCGACCAGGTCGAGTCCCTGGGCCGGGCCCCCGGTGCGGCCTTCACCGCCGACCAGGCGGCCCGGGTCGCGGAATGGTACCGGGACCTCGCGCGGAGGTTCTCCGGCTGACCGGCCCGCCCGTCAGCCCGTTCGCGCGGCGGAGGCCCTGGGACGGCCCGCCGGGGAGAGAGGGGACGGCTCGGGCGCCGTCCGGGGGAAGGCCCGCCGGTACTCGCCCGGGGAGACCCCCACATGCCTGAGGAAGTGGTGGCGGAGGTTGTTGGCCGTGCCGAGGCCGGTCAGCTCCCCGATCCTCTCGATCGGGAGGTCCGTCGATTCCAGCAGGTGCTGGGCCCGTCCCAGGCGCTGGTTCAGCAGCCACTGGAGCGGGGTGGTCCCGGTGGCCGCCTGGAGCCTGCGGTGGAAGGTCCGCGGGCTCATCGCGGCGCGGCGCGCCAGGTCCTGGACCGTCAGCGGGCGGTCCAGGTGGCTCCGGGCCCAGTCGAGGACGGGGCCGATCCCCTCGTCGTCGGTGTCCGGCACGGACATGTGGATGAACTGCGCCTGGCCGCCGGACCGGTGGGCGGGCACGACCATCCGGCGGGCGAGCTGGTTGGCGACGTGCGCGCCCAGGTCACGGCGGACCAGGTGCAGGCACAGGTCGAGCCCGGCGGTCAGCCCGGCGCTGGTCAGCACGTCGCCGTCGTCCACGTACAGCACCGAGGCGTCGACCCGCACCTTCGGGTAGCGCTCGGCGAGCTGGGCGGTGTGCATCCAGTGGGCGGTGGCGCGGCGCCCGTCCAGGATCCCGGCCTCGGCGAGCGCGAACGCGCCGGTGCACAGGGAGACCATGCGGGCGCCCGCGTCGTACGCGCGCCGCAGCGCCGCGATCAGCGCCGGTGGGAACGGCGCGCCGTCCTCGACGCAGGCGTCGGGCACCGAGGGGACGATGACGGTGTCCGCGCCGGCCAGGTCGTCCAGGCCGTAGGGGGTCCGCAGCGCGAGGCCCGCGCCGGGCGCCGCGCCGTGCCCGTCCCGGGCCCCGGTCCCGCACAGCCGCAGGTCGTACCAGGGGTCGGCCAGGTCGGGCTGCGGCTTCCCGAAGACGGTGCACGGGATGCTCAGCTCGTAGAGGTCCCAGGAGGGGACGTCGATGTCCTCGGTCACGACCACGGCGACAGAACCGGCGCTCATGCCCGCAGCCTATGGCAGGAATTTGGTGATGGCCGTCATTCCTGTCACTGTCGCGGCGTCCGGCCCCCTGCGAGCGTGATCCGCACGTGTTCTCCGTGCGAAGCGACAGGGAGTCGTGAGATGAGTTCTGACAAGCCGGCCGTGACGGTCATCGGGCTGGGGTCGATGGGGTCGGCGCTGGCCGCCGCGCTGCTCGACCGCGGTCACCCGACCACCGTGTGGAACCGTTCGCCGGGCAAGGCCGAGCCCCTGGTCGAGCGGGGCGCGCGCCTGGCCGCGACGCCCGGGGAGGCGGTCGCGGCGAGCCCGCTCGTGATCGCCTGCGTGCTCGACTACGCGGCGCTGTACGCCGTCCTCGACGGGGAGGCGGACGCGCTGGCGGGCAGGGCCCTGGTCAACCTCACCTCCGGCGCGCCGGAGCAGGCGCACGAGGCGGTCGGGTGGGCCCGGGAGCGCGGCGCCGACTACCTCGACGGCGCGATCATGACCACTCCGCCCGGTGTCGGCAGCGCCGAGATGATGTTCCTGTACAGCGGCCCGCGGGCCGTCTTCGAGTCGCACCGCCCGACGCTGGCGGCCCTGGGCGACCCCCTGCACCTGGGGGAGAACCCGGGCCTGGCCTCGCTCTACGACGCCGCCCTGCTCGGCCTGATGTGGGCGACGATGACGGGCTGGCTGCACGGCACCGCGCTGGTCGGCGCGGACGGCACGCCGGCCACGGACTTCACCCCCGTCGCGCTGCGCTGGCTGACGGCCGTGGGCGGGTTCCTGACCACGTACGCGCCGCAGGTGGACGCCGGGCGTTACCCGGGCGACGACGCCACCGTCGACGTGCAGATCGCGGCCATCGGCCACCTCATCCACGCCGCCGAGTCCCGCGGGATCGACAACGCCCTGCCCGAGCTGCTGAAGACCGCCATGGAGAGGACCAGGGACGCGGGCCACGGCTCCGACAGCTACGCGAGCGTGATCGAGGTCCTGCGGACGCGGAAGGAGGAGGGGTGACGGCGCCGACCCTGCGCGGCGTTCCGGCGCCTCCGGCCGCCGGAACGCCCTGGGCGGACCTGCTGGCGGCCACCGCCGACGAGTGCCTCGACGTCATGCTCGGCGCGGCCGGTGCGGACTGGACGCGTCCGGCCCGCGACCTGGACTGGACGTGCCGCCAGACGCTCGATCACCTCGCCCTCGGGCTGGTCGGCTACGCCGGCCTGCTCATCGCCCGGCCCACCGACCGCTACATCACGCTGTTCGCCTCGCTCGACGCTCAGGCCCCCGTCCCGGCCTGCCTGGAGGGCGTCGGGATCGCCGCCTCCCTCCTGGAGTCGACCGTCCGGAACGCGTCCGCCGACGCGCGCGCCTGGCACCCGTGGGGCCACTCCGACCGCACCGGGTTCGCCGCCATGGGGATCACGGAGCTGGTGTTGCACACCCACGACATCGTCCAGGCCCTCGGCGTGCCGTGGACCCCGCCGGACGGCGCGGCCGCCGCCGTCCTCGCCCGGCTCTTCCCCGAGACCCCGCCGGGGCACGCTCCGTCGGACGCCCTGCTGTGGTGCACGGGCCGCGTTCCGCTGCCCGGACTGCCCAGGCGGGCGGGCTGGCAGTGGGACGGGACCGTGCGCTGAACGGGTGATGTCGGCGGGGTTGCTCGGCCGGAGATCAGCGGGGTGGGGGACCTCGACCCTGGGGTGATGCTGGCGGGGTTGCTCGGCCGGAGATCAGCGGGGTGGGGGACCTCAACCCTGGGGTGATGCTGGCGGGGTTGCTCGGGGAGCGGGGGACCTCAACCCCGCCAGCGTGTGAACCCTAGACCCGCGGGCGTCCGTGTCACCGGGTAACCGGGAATCGTCCCGGCTTGCGCGGTATCAGCCCGGGGCGTTGCCGCCGAGCGACCTGGGCAGGTAGTTCTCCACGGCGGCGGGCCGGAAGCCCTGCTGGCGGATCCAGCCCAGGATCGTCTGGAGCTGGCCGGCCAGGCCCTTACGGAAGTGCATCAGGACGATGTCGCCCGGCTTGAAGCCCTGGCCGCCGTCGCCGCGCACGAACGCGTCCCGGACCCCCCTGGGGGATGTGGTGCCGTTGTAGTACTCCGCCGACCACAGCAGGATCGACTTGATGCCGCACTCCTTGGCGACCTGGCGGGTGATGTCGTTCTGGGCCCCGAACGGCGGCCGGAAGATCTCCGGGCGGCGGCCGTACTGCCGGGCGATGGTGTCGGAGGCGTCGCAGATCTGCTGGCGCTGGCCCTCGGCCGACAGGGCGCGCATGTTCTTGTGGCTGACGGTGTGGTTCTCCATGCGCGAGCCCGCGTTGCGCAGCGCCCAGAAGTACTGTCCCTGGTTCTTGACGTAGACCGTGGTCAGGAACGTCATGATCGGGACCTTCTCGCGGCGGACGATGTTGACGAACTCCGGGTCGTACTCGTAGCCGTCGTCGATCGTCAGGAAGACGACCTTCTCCTGGGTCGGGATGTTGGTGATGATCGGCGGCAGGCCGCTCGGGTCGGGCTTGGGCGGCGTCCAGGTCCCGGGCTTGGGCCGCTCCCACTCCTGGTCGGCGAGCACCGCGCTCAGCTCGGTCCTCACCGAGGAGGCCGGGCCGCCGCCCGGCACGCCGCCCCGCACCGCGGGCCAGCCGCCCGCCACCACGCCGATCACCCCGGCCGCCACCGTGGCCAGCACGGGCATCTTCCCTCGCATCGGCGCCGTTCCCCCGTCTCGTCGAGCCGTCACCGTGGTTCCGCATCGGTTGACGCGGCGCACCGCGGCGGAGTTCATCCACTACGCAGGATCTTTTCATGAGATTTTCGGCCGTGGGTGGTATGTCCGTGGGGATCTGACGAGTCTTCGGCGCGCGGTCGGCAGCACTTGCCCTTCGGGACGCCCCCCGGCCGGGCTACCGTCGGGACATGAGGGTGACCGGCACTGCCAGCGTGACCGCGCCGCGCGCGCGGGTCTGGGACGCGTTGCGGAATCCGGCCGTGCTGGCCCGGACGATCCCGGGCTGCCGGTCCCTGGAGACGGTCGGGCCCGACTCCTACGCGATGACGATCACCGCCGGGGTCGCCTCGATCAAGGGCACCTACACCGGGCGGGTCGAGCTGACCGATCCCGACCCGCCGAACGCGTTCACGCTGCGCGCCCGGGGCCAGGGGGCGCCCGGCACGGTCGAGGCGACGGTGCGGGTGACGCTGACCGAGGAGCCGGGGGCGACCCGGATCGGCTACGACGCCGACGCGGTGGTCGGCGGCATGGTCGGCGGGGTGGGGCAGCGGATGCTGGCCGGGGCCGCCAAACGGACCGCGGGGGAGTTCTTCGCCGCCGTCGAGGAGGCCCTGACCGCGCCCGAGCCCGCCGCCGTCCCCGCGACCGCCGCCGAGGCCGCCCCCGCCGGAACGGTCTACGCCGGACGCCCCGAGCCGGTCGTGCCCGGAACGCTCGGCGCGTTCGCGGCGGGCGGGGCTGTCGCGCTCGCCGGGGTCGTCGTCGGCTACCTGATAGGACGGCGCGCGGCCCGTTAGGGCGTCCCCCGGGACGGGGCGCGGCGGCGCAGGCCCGCGCCGCCCAGCAGCAGCGCCGCGACCGTCACGAACGCCGCCCCGATGCCCACGGTGTACCCGGTGACGATCTCGTAGCCGTGGCGGCGGACGTCCAGGAACGGATAGGGGTACCAGCGGGTCGCCGCGCCGTGCGCCAGCACGTACACCAGGTACAGCAGCGGGAACGCCAGCCAGCACGCCAGCGTCCGCCGGGCGGGCAGCCGCCGGGGCGCCAGCGCCAGCCAGTCCAGCGGCGCCACCACCGGCATGACCCGGTGCTGGACCCAGCCCGCCCAGGTGGTGACCGGCCCGTCCAGCACCAGCGCGTACACCGCCCCGGTGATCACCAGGTAGAGGGCGGCGGCCCCGCGCAGCCCGTCCGCCCAGGCGGTGTCCCGCCAGCCGGGCACCGCCCCGGCCAGCAGCGCGCCGCCGCCGATGACGTTGCTGAGCACGGTGAAGTAGCTGAAGAAGTCGACCGCGTCCACGCTGGGGTGGCGCGCCGCGAAGCAGAAGCCCATGGTCCACAGCGCCAGCACCCCGAACGCCAGCCGCCAGCACGTCGACAGCGGGCGCACCGGATCTCACGCGTCCCGGCTCTGGAACAGCACCAGGGCCACCACCAGCACCACGAGCGCGTACAGGGCGAACAGCCCGAGGCCCGTCCAGGGCTCCAGCGACCCCTCCTCCGCGCGCGGCAGCAGGATCGCGCCGCCCGCGTTCGACGGCAGGTACTTGGCGATCGTCGCGCCCCACTCGCCGGGCAGGAACCCGCCCACGATGCCCAGCACGAACAGCACCAGGAACACGGTCACCACCGACCCGGAGGTGTGCCGCAGGATCACCCCGACGCCCAGCGCCAGCAGCGCGATCAACGTCAGGTAAAGGCCGCCGCCGATGACCGCGCGCAGCACGCCCTCGTCGCCCAGCGACCCGTCCAGGTTCTTGGCCGACAGCACGGCCTGGCTGACGAAGAACGACAGGAACGACACCACCAGCCCGGCCACCAGCACCACCAGCGCCAGCACCACCGCCTTGGCCAGCAGGTACTCGGGGCGGCGCGGCATCGCCGTCAGCGCGGTGCGGATCATGCCGGTGGCGTACTCCCCGGTGATCACCAGCACGCCCAGCACCCCGAAGATCACCATGCCGAAGTAGAAGGCGATCTGCATCGGGCTGGTCGGCACGACCGTCGCGCGCTCCGCGGGCGGCAGGTCGTCGTAGGAGGAGGTGAACGCCAGCGCGAACAGCGCCGAGAACCCGACCACCACGGCCGCGCCCGACAGCAGCGTCCAGAACGTCGACTTCACCGTGCGGATCTTGGTCCACTCCGACAGCAGGACGTTCGCGAACGAGGCCCGCGGCGTGAGCTCGCGCGGCGCGGGCCTGCGCGGCTTCGTGTCCTCCATCCCCCTGCGGCTCGGCCTGGTGTCCTCCAGCGCCGCGCCGTTCGGGGCCGCGCCGTTCGGGGCCGCGTCGTCGGGCGTCGGGTCGTGCGGAGTCTTGTCGCTCATGGGAGGTCTCCGTTCCCGGGCGGTGCGGGCGCGTCCCCGAGCGGCGGTGGCGGTGGCGGCGGTTCGGGAAGCCCCGCGTGGTACTCGACGACATCCCCGGTGAGCTGCATGAACGCCTCCTCCAGCGACGGCTGGACGGTGGCGAGCTCGTGCAGCCGCATGCCGTGGTCGGCGGCCAGGTCGCCGATCTCGGCGGCGCGCGCGCCGAACACCTTCAGCGAGAGGTCGGCGACCATCTCCACCCGCCAGCCCCGCGCGGCCATCAGCGGCCCCAGCTCCGACATCTGCGGGGAGCGGACCAGCACGTGGCTGGTGGCGTTGCGGTCGATGAAGTCCTGCATGTCGGTGTCGGCGAGGATGCGGCCCTGGCCGATGACGACCAGATGGTCGGCGGTGATCGCCATCTCGCTCATCAGGTGGCTGGAGACGAAGACGGTGCGGCCCTCGGCGGCGAGCTTGCGCATCAGGCCGCGGATCCAGTGGATGCCCTCGGGGTCCAGGCCGTTGACCGGCTCGTCGAACATCAGCACGGCCGGGTCGCCCAGCAGCGCCGCCGCGATGCCGAGCCGCTGGCCCATGCCCAGCGAGAACCCCCGCGTGGGTTTGCGGGCCACGGCCTGCAGACCGACCATGTCCAGCACCTCGTCCACGCGCTCGCGCGGGATGCCGTTGCTCTGGGCGAGGCACAGCAGGTGGTGGTGGGCGCTGCGGCCCCCGTGCACGGACTTGGCGTCCAGCAGTGCCCCGACCTCGCGCAGCGGCGCGGCGAGGCGGCTGTAGTGGCGGCCGTTGACGGTGACGTGCCCGGCGGTGGGCCGGTCCAGACCGAGGATCATGCGCATGGTGGTGGACTTGCCCGCGCCGTTGGGACCCAGGAAGCCGGTGACCTGGCCGGGGAGCACGGTGAAGCTCACCTGGTTGACCGCGAGCTTGCTCCCGAACCGCTTCGTCAGCCCCCGCGCCTCGATCATGATGTGTCGATACCGACGCCCTACGGGGCGGAAACGGGGACGGCGGCCAACCGGAGGAGGATTTGACTCCCGGTTGGCCGCCGTTTGGGCTGTTCGCGGGTCAGTGCACCTCGACCAGGTCCACCACGAAGATCAGCGTTTCGCCCGGCTTGATCCGCGGGCTGGGGCTGCGGTCGCCGTAGGCCAGGTGCGGGGGGATCACCAGCTTGCGGCGGCCGCCGACCTTCATGCCGGGGATGCCCATGTCCCAGCCCTTGATGACGCGGCCCTCGCCGATGGTGAAGGTGAACGGGGCGCCGCGGTTCCAGGAGGCGTCGAACTCCTCGCCGGTGGACCAGGACACGCCCACGTACTGCATGGAGACGGTGGAGCCCTTGGTGGCCTCCGGGCCGTCCCCGACTTCGATGTCGGTGATGTCGAGGATCTGGGGCGGCTGGCCCTCGGGGAAGTCGATCTCAGGGCGGTCAAGCGCCATTGCCTGGGCTCCATGCTCGTAGACGTACGGTCGTTCGGACGGTCCAGCGTAGCGGCGGGTGCGTCCTGCCGAAGAACCGGCGCTCCGCCTGGCAGGAACCGACGGTTTCCCGGCGGGGCCGGTGCCGGTATGTCTGGGGAATGGCGCGGCTGCGGATCGGCATCGACACCGGCGGGACGTTCACCGACGTGGTGGCGTTGGACGAGGACACCGGCCGGATCGTCACGGCGAAGACGCCGTCCACCCCGGCCGACCCCGCCGAGGGGTTCGGCACCGCCGTCGCGCTGGCGCTGGACCTGGCCCTGGGACCGGGCGAGGCGGCGGCGGACGCGGTGGCGGCGCTGGCGCACGGCACGACCGTCGCGACCAACCGGCTGCTGGAGGACCGGATCGACGACCTGGGGTTCGTCACCACCGAGGGCTTCGAGGCCGTGCTGGAGATCGCCCGGCAGAGCGTCCCCGACGGGTACGGCAACTCCTACTTCTGGGTCAAACCGCCCCGGATCGTGCCCGCGCACCGGGTGCGGACGGTCGGCGGGCGGCTGGACGCCACCGGCGCGGAGGTGCGGCCGTTCGACGAGGCCGGGGCGGTCGCGGCGGCCCGCTGGTTCCGGGAGCGGGGGATCGGCGCGATCGGGGTGTGCTTCCTGCACTCCTACGCCGACCCCCGCCACGAGCTGGCGATGCGGGAGGTGCTGCGGCGCGAGCACCCGGACGCGGTGGTGTCGCTGTCGTGCGAGGTGCTGCGCGAGTACCGCGAGTACGAACGGTCGGTCACCACCCTCGTCGACGCCGCCGTGAAACCCGCCGTGAGCCGCTACCTGGGCCGGATCACCGGACGCGCCCCCGCCCGGCCGCTGGTGATGAAGAGCAACGGCGGCGTCGTGTCCGCCGACGAGGCGGCCCGCCAGCCGATCGCCACGGTCCTGTCCGGCCCGGCCGCCGGGGCGCTGGGCGCGGCGTTCGTGGCCGCCGCCGGCGGCCACCGGTCGGTGGTCACCCTGGACGGCGGCGGCACCTCCACCGACGTGGCCGTGGTGCTGGACGGCGCGCCCGCCCTCACCACCGAGGGCGCGGTCGGCCGGCACCCGGTCCGCATCCCGATGATCGACATCGTGACGGTCGGGGCGGGCGGCGGGTCGGTGGCGGAGCTGACGCCCGAGGGCACGCTGAAGGTCGGGCCGCGCAGCGCCGGGGCCGACCCCGGCCCGCTGTGCTACGGGCGCGGCGGCGAGGAGGTGACGGTCACCGACGCCCACGCCGTGCTCGGCCGCATACCGCCGCACCTGCTGGGCGGCCGGATCGAGCTGGACGTGCTGCTCGCGCACCTGGGCGTCGAGCGCCTCGCCCGCCGCCTGGGGCTGGAGGCCGAGCGCGCCGCCGCCGGGATCCTGGAGATCTCCGCCTGGAACCAGGCCAACGCCATCCGCCGGATCACCGTCGGGCGGGGCCTGGACGTGCGGGACTTCTCCCTGGTGGCGTTCGGCGGGTCGGGGCCGCTGCTGGCGTGCCGCCTGCTGGACGTGCTCGGCCTGCCCTCCGCCGTGATCCCGCGCGACCCGGGCAACCTGTCGGCGTTCGGGCTGCTCACCGTCGACGTCCGCAACGACTACGTGCGCACCCGCGTCGCCCGCGACGCCGAACTCGACCTCGCCGGACTGGGCGCGGGCTACGCCGAGCTGGAGGCCCAGGCCGCCGCCGCGCTGGACCGCGAGGGGTTCCCGGCCGGGCGCCGCCGCTTCGAGCGCTCGGCCGACCTGCGCTACCACGGGCAGGCGTTCGAGGTGCGGGTCGCCGCCCCGCCCGGCCCGGTCGGCGACGCGTTCCGCGCCGAGGTCGTCCGCCGCTTCCACGACGCCCACGAGGCGCTGTACGGCTACTGCTACCGCGACGACGCGACCCGCCACCCCGTCGAGTGGGTGAACCTGCGGGTCTCGGGCGTCGGCCCGATCGTCCGCCCCGCCCTGGACACCCGCCCGGCCGGCGACGGCGACGCCGGACGCGCCCGCACCGGCGTCCGCGACGTCTACTTCGACGACTGGACCCCCGCCCCGGTCTACCGCCGCGACGCCCTGGAACCCGGCGACGTGGTCGAGGGACCGGCCGTGATCGAGGAGTACGGCTCGACCCTGCCGCTGCACCCCGGCTTCCGCGCCCGGACCGATCCCCACGGCAACCTGGTGGTGACACGTGACTGACCCGATCCTCATCGAGATCGTCCAGGGGACGCTGGCGTCCGTGGAGCGCGAGGTCGAGACCGCCATCGCGCGCACCGCCCGGTCCCCGATGATCCGCGACGCGCACGACTTCCGCGCCGGGATCCACGACCGGCGGATGCGCAAGCTCACCGGGCGTTCCTATTCGGCGCTGGTGCAGCCGGTCGTGCGGGACTTCCCGCTGGACACGATGCGGCCCGGCGACGTGTTCTTCCACAACGACGTCTACCTGTCGGAGGGCGGCATCGGCCACCTGCCCGACCTGTGCGTGACGGTGCCGGTGTTCCACGGTGGCGAGGTGGTGGCGTTCGTGCAGGCGTTCGGGCACCACGACGACATCGGCGGCGCGGTGCCCGGCTCGATGCCGAGCCACGCCCGCAGCGCGTTCGAGGAGGGCCTGATGGTCCCGCCGATCAGGCTGTGGGACCGGGGCGTGCCCAACGAGGCCGCGCTGCGCATCATGACCCGCAACTCCCGCATGCCCGACTCCCTGGCCGGGGACCTGGACGCCGAGTGCTCCGCGTGCCTGATGGGCGCGCGCCGCCTGGCCGAGGTGTTCGACCGGTACGGGCGCGCCGCCGTCGAGGGGTGCTTCGACGCGATCATCGAGCGGACGACCGGGACGTTCCGCCGCGAGCTCCTGGCCAAGATCCCCGACGGGACGTACGCGTGGGAGGACTACGCCGAGCACGACGGCGTGGACCCGCCGCGCCTGCACGCCCAGCGCATCACCCTGACGGTGGACAAGAGCGCCGCCGTCCCGCTGGTCATCGACTTCACCGGCACGTCCCCGCAGGCCAAGGGCCCGATCAACCACGCGGGCGACTACGCCGACGGGGTGTTCCTCAAGAAGTGGCTCGCGCCGATCCTGCGCAACCTCGCCGACACCCCCGAACGCGCCGCCGAACTCGACGTGAACGAGGGCGTCGTCCCGCTGGTCGAGATGCGCTTCCCCGGCAAGGGCACCCTGCTCACCCCGGTCTTCCCCGCGCCCACCAACGCCCGCACGTTCGTCATCCTGCGGCTGCTGGGCGTGCTGGCCGGGGTGCTGGCCAAGGCGACCGGCGGCCGGATGCCCGCCGACCAGGAGACCATCCGCTACACCGGCGTGTACGGCGAGGACGACCGGGGCCCGTACCTGATGCGGGAGGTGCTGGGCGGCGGCTCGGGCGGGCGCCCGTACGCCGACGGGGAGGACACCGTGCACGTCGTGCCCGACTCGCGCAACATCCCCGTCGAGTTCGCCGAGGCCCGCTGGCCGCTGCGGGTCGAACGCCTCGGCCTGGCCGCAGACTCCGGGGGCCCCGGCGCGCACCGGGGCGGCCTCGGCTACGACAAACACATCCGGATGCTGCGCGACGCCCACTACATGTCGATCGCCGACCGTTCGATCCTGTCGTGCTGGGGCGTCAACGGCGGGCGCGCGGGCCGCCCGTTCCGCGTGGACATCGACGGCGTGGAGATGGACGGGCTGGTGGACGACTTCCCCGTCCGCGCGGGCCAGGTCATCCGGATCCGCACCACCGGGGGCGGCGGGTGGGGCGACCCGTTCGACCGCGACCCCGCCCTGGTCGCCGCCGACGTCCGCGACGGCAAGGTCACCGCCGCCGGGGCCCGCGACGACTACGGCGTGGTCCTGGCGGACGACGGGACCGTGGACGAGACCGCCACCGCCGGGCTCCGCGACCGCCTGCGCGCCGAACGCGGCCCGGCGCCGTTCTTCGACCGAGGTCCCGGCTACCCCCGGCTGTCGGGCGGCCGCACCTCCTCCGACCTGGACTGAGCCTCCTCAGCGGCGTCCCGCCACGGCCCCGGGGTCAGGCCGGGAGCAGTTCGCGGCCGGTGGCCAGCAGGCGGCGGGCCCGGGGGAACGATCCCAGGCGTTCGTCCAGCCTGTCGTAGGCGGACGCGAGTGTGGCCCGGCCCACGCCTCGGGCCTCCAGCAGGTCCGCCAGCCACCGGGTCTGCGAGGTCATCAGGTCGGCGTCGTCGACCAGCAGCGCCGCCGACAGGAAGCCGGTGACGTACGGCCCGCAGTCGTGGACCTCCTCCGCCTGGTAGAGGTCGGCCGGCCCGGTCGTGCGGGTCCCGTCCAGCAGCACCTCGGCCACCTCCGCGCCGAGCACCGCCTCGCGCCGGGCGAACGCCGCGTGCTCGTCGTCGAGGCCCGGCGCGGGCGGCGCGGGATCGGCGAACGCGGGCCAGCCGGCGGCCAGCCGGGTCGCCGCCCGG
>NZ_BCQR01000142.1 GCF_001552175.1 Actinomadura kijaniata NBRC 14229
CCCCACCCCCCGCCGGGCCCCGCCGCGACGACCGCCTGGCCCAGCTCACCCCCGAACGCACCCTGCGCCGCCTGGAACTCCAGGTCACCCGCCGCCTCGACGGCCTGCTCAACGGCGAACACCTCGGCCTGCTCCCCGGCCCCGGCACCGAACTCGCCGAAGCACGCCTGTACCAACCCGGCGAAGACGACGTCCGCCACATGGACTGGGCCGTCACCGCCCGCACCACCACCCCCCACGTCCGCGACCTGATCGCCGACCACGAACTGGAAGCCTGGGCCCTGGTCGACCTCACCCCCAGCATGGACTTCAGCACCACCGACCTCACCAAACGCGAACTGGCCGTCGCCGCCCTGGCCGCCGTCGGCTTCCTCACCGTCCGCCTCGGCGACCGCGTCGGCGCCTACCTGCTCCACCCCCACGGCCAACGCCGCTGGCCCGCCCGCACCGGCAAGGCCGCCCTCTACCACCTCCTGCAGGCCGTCCTGGACGCACCCCCCGCCACCACACCCCCCGGACGCCTCCGCCGACCCGGCCCCCCACCCCCCGACCTCACCACCGGCATCACCGCCCTGCACCGCGGCCAGACCCGCCGCGGCCTGCGCGTCGTCATCTCCGACTTCCTGCCCGCCCCCGGCGAACCCCTCGACACACCCCCCGCCTGGGAACGCCCCCTGCGCCGCCTGGCCGCCCGCCACCAGGTCCTCGCCGTCGAGATCATCGACCCCCGCGAACTCGACCTGCCCGACATCGGCCTGGTCGAGATGACCGACCCCGAAACCGGAACCGTGCACGAGATCGTCCTCAACCGCCGCACCCGCCAGCGCTACGCCGCCGCGGCCGCCGCCCAACGCGACCGCACCCGCGACGCCCTGCGCCGCAGCGGCGCCCACCACCTCATCCTGCGCACCGACCGCGACTGGATCGCCGACGTCGCCCGCTTCGCCCTGCGCCAGCGCCGCGCCGCCGGCCGCGCCATCCACACACCCGCCAGCCACACCGCCAGCCCGGGGGGACGCCCGTGACCTTCCTGTCGCCCGAACGCCTCTGGCTGCTGGCCCTCATCCCCGCCCTGGCCGCCGCCTACGTACTGGTCCAGCTCCGCCGACGCCGCAACACCGTCCGCTTCACCAACCTGGACCTGCTGGCACGCGTCGCCCCCCAGCGCCCCGGCTGGCGCCGCCACCTGGCCGCCGCCCTGTTCCTCGTCATGATCACACTCATGACCATCGGGTTCGCCCGCCCCGCCACCGGCGTCAAGGTCCCCCGCGACCGCGCCACCATCATGGTCGCCATCGACGTCTCCCTGTCCATGATGGCCAAGGACGTCACCCCCGACCGCTTCACCGCCGCCAAAGAGGCCGCCAAGAAGTTCATCCGCGACCTGCCCACCCGCTTCAACGTCGGCGTCGTCTCCTTCGCCGGCAACGCCAACCTCGTCGCCGCCCCCACCGCCGACCGCCAGTCCGCCATCACCGCCATCGACCAGCTCGCCATGGCCAAACGCACCGCCATCGGCGAAGCGGTCTTCACCAGCCTCCAGGCCATCCGCTCCTTCGACAGCCAGGCCGGACAGGACCCCCCACCCGCCCACATCGTCCTGCTGTCCGACGGCGACAACACCACCGGCCGCACCGTCTCCGAAGCCATCGACGCCGCCCGCGCCGCCCACACCCCCGTCTCCACCATCGCCTTCGGCACCCCCTACGGCACCGTCGACATCGAAGGCGAGACCACCAGCGTCTCGGTCAACAAGGAGACCCTGCGCACCCTGGCCAACGGCACCCAGGGCAAGGCCTACGAGGCCGCCGACGCCGGCCAGCTGTCAGAGGTCTACACCAACATCGGCAGCTCCCTCGGCTGGAAGACCGAACACCGCGACATCGCCGCCCGCTTCACCGGCCTGGCCCTGCTGTTCGCCCTCGCCGCCGCCGGAACCTCCCTGATCTGGTTCAACCGCCTCCCCTGACCGGCGGCCCCACCTCCCCCGGCGACCCCACCGCCCCAGGTCCCCGGTCCCGGCCCCCACACGCCGGGACCGGCAGACACCCCCGCAGATCCGGCGGCCGGCGCAACGGAGCCGCCCGCACCAGCACCCACGCCACCCCCAGCCCACACACCGTGGCAAACAAATGCCCCAAATCCCACAACGTCCGGCTCCACACCACCGGACCCACCACCCCCACCCCCAACAACACCCACCCCACCACCCGCCACCAACCCCGCATCACCAACACCGCCGCCGCACACCCCGCCACCATGATGTAACTCACCCCCACATCCGTCGTCACCGCCAACCGCGCCGAAGCCCGCCCCGCCTCCAACGCCCGCACCTCCACCAACGCCGTCAACAACGTCCCCAACACATGCCCCGCCAGCCCCACCACCACAATCCGCGGCGTCCCATACCGACGCTCCGCCCACGCCACCACCGACACGAACACCAGCACATACAACGGCAACCCAGCACCCTTGTCCGCCACCCACAACGCGCTGTGCAACAACGCCCGCAACGGCGCCCGATGCAGATTCCGCAGATTCGTGCTCTGCAACGTCGTCAACAGATCCACCAACCTCGGCGGCGCCGCCAACTGCACCGACGTCAACGCCGAGAACACCACGACATAACCGAACGTCGCCGGCGCCGACAACACCCACGCATGCGCCCACCGCGTCCACGGCGACACCCACCCCACCCACCGCGCCGCCAGGCCCCACCACCGGCCCAGACCCCGCAACCCGTACCACACCAGCGCCAACAGCACACCCACAGCGATCATCGCCGCACACTGTCCCACCACCACGCCCCACCGCCGCGCAACGACACCCCGCCCAGCCGGTAAGGTCGCACGACGTGGGGGAACACTACTTCGCCGAACAGCCCGGAACCGCCAGCCGCACGCGCACCATCGACCTGGTCCTGCCCGACCTGCACCTGCGCCTGGCCACCGACCGCGGCGTCTTCTCACCCGACCGCGTCGACCTGGGCACCCGCATCCTGCTGGAGACCGTCCCGGCGCCCCCGGACACCGGCGACCTGCTCGACCTGGGCTGCGGCTACGGCCCCATCGCCCTCACCATGGCCACCCGCGCGCCGCAGGCGCGGATATGGGGCGTCGATGTCAATCGACGCGCGATCGAGCTGGCTGAGCGTAATGCCCAAACCGCCGACCTTGACAACGTAAGGTTCGGTCTGGCCGACGACATCGACCCCGACCTGCGCTTCGCGGCGATCTGGTCCAACCCCCCGATCCGCATCGGCAAGGCCGCCCTGCACGACCTGCTGCTCACCTGGCTGCCCCGCCTCACCCCCACCGGCCAGGCCCACCTGGTCGTCCAGAAACACCTGGGCTCGGACTCCCTCCAGCGCTGGCTGGCCGACCAGGGCTTCCCCACCCGACGCCTCGCCTCCCGCTCGGCCTACCGGATCCTCCAGGTCTCGGCCCGCACCCAGGAAGGACAGACCCGATGAGCACGCCCGCCGGGCCCCGCAAGCAGCTGCGCCCCACCGACGTCAAACGCCTCAACCGCGACTGGCGCCGCCGCACCGAGGGCCGCCTGGGCCTGCTGGTCGAATCGGTCACCCAGCCGTTCAACATGGGCTCCATCATCCGCAGCGCCGCCGTCTTCGGCGTGGAGCACCTGTGGCTGGCCGGCAACGCCATCCACCCCGACCACCGCAACGTCGACAAGACCGCCCTGGGCACCGAGCGCCTGGTCGCCTGGGAACACGCCGGAACCGCCGCCGAGGCCGCCGCCACCGTCCGCAAGCAGGGCCTGCGCCTGGTCGCGATCGAGCTCACCGGCGACGCCGTCCCCCTGCACGAGGCGCCCCTGGACGGCGACGTGTGCCTGGCCGTGGGCGGCGAGGACCATGGCTGCTCCCCCGCCCTGCTGGCCGCCGCCGACGCCGTCGCCTACATCCCCCAGATCGGCCGCGTCGGCTCCCTCAACGTCGCCGTCGCCACCGCCATCGCCCTGGCCGAGGCCCGCCGCCGCGAATGGGCCGCCACCTGACGACCCGCCGAGCCGGCTGAGCGTGGACGGGCGCGGGCGGCACGGCCCGCGCCCCTACCGCCGGGCCTCCTCCATCAGCGCCGCGAACTCCTCCAGCGAGATCTTCCCGTCCCCGTTGGCGTCGGCCGCCACGACCACCTCCACGGCCCGCAGGGTGCTGACCTCCTGCCCCAGCACCCGCATCAGGTTCTTCACCTCCTCCACCGACACGAACCCGTCGCCGTCCGCATCGACCATCTCGAACGTCGCCCGGTACTGCTCCACATCCGCCATGGCGGCTCCTCCCCTGGTGCGACAACTGACGCTCCAGGACGGTAGCAGTTCCCAGCCCCCGCCCTTGACAAAGTAAGGTCCGGTCGGGGACCGGGACCGGCATAATCGTCCCGTGGCGCGTTCCTACGAATTCCTCGACCACCCCGGACCCATCCCCTTCGCCCACCGCGGCGGCAACGGCCGCCCCGAGAACTCCATGGCCGCCTTCCAACGCGCCGTCGACCTGGGCTACCGCTACCTGGAGACCGACGCCCACGCCACCGCCGACGGCAAGGTCGTCGCCTTCCACGACCGCACCCTGGACCGCGTCACCGACCGCACCGGCGCCATCGCCGCCCTCCCCTACAGCGAGGTCGCCAAGGCCCGCATCGACGGGACCGAGCCCATCCCCCTGCTGGAGGACCTGCTGGGCTCCTTCCCCGACGCCCGCGTCAACATCGACCTCAAGGACGCCCCCGTCATCGGCCCCCTCGCCGAGGTCCTGCACCGCACCAAGGCCTGGCACCGCGTCTGCGTCACCTCCTTCTCCACCCGCCGCCTGGCCCAGATGCGCGCCCGCCTCCCCCTCTACACCGACGCCGACGTGTGCATGTCCCTGGGCCCGCGCGGCGTGGCGGCCCTGCGCGCCCGCTCGGCCGGAGGCCCGGCCGGAAAGCTCATCCGCCTGGCCGCCACCGGCATCGCCTGCGCCCAGGTCCCCCACAGCCTGGGCCCGATGCCGTTCGTCAGCGCGTCGTTCATCGCCCAGGCCCACGAACTGGGGTTGCAGGTCCACGCCTGGACCGTCAACGACCCCCTGGAGATGGAACGCCTCCTCGACATGGGCATCGACGGCATCATGACCGACGAGCTGGTGACCCTCCGCCACGTCATGGCCGCCCGCGGCCAGTGGTTCCGCCCTCTCCCCTCCCCCGACTCCTGCCACCAGGGTTAGCGGCGACAGGGTGAGCAGCGACCGCCGCGCCCGGAGCCGGACGGCCCCGGGCGCGGCACGGTGATCGTTGCCATCACAGGCCGGGCGTCGGTCTCCTCAAGGTCCGCTACGGGGCGGCCGTCCCCGCCGCGGCTTCGGCGCCGCCCGGCAGGAGGGCCAGGAGCTGCCTGGTGTGACCGGGCAGCTCGGTTTCCGCGAGCCCGGTGAGAAGGTCCCTCAGCGGCAGGGGCCGGTCGACCAGGACGGCGTCGTGGGACAGCAGCCGGGTGGGCACCGGTGTGTCGAGTTCGGCGTCGCTCAGCATCGGCCCGCCGAGCGCGCACAGGGCGTCCGCCTGGAGGCGGATGCGGTCCCGCAGCCCCGCGTTGCCCCCGGCCAACGTGATGAGGCGTTCGATGGTCCAGGTGTCGAGCGCCATGCGGTTGTCGTAGGTGGCGTTCACCCCCGCGGTGATGGCGGACACCGCGGTGATGGTGGTGGCGTTGATGAGGGCGACGTGCGCCAGGATCTGGTCGGCGTTCCATTCGCCGGCCGGCGGGGCGGGACCCGCGCCGCTGGAGCCGGTGTCGCCGGAGTCGGCGACGGTGGCGGCGGCGTCCAGCAGCGCGCGGTAGGCCCCCCGGAGCGGGGCGGTGTCCATCGTGTCTTCCCTCTTTCCGGTGTCGCGCGGCAGGTGCCGGGGCGGGCGCCGTCTCAGGCGTGCGCGTCCGACATCTCCCACGGCGCCTGCGGAAGGACCTCGCCGGTCTCCAGCAGCGACTTGAGGTTGGCCAGCACCGCCGGCCACCCGCGCGAGACTCCGTCGAACATCTCCCGGTTGGGGAAGTTCTCGTGGGTCACGGTGAGGCGGACGATGTCCTGGTGCGGTTCGACGAGGAAGGTGACCAGCGACGGCTCCCGGGACGACTCGGCGTCGGGGACGTCGTCGAAGGTGATGACCAGGCGCGTCGGGGGGTCGGTCTCGACGACCCTGCCGACGACGTCGACGACGCCCGAGCCGTCGGCGCGCCGGTGCTCCCAGGTCGAGCCCGGCTGCCAGTCCGAGACGTTGGCGTGCCCCCAGTAGCGGGCCGTCAGGTCCGCGTCGGTCAGGGCGCGCCACACCTGTTCCGCGCTCGCGCGGATGTAGGTGACGTAGACGTAGGTCGGCACGGACGTGAGCGTGTCGGTCATGGTGTACTCCTCTGCCTGGTGCTTGATGGCGCTGATGGCTTGCAGGCGGGGCCTGTCGAACTCCGAGATCCAGCGCTCCTCGATCTCGTGGATCGGTGTCGGGTTGAGGTAGTGGAGGCGTTCCCGTCCGCGGCGCACGACGGTCACGAGGTTGGCGCGCTCCAGGACGTCCAGGTGCTGGGTCGCCGACTGGCGCGCCATGTCCAGGTGTTCGCACAGCTCGCTCAGCGTCTGCCCGTTGTGCTCGCGCAGACGGTCCAGCAGTAGGCGGCGGGTCGGATCGGCCAGCGCTTTGAAGACCGAGTCCATCGCTCTCGCTTCCAGGCTCACCTCGCCATTATGCAGGTATTTACCTGCATAATGTCAATGGCACCTCCTCCGCCGCTGGTCAGGCGGCTTCCACCAGCTCGGCCATCTCGGCGATGGTGGGGTGGTCGAACACCAGGCTCAGGGGGACCTCCACGCCCAGCGCGACGCGCAGGCGCGAGACCATGCGGTTGGCCAGCAGGGAGTGCCCGCCGAGCTCGAAGAAGTCGTCGTGCCGGCCGATGTCGCCCAGCGCGAACAGCTCCCGCCAGATCGCCGCGATCGACGCCTCGACCTCGCTGACCGGGCGCTCCTCCACGGGCTGCTCCTCCACCGGCGGGGACGCGGGGGGCGGGGACGCGTCGGGCAGGTCCCGCAGGGCCCGGCGGTCCACCTTCCCGTTGGGGTTGAGCGGCAGGCCCGGCACCGCCAGCCAGCGGTCGGGCAGCAGGTAGGCGGGCAGGGTCCCGGTCAGCCGGGACCGCACCTGCGCCAGCCGCGCGGTGACGACATGGGCGACGAGGATCTTGTCCTCGGCCGCGTCGCCCCGGACCACGACGGCCGCGTCCCGCACGTCGGGGTCGGCGCGCAGGGCCTCCTCGATCTCGGCGGGCTCCACGCGGAACCCGCGGCGCTTGACCTGGTCGTCGGCCCGGCCCAGGAACTCCAGCGCGCCGTCGGGGCGCAGGCGCACCAGGTCCCCGGTGTCGTAGAGGCGCCCGCCCGGCGTCCAGGGGTCGGGGACGAAGCGTTCGGCGGTCAGGGCCGGGTCGCCCAGGTAGCCGCGCGCCAGGCCCGCGCCGCCGACGTACAGGCGGCCCTCGGCGGCCGGGGCCAGGTCCTCGTCCAGGACGTGGACCGAGGTCGCGCGGATGGGGTGGCCGATCGCGGTGTCGTCCCCGCCGGTGACGGGGTGGGTCGTGGTGAACGTGGTCGCCTCGGTGGGGCCGTAGGCGTTGATGAGGCGGCAGCCGGGAGCGGCCTCGACGAACCGCCGGGCGTGGGTGGGTGACAGCACGTCGCCGCCGGTGAGCAGCTGCCGCATCCCCGACAGCGCCTCGGGGCACTCGTCGGCCATCAGGTGGAACAGGCCGGTGGTGAGGAACGCGGTGGTGACCCGGTGCTCCCGGATGAGGGCGCCCAGCTCGCGGACCGACGCCTGGCCCGAGGGGCTGATCACCAGGGGGGCGCCGTTGGCGAGGGCGCCCCAGATCTCGAACGTGGCCGCGTCGAAGGACGGGGAGGACATGTGCAGGACGACCTCGCCGTCGAGGTCGGCGTAGCCGGGACGGTGCACCAGGCGGGTCACCCCGCTGTGGCGGACGGCCACGCCCTTGGGCCGGCCGGTGGAGCCGGAGGTGAACATCACGTAGGCGAGGTTGTCGGGGCCGACCCGGGGGCGGCGGCGCGGAGGCGGGGACGAGGTCGGGCCGGTGCCGGGGGTGAGCACGGTGGCCCCGGTCGCGGGCAGGCGCCCGGCCAGGTCCGGATCGGTGACGATCACGGTGGTGCCGGTGGCGTCCACCATCAGGTCCAGGCGGTGGGCGGGGTAGGCCGGGTCCAGCGGGACGTAGTGGCCGCCCGCGCGCAGGATCGCCAGGATCGTGACGACGAACTCCGGTGAGCGTTCCAGGAACACCCCGACCGGGGTCTCCAGGGTGACGCCCGCGTGCGCCAGGCGGTCGGCCAGGTGGTCGGCGCGGGCGTTCAGCTCGCCGTAGGTGAGGCGCTGGTCGCGGTGGACGAGCGCCAGGCGGTCGGCCGGCTGGGCGGCGACCAGGTCGTGGACGCGGGGTTCGGTCGTCAGGGGTGCGGTCGTCAGGGGTGCGGTCATCAAAGGTTCGGTCATCATGGTCAGGTCCTTGTGAGGTGGTCGAACCGGTCGGTGTGCAGGGTGGTGTGGCTGGTGGCGGCGCGTCCCGGTTCACCGAGCCGTGACCGCAGCTCCGCCAGGCGGTGCCGGGAGGCGGCGCAGGAGACGTCGGCCAGGTCGGCGGTCGCGGGCCGGTCGGCCGAGCGGGCCAGCACGACGGTCATGCTGAGCAGCTCGGCGGCGATCGCCCCGGCGGTGGCCAGGGTGTGCTGGTCGCCGGTGTGCTGGTCCTCGGTGTGCTCGTCGCCGGTGTGCTCGTCGCCGCCGAGGCCCGCCAGCCAGTGGGCCTGGGCCGCCACGAAGGCCAGGTGGTCCCCGTTGCGGGGGGTCAGCGCCGGGTCGCGGGGCGGCGCGGTGGGCGGGTGGGTCGGGGTGGGACGGCGGGCCGAGCGGGCCGACCACAGGTCGAGCAGGAAGTCCACGCCGCCCGCCACCCGCAGGGCGCGGGCGTCGCGGAAGGCCCGTTCGACCGGCAGCGGCACGGCCCCGCGCGCGGCCTTGCTGCGCGCGGTCTCATAGCCCTCCGCGCCCAGCAGCGACACCGTGCGGTCCACGGTGCGCCAGCACAGGCGTGATGCGAGGTTCTTCACCGCGGTCAGGTCGGGCCGGGTGTCGGCGCGGTCGCCGCCCAGCAGGGACCAGGCGAGCAGCGACTCGATCGTGAACACGTCCGCCGCGGTCGCGCCGACCAGCCGCTGGATCTGGTCGTACTCGCCGAGCCCGCGGCCGTCGATGGCGCGGCGGCCCACGAAGTCGCGCGTCCACACCAGGCACGACCGGGCGATGCCGAGCGCGGTCGGGCCGACCACCAGGTTGCGGGCGGACATGGCCAGCGCCGCGAGCGCGCCGGGGTCGGCCTCGCCCGGGCGCATCCGCCAGCCGTCGGCGGACTCGGGGAGCAGGCGGTCGGCCGGGACGCGGACGCCGGTCAGGCGCAGGGCCCCGATCTCGGCGCCGCGCAGCCCCATGAACTCGTGCCGGGCGACCACCTCCACGCCGGGCGCGTCCAGGTCGACGAAGAACAGCCGCACCTCGTCGGTGCCCTCGACGGTCGCCGAGACGTCCATCAGGTCGGCCACCGGCGCGTTGCCGATGAAGACCTTCTCGCCGGTGAGCAGGTAGGCGGCCCCGTCCTCGACCGGGACGGCGGTGGTGGCGCGGCGCCGGTTGGCGGTGCCGAGGGGTTCGGCGTCGGCGCCGCCGGAGACGATGCCCGCCGCGACCCGGTCGGCGATCAGGTCGCGGAGCGGGCCGGGCGGCAGCACCGGAAGGTAGGAGCCCGAGCCGAAGCCGTTGGTGATGGCGAGGGTGAACGCCACCGGCGCCGACCACCGGGCGGCGGCCTCCACCACGCGCGCGGCGTTCGCCCACGACAGGCCGAGGCCGCCCAGCGCCGGGTCGATCATCAGGCGCAGCAGCCCGGCCTTGGCCAGGGCCTCCTGGAGGCCCGCGGGGAGGCGGCCGGTCCGGTCGGTCTCCTCGGGGTCCACCCAGGTGTGGAGCAGGGCGGTCACGGCGGCGACCGCGGCGTCGCCCGCCGCCCGCTCCGGCTCGCTCGGCCGGGGGAAGGGGCGGACCAGGTCCCACCGGACGCGTCCGGCGAACAGCTCGTCAAACACGCTCGGCGAGCGCACGGTCGAGGTGGGTGAGCAGGTCATCAGGGTTCTCCCGGAAGTAGAAGTGGTCGCCGGCGAAGACGCGCAGCGTGAAGGGCCCGGTCGTGTAGTCCTCCCAGGCGGCCAGGCGCACCGCGTCCTCCCGGTCCCGGCTGCCCCCGTAGACGGTCACGGCGCAGTCGAGCGGGGGCGCCGGGGACGGGCGGTAGGAGGCGACGATCGACAGGTCGGCGCGCAGGCCGCCGAGGACCAGCCCGGCCAGTTCGGGGTCGGTGTGCAGCTCGGCGGGCAGCGGCCCGTACTCGGCCTCGACGGCGGCGATGAGCCCGGGGCCGTCCAGCGTGTGCACCGGCGGGCCGGGGCGGTGCAGGTGCGGCGCGCCGTAGGCCGACAGGAACAGCGCCCGCGGCCCCGGCCTGCCCTGCGCGCGCAGCGCCAGCGCGGTCTCGTAGGCGGCCAGCGCGCCGAGGCTGTGGCCGAAGAAGGCGTAGGGCGCCGGGCCGAAGTCGGCCTCGGCCGTCAGCGCCCCCACCAGCGCCTCCATCGTGGTCGGCGCGGGCTCGGCGAGGCGTCCGCCGCGTCCCGGCGACTGGACGCCCCACACCTCGGCCGAGGGCAGCCGGGCCGACCAGCGCAGGTACTCGCCGGCCGAGCCCCCGCTGTGGGGGAAGCAGTACAGGCGCGGCGCGGTCCCGTCCTGCCCCGGGCGGCGGAGCAGCCACCGGGATCGGGTCGCGGTCATGAGGCGGGCCTTTCGGTGTCGAGGCGTTCGGTGAGCGGGTCGGTGAGCAGTTCGGTGTCGAGGAGGCGGGCCAGGCGCGCCACCGTCGGGGCCCGGAACAGGGCCCGCGCGGTGAGCGCGCGGCCGGTCGCCTCGCGGATCATCGCCAGCGCCTGGGCCGCCACCAGCGAGTCGCCGCCCAGCTCGAAGAAGTCGTCGTGCGGGCCGATCCCGTCCATCCCGAGCACGGTCGCGAAGGCGTGGGCGACCACCCGCCGGGTGCCGTCCATCCCCGCTTCCGTCTCCGGCCGCACGGGCTCCGGCTCCGGCTCCGGGTCCGGTTCTGGGGCGGGCCGGACCGCCTGGAGCGGCGGTGTGGCGGCGGGCGGGTCCAGGCGGAACGGCCTGCGCTCGAACGGGTAGGTGGGCAGCGGCGTGCGGCGGCGCGGTTCGCCGTCGTGCAGCGCGGCCCAGTCGATCTCCGCACCCGCCTGCCACAGCCGGCCGGCCGCGGTCAGCATCGCCCGCGCGCCGCCGTCCGCCTCACTGGGGTGCGGCAGGCTCGGCAGGACGAGCCTGCCGGCGTCGGCGGCGGGGTGCCGCCGGGCGAGCGTGCCCAGGGTCCGGCCGGGCCCGATCTCCAGCAGCGGGCCGGTCTCCGCCCGGCCGAGCAGGGTCGCCAGCGCGTCGGAGAACCGCACGGTGTGGCGCAGGTGGGCGCCCCAGTAGGCGGGGTCGCACGCCTGCTCGGCGGTGACGAGCGCGCCGGTGCGGTCCGACACCCACGGCAGGGACGGCGGGCTGAGGCGCACGCGCGCCACGGCCCGTTCGAACTCGGCGACCACCGGCTCCACCAGGAAGGAGTGGGCGGCGGCGCTGATGTGCAGCACGCGGCCGTCCACGCCGTCCGCGGCCAGCCGCCGGCGCAGCGCCGTGACGTCGAGCGCGTGCCCGGCGACGACGCACTGCGCCGGGCCGTTGATCGCGGCGATCGACAGGCGGTCGCCCAGGCGGGGCAGCAGCTCCCGCTCCGGGAGCGGCACCGCGAGCATCGCGCCGTCGGGCAGGCTCTCCAGCAGCCGGCCGCGTTCGAGCACCAGGTGCAGGGCGTCGGCGACCTCCAGCACCCCGGCGATCGTGGCCGCGGCGTAGGCGCCCAGGCTGTGCCCGACCACCACGCCGGGCCGCACGCCCCAGGACCGCCAGAGCCGGGCCAGCGCGTACTCGACCGCGAACAGCGCGGGCTGGGCGATCCGCATGCTCGCCATCGCCTGCTCGGCCGCGCGGTCGCGGGCCGGGCCGGGCGGGTACAGCACGTCGCGCAGGTCCAGCCCGAGGACCGGCAGGGCGAGTTCGGCGCACCGGTCGATCTCGGCGCGGAAGACCGGCTCGTGCTCGTACAGGTCGCGCGCCATCCCCACGTGCTGCCCGCCCTGTCCGGGGAACAGGAACGCCGGGTCGGGCGGGGCCCCTCCCCCGGTGCCCGCGCCGGTCGCGGCGCCGTGGGGGCCGTCGGTGAGCGCGGCGATCGCCTGGTCGCGGTCGGCGGCGACCACGAAGGCCCGGTGCGGGAACGCGCGGCGTCCGGTCTGCAGGGTCCAGGCCACATCCCCCAGGGGCGCGCCGGCCGGTCGCAGGCCGTCGGCCAGGCGCGCGGCGGCGGCGTCCAGGGCCTGCGGGGAACGCGCCGACAGCGGCAGCAGGTGGAAGGGGCGGCGGTCCCCGGTGGGCTCCGCCACGGGCGCCTCCTCGACGATGACGTGGGCGTTGGTGCCGCCCAGGCCCAGGGAGTTGACGCCCGCGCGCCGGGGCTCGCCCGCCCGGCGCGGCCAGGGCCGCGCCACCGCGTTGACCGTGAACGGGCTCGCCGCGAAGTCGATCATCGGGTTCGGTTCGCGGAAGTGCGGGGTGGGCGGGACCAGCTCGTTGGCCAGGGCCAGCACCGCCTTGATCAGGCCGATCACGCCCGCGGCGGCGTCGGTGTGCCCGATGTTGGGCTTGACCGAGCCGAGCAGGGCGGTCCCGACGCCGGGTCCGTAGGCCTTGGCCAGCGCGCGGACCTCGATCGGGTCGCCCACGACGGTGCCGGTGCCGTGCGCCTCCACGAACCCGACCGTCGCCGGGTCGATCCCGGCCACCGCCAGCGCGGTGCGGGCGGCCCCGGCCTGGCCGTCGACGCTCGGGGTGGTGAAGCCGGGCTTGGCGGCGCCGTCGTTGTTGATCGCGGTGCCCAGCAGCACGGCGTGCACGTGGTCGCCGTCGGCCAGCGCGTCCTCCAGCCTGCGCAGCGCCACGATCCCGGCGCCGTCGGCGCCGACGGTCCCGGTCGCCGCGGCGTCGAACGCGCGGACCGTTCCGTCGGCCGACAGCACGCCGTCGTCCCCGCCGACCTCGTCGGACGGCGCGGGCCCCTTGATCGTGACGCCGCCGGCCAGCGCCAGGTCGCACTCGCCCGCCAGCAGCGCCTGCGCGGCCGTGTGCACGGCGACCAGCGAGGTCGAGCAGGCGGTCTGGACGGTGACGGCCGGGCCGGTCAGGCCGAGCTTGTAGGCCACGCGGCTGGTCAGGAAGTCCGCGCCCGACGCCAGCCGCAGCTGCCAGTCCGAGACCCCGGGGAAGCGGCCGCGGTTGGCGCGCAGCGTGCCGAAGTGCCCGGTGTCGCCGCTGCCGCCGTACACGCCGATCACGCCGGGGAAGGAGGCGGGGTCGTGGCCGGAGTGTTCCAGGGCCTCCCAGGCGCATTCGAGGAAGACCCGGTGCTGGGGGTCGAGCATGAGCGCCTCGCGCGGCGAGTAGCCGAAGAAGGCCGCGTCGAAGTGGTCGGCGTCGGCCACCGCGCCGTAGGCGTTGGGGTGGGCGTTCACGTGGGTGTCGGGGTGGGAGCGGGTGATGGAGTCGGTGCCTTCGGCGAGCCCCTTCCAGAACTCCCGAAGGCCGCGCGCACCGGGGAACCTCCCGGCCATGCCCACCACGGCCAGGAACGTGCCGTGCTCCTCGTCCCTCCCGCTCATCTCGTCCATCTCGGTCGTCTCGTTGGTCTCGTTCGTGTCGGTCATGCGGGGCTCCCGGCCCGTACGGGCTGGTCGGCGGCCGGTTCGTCGGCCGAGGGGTAGGAGGTCAGGGCGCGCACCGGCGACAGCAGCGGCGGTACCAGGGACAGGACGGTGATCGCCCCGGCGAGCCAGAGCACGCCGCGCAGCCCCAGGGGCGCGACCAGCAGGCCGCCCAAGGCCGCGCCCAGCGGCACGGTCCCCCAGGTGATGAAGCGCAGCGTGGCGTTCATCCGCCCGAGCAGGCGGGCGGGCGTCGCCGTCTGGCACAGCGTCACCTGGACGACGTTGAACAGCACGACGCCCAGGTAGACCACGAACAGCCCGGCCGCGAACCCGGCGGCCCCGCCCGCCAGGGGGATCATCAGCGCGCCGGCGGCGAAGACCGCGACCGAGCCGATCAGGGCCCGGCCCGGCCCGAGCCGTTCGACGGCGGGCGTGCTCAGCACCGCCCCCAGCAGGCCGCCGGCGTTGCCGATCGCGAGCGCGGCGCCGACGGCTCCGGCGCTCAGGTGCAGGGTGTCGACGGCGTAGACGACCTGGAGGGCGAGCACCGCGGCGAACGCCAGCTCGGCGGCGGCGGCGCACAGCGTGACGGGCCGCAGCAGCCGGTGCCCGAAGACGAAGCGGAGGCCCTCACTGATCTCGGCGCGCAGCCCCTGGCGCTCGGCCGGTGGCCGGGCCTTCCCGGCCCGGACGTCGTCGCGCGCCCCGCCGGGGACGCGCAGCAGGAAGACGGCCGAGGCCAGGTAGCTCAGCACGTCCACCGCCAGCGCGACCGGGGCGGTCAGCGCCTGGATCAGGACGCCGCCCGCCGCCGGGCCCGCCAGCTGCGCCACCGAACGCGAGCTCTCCAGCTTGGCGTTCCCGCTGGTGAGCTGCTCCTCGTCGACGATGCTCGGCAGCAGCGACAGCTGGGCGACGTCGAAGAACAGCGTGCCGAGCCCGATGGCGAACGCCACCGCGTACAGCAGCGGCATGGTCAGCATGTCGAGCGCGTAGGCGACGGGCACCGTCACCAGCGCCGCCGCCCGCACCAGGTCGGTGGCGATCAGCACCGGGCGCAGCGGGAGCCGCTCCACCCAGGCCCCGGCGGGCAGGCCCAGCAGCAGGACCGGCACGAACTCCACCGCGGCCAGCAGGCTCACCTCCAGCGCGGAGGCTCCCAGCAGCAGCGCCACCATCGGGAAGGCCAGCATCGTCAGGTGCGTGCCCACCAGGCTGACCGAGTGGGCGGCCCACAGGTTGCGGAAGGCTCCGTTGCGCCAGATGTGGTCGGGTCGTCGTCGCATGTCAGGCTCCCATCGCCGTGCGTACGCCGCGGGGGCGCAGGTCGG
This sequence comes from Actinomadura kijaniata NBRC 14229, assembly GCF_001552175.1. Lineage (GTDB taxonomy): Bacteria > Actinomycetota > Actinomycetes > Streptosporangiales > Streptosporangiaceae > Spirillospora > Spirillospora kijaniata. Next base: position 15,301 of record NZ_BCQR01000142.1, read on the forward strand.
TCCAGACCGTGCGGATGTGCTCCAGGCACTCGGCCCTGGTGCCGGTCACGCCGACCTCGGCCCAGCCGCGCGGCGCGGGACGGCCGGTGGGCCACAGGGAGTACTGGTCTTCGTCGTTGCGGACCACGCTGTAGGTGCGCTGGTCGTCGTCATGAGACATGGGTGGTTCGTCCTTCGTCGCTGAGGGTTTGTCGTCAGGGGGTCGGTTGCCGGGTGGGGTCAGCCGGCGCGGCGGCGCCGGTTGAGGCGGGCCCGGCCGGCGCGCAGCCGCGCGGCCTCGGGCGCCGGGGCGTGCGGGCGGCGCGGTTCGGGCGCCTTGGTGAGGTGGCGGGCCAGGGCCGCGATCGTCGGGTGCTCGTACAGCGCCACCAGGGGCAGCGGGCCTCCGAAGTCCTCGGTGAGGCGGGCGTGGGCCGCCGCCAGCGCGAACGAGTTGCCGCCGAGGTCGAAGAAGTTGTCGTGGACGCCGACCCGGTCGAGGTCCAGGACCTCCTGCCAGACGGCGGCGATCCGGCGTTCGGTGTCGTCGCCCGCCGGGACCGGACGCGCCGTCGCGGTGGCGGCCGGCGGTTCGGGGAGCGCGGAGCGGTCGACCTTGCCTCCGGCGGTCACCGGGAGCGCGGCCAGGGCGACCAGCGCCGACGGCACCAGGTGCACCGGCAGCCGCCCGGCGAGGAACGCCCGCAGGTCGGCCGGGACCTCGACCGGTCCCGCCGGGTCCGCGCCGGCCGAGCGCGGCACGACGTACCCGACCAGGCGGCGGTCGCCGTCGGCCGGGCCGCCGCGCGCCGCGACCACCGCCCGGGTGATCTGCGGGTGCGCGCACAGCGCGGCCTCCACCTCGGCGGGCTCGATGCGGTAGCCGCGCACCTTGAGCTGTTCGTCCAGGCGGCCGAGCACCTCCAGCGCGCCGTCGTGGCGCCAGCGGGCGCGGTCCCCGGTGCGGTGCAGGCGCAGGCCGTCGGCGAACGGGTGCGGCACGAAGCGTTCGGCGGTGAGGTCGGGGCGGCCCAGGTAGCCGCGGGCCAGGCCCGCGCCGCCCAGGTACAGCTCGCCGCCGACGCCGGGCGGGACGGGCCGCAGGTCCTCGTCGAGCACGTACGCCTCCAGGCCGTCGATCGGGGAACCGATCGGCACGGTGGCGCCGGTCACCGGGCCCTGGACGCGGTGCGCGACCGCCGTGACGGTGGTCTCGGTCAGCCCGTAGGCGTTGATCACCGGGATCGGGTGCCTCCGGCACCAGGCCCGCAGCGTCCCGGCGTCCACGTTCTCGCTGCCGACGACCAGCAGCCGCAGCCGGGAGGGGGTGTCGCCGGTGAGGGAGGCGGCCCACTGCTGCCAGTAGCTCGCGGGCAGGTTGGCGACGGTGACCTCGCCCTTCTCTAGAACGGCGGTCAGGGCGTGCGGCGGCGGGGGCGGCCCGGGCAGCGGCACCACGCAGCCTCCCGCCAGCCAGGTCGGGAAGATCTCCTCGGCCGCCACGTCGAAGCCGAAGCCGGCGAACTGCAGCACGCGGTCGTCCGCGGTCAGCCCGAACATCTCCCGCATCGCCCGCGCGTGGTTGGCCAGGGATCCGTGGGAGACGCCGACGCCCTTGGGCGCCCCGGTCGAACCGGAGGTGAAGATCGTGTACGCGAGGTCCCCGGCCGCCGCGCCCCGGCTCTCGTCTTCGCCCTCGTTCTGGTCCCCGTCCTGGTCCCCGTCCGGCGCGTCGATGTCCAGCGAGCGGACGGGGACGCCGTCCAGCCGGTGCGCCACGCCGCCCCCGGTGATCACCAGTTCGCCGCCCGCCGTGCCCAGGACCCGTTCCAGGTGCGCGGGCGGGTGGGCGGCGTCGAGCGGCAGGTAGGCGGCCCCGGCCTTGAGGACGCCGAGCAGCGCCACCAGCACCTCCAGGCCGCGCGGCAGCATGATGCCGACCACGTCCCCGCGCCGCGCCCCGGCGGCGCGCAGGCGGCGCGCCAGCCGGTCGGCCCGGGCGTCGAGGTCGGCGTAGCTCAGCGGCGTCCCGTCCAGGCACGCGGCGGGCGCGTCCGGTGTCCGGGCGGCCTGCCGTGCGAACAGCTCGTGCACCGGCACGTCCATCGGGTGCGCCGCCCGGCCCCGGGCCCAGTCGCGCGTGACCAGGGCCTCCTCGCGGTCGTCCAGCAGCGGCAGGCTCGCCACCGGCAGGGCCGGGTCCGCGACCGCCGCCGTCAGCAGCCGGGTGAAGCGGGCGGCGAGCCGTTCGATCGTCCCGGCGTCGTACAGCTCGGTGCTGTAGTTGACGGTGACCTCCAGGCCCCGCCCGTCCGGCGCCTTCACGATCATGAAGTCCAGGTCGAACTTGGCGGTCGGGGGCGCCGCCATCGCGACCTCGGCGGTCAGCCCCGCGAAGCGCGGAGCGGCCAGCGGCCGCGGGTCGAAGGTGAACATGACCTGCACCAGCGGGGTGTGGCTGGGGTCGCGGTCCAGCCCGAGCCCCTCCACCAGCGCCTCGAACGGCAGGCCCTGGTGCCCCAGCACGGCCAGCGTGGCGGCGCGGACGCGGGCCACCAGTTCCTCGAACGTCGGGTCGCCGCTCAGGTCGGCGCGCACCGGCACCGTCGTCACGAAGAACCCGATCAGCGACTCCAGCTCCGGTTCGGAGCGGCCGCCCACCGGCGTGCCGACCAGCAGGTCGCGGTTCCCCGACAGCCTTCCCAGCAGCGCGGCGTAGGCGGCGAGCAGGACCATGTAGGCGCTCGACCGGCGGGTGCGCGCGAACGCGCCCACCGCCGCCGCCAGCTCCTCGGGCAGCCGGAACACGTGGGTGGCCCCGGCCGTGCCGCGCACCGCGGGCCGCGGCCGGTCGGCGCCCGGCGGCGCGATGGCGGTCGGCGCCCCGTCCAGGTGCCGCCGCCACCAGGCGAGCTCGTCCTCGTCCACCGGCCGCCGCCGCTGCTCGGCCGCGTAGTGCCCGTACTGGACGGGCGGGGCGGGCGGTGCCTCGGCCCCGCCGTAGTAATCGGCGAGCTCGTCGAACAGCAGGTGCATCGACTCGGCGTCGCACACGATGTGGTGCAGGACGACGACCAGGAGGTGCTCGTCGGTGCCGAGCCGCAGCAGCCGGGCGCGCATCAGCGGCCCGGCGGCGAGGTCGAACCGCTCCGCCGCCCAGGCGTCGACCAGCGTGCGCCGATGCCGGTCGCGTTCCGCGCGCGTCAGGCCGGTGAGGTCGACCAGGGGCAGGACGGGCGGGCGGGGGTCGGCCACCCTCTGGTACGGCTCGCCCCCGCGCTCGGGGAACGTCGTGCGCAGGATCTCGTGGCGGGCCACCACCCGTCCCAGCGCCTCCGTCAGGGCCTCGACGTCGAGCGCGCCCGTCAGGCGGACCACGAAGGGGACGTTGTAGGAGGTGTCGCCGGGATTCAGCCGGTCGAGGAACCAGAGCCCGCGCTGCGCGTAGGACAGCGGGTGGTCTGTTTTTGGCATGGGTCGTCTCCCAGTCCGCACAGGAATACGGATGTGAATGGCCGAAGGGTCGTCTACAGGCGCATGCGGTATTCACCGGCACCCGGGGATGGCGGCTTTCGCATGGGGTTCAGAAATTGGATGCCGCCCGGCGCCCGGCCGTTGGGACCTGTTCGCCGAACGGCCGTATGCGGCCACATCCCCTACCCCGGGCCTGCTGGGAGCACCGGGTGGTGGCGGTCTTTTCCGTCAGCTCTTTCCCGCTTCGCCAAGTCGGCCCCCTGCCGAATCCATTCGAAGACGGTGCGGTCTTTCCCTCCGGAAAAACATCGTGGAAAACCCGTACACGGGTACCGGGAAAGCCTTCCCGAGCCTTCGGATTACCTAGGCAATGGGGCAGCCGTGGCAAGAGCCCATGGGCCGGGGCTCATGGGCGGGGCTCATGGTGGCCGCGCGTGACGGCGCGCGGCGGCCGGTGGTCAGCGGCCGGTGGTCAGCGGCCGGTGGTCAGCGGCCGGTGGTCAGCGGTAGGAGTCGATGAGCCGGGCCAGGTGCCGGCCGGCCAGGCGCAGGGGCGTCTCGCTCTGGGAGACCTGGGCGGACATCTCCGCGCCCTCCAGCGCGTTGATCACCGTGTGGGCGAGGTCGTCGGCCACGTCCTCGGGCAGGCCCGAGCGGCGGAGCCGGTCGGCGACCAGGGCGCGCCAGCGGGCGAAGGCCTGCTCGGCGGCGCGCTGGATCTCCGGCACGCGCCCGGCGCTCTCCAGCGCGGTGGTGGTGATGGGACAGCCGTCGGTCCATCCGGAGTCGCGCAGGCCCTCGGCCAGCTCGTCGGCGCACAAGATGATCGCCTCCGCCGGGTCGTCCACCCGCTCCAGCGTGGCGCGCAGCAGGTCGCCGAACTCCCGGTCCCCGTGGCGGACGGCCTCGACCGCCAGCTCCGTCTTGCCGCCGGGGAAGAAGTGGTAGACCGAGCCGAGGGTGGCCTGGGCCTCCCGGGAGATCTGCTTGAGGCCGGTCGCCTCGTAGCCCTGCCGCTGCATGAGGCGGGAGGTGGCCCGGACGATCCGTTCCCTGGTGCCGATCTCGTGCTTGGTCCCCATGGCGCCATCGTAGTGGGTAGAACGCTCGTTTTAGAACTGTGCTAGCGTCCCGCTGAGTAGAACGTTCGTTTTAGACGAGGGGACACACCCATGACCGTCGCATCCGTCACCGTCATCGGCCTCGGCCCCATGGGGCAGGCGATGGCCGCCACCTACCTGGACCGGGGCTACGAGGTCACCGTGTGGAACCGCACGCCGGGCAAGGCCGACGGGCTGGTGGCCCGCGGCGCCCGCCGCGCGGACACCGTGGAGGCCGCACTGCGGGCCAACGACCTGGTGGTGCTGAGCCTGACCGACCACACCGCCGTGCACGCGATCCTGGAGCAGGCTCCCGCCGCCCTGGCCGGGCGGACCGTGGCCAACCTGACCTCCGACACCCCGGACCGGGCGCGCGAGACGGCCGAGTGGCTCGCCGCCCGCGGCGCCGTGCAGCTCACCGGGGGCGTGCAGGTGCCGCCCCCGGGCATCGGCGCCCCGGAGGCCATGACGTACTACAGCGGTCCCGAGGAGGCGGTCGAGACCCACCGGGCCGCGCTGGAGGTCCTGACCGGCATCGAGTACCTCGGCGAGGACCCGGGCCTGGCCGCGCTGTACTACCAGATCGGGATCGACATGTTCTGGACCGGGCTGGCGGGCTACCTGCACGGCCAGGCGGTCGCGCAGGCCAACGGCATCTCGGCGCGGGAGTTCCTGCCCCGCGCCGTGAAGACCATGGACTTCCGGTACTTCCTGGAGTTCTACGCCCCGCGCATCGACGCCGGCGACCACGGGGGCGACGTGGACAACGTGGCCATGGGGGTGGCCAGCCTGGAGCACGTGCTGCACACCGCGCGGGCGTCCGGGGTGGACGGCTCCCTCCCGGCGGCGGTCCTGGAGCTGTTCCGCCGCGCGGCCGACGCCGGGCGCGGCGGGGACAGCCTCACCAGCCTGACCGAGGTGCTCAAGGCGTAGCGGCCCGGGGCGCCGCGGTCAGCGCGTGAAGCCCGGGGGGCGCAGGGGGCCGGACGGGCCGGGCGGGCCGGGGGGCCGGAGTTCGGCCGCGATGCGCATCGGGGACGCGTGGTGGGGCCGTTCCGCGCCGTGCTTGGCGGGGTGCTCGGCGGGGTGCTGCTCCCCCACGCCCGTCAGGTCGACGCGTCCGGACTTCACCAGGCGCAGCAGCTCCAGGTCCTCGGGCGACACCAGCGCGGCCACGGGGCGTCCGTGACGGGTGAGGACGACCTCCTCACCTCCGTAGACGACCCGGTTGATCAGGTCCGCCAGGACCTTCCGCGCCTCCGTCACCGCAATATCCACGCGTTCATCCTATAGCGAACACGCTCGGACCACCCTTCACCACCGACTCCTTAGAATGTACATTTTGTACATCAATGATCTTGAGGAGGCGCGCATGCCGAAGTTCGAGCAGCCGACCGGGGCCGGCGGCGGGAAATCCGACACCTACTGGGGACGCTCGCGGGCCTCGGTCACCGCACCCGAGGCGCGGCTCGGCGGGGAGCTGCTGTTCCAGCGCCTGCTGGGCCGGCGCATCGTGTTCCTGGGACAGGAGATCGACGACGACGTCGCCAACCGCGTGTGCGCGCAGCTCCTGCTGCTGTCCTCCGACGACCCCCGGCGCGACATCACCGTCTACATCAACTCCCCCGGCGGAGTCGTCGACTCGGGGATGGCCATCTACGACATGATGCGGTTCGTGCCCAACGACATCTCCACCGTCGGGCTGGGCATGGCCGCCTCGATGGGCCAGTTCCTGCTGTGCGCGGGAACCCCCGGCAAGCGCTACGCCCTGCGGCACACCCGCATCATGATGCACCAGCCGCACGGCGGCATCGGCGGCACGGCCTCCGACATCCAGATCCAGGCCGAGCAGACGCGGTACCTGAAGCGCACGCTGTTCGAGCGGATCGCCCAGCACACCGGACAGCCCGTCGACAAGATCACCGCCGACGCCGACCGCGACCGCTGGTTCACCGCCGACCAGGCCCTGGAGTACGGGTTCGTCGACCACGTGGTCGACAGCGTCGACCGGGTGGGCTCGTGACCCCCCACGGCGCCGAGGGGCGCTACGTCATGCCCTCGTTCGTCGAGCGGACCGCCTTCGGCGTCAAGGAGACCAGCCCCTACAACAAGCTGTTCGAGGAACGCATCATCTTCCTCGGCTCACCGGTCGACGACACCGCCGCCAACGACGTCACCGCCCAGCTGCTGGCACTGGAGGGCATGGACCCCGACCGGCCCATCAACCTGTACGTCAACTCGCCCGGCGGGTCGCTGACGGCCATGATGGCGATCCTGGACACCATGCGCTACGTGCGCCCCGAGGTGGAGACCACCTGCGTGGGGCAGGCCGGATCGGCGGCGGCCATCCTGCTGGCGGCCGGCACGCCCGGCAGGCGCGCGGCGCTGGTCAGCTCCCGCGTCCTGCTGCACGAGCCCGCCGTCGACGCCTCCCGGGGCTCCTCCGCCGACCTGGAGATCCAGGCACGCGAGGTGCTGCGGCTGCGCGAGCAGATGGTGCGGGTCCTGGCCGAGGCGACCGGCCGGGACGCCGACCGGATCGAACGCGACCTGTCACGCCACCGCTACTTCACCGCCGCCGAGGCCAAGGAGTACGGCCTGATCGACACGGTGCTGACCACACGGACCGGCACCTCCCGCTGAACGCGCCGGCGGCGGCCCCAAGGCCGCCGCCCCACGCTCAACCGGCCAGATCCAGCGCGGCGCGCACGATGCTGTCGGCGTCCAGGCCGTGCTCGCGGTACAGATCCTCGATCGCACCGGACTGCCCGAACCCGGTCACCCCCAGCGCACTGGTGGCGACCCGGTTCACCGTCGCCAGGAACGCCAGCGTGTGCGGGTGCCCGTCCAGCACGGTCACCAGGGGCGTGGCGCGTTCGGCGGGGAACACCTGGTCCAGCACCCACGAGTCGGCCCGCTCATGCCCCTGCCGGGCACGCACCGCCCGGTACAGCAGATCGGGGCTGGTCACGCACACCACGTCGGCGGGCACCCCCACCCGCTCCAGGCGCTCGGCCGCGGCCAGCGCCTCCGGAACCACCGCCCCCATCGCGGCGATGGTCACCGCGGGCGCGGCCGCGCGCCGCAGCGGATAGGCGCCCGCCACCACCTGACGGCGACGGCGCTCACGGGCGGCGGAGTCCTCCGGCACCGCGGCCAGCGACTGGTCGACCGGCCGCGTGGACAGCCGCAGGTAGGCCGAGGTCCCGTCCGGCCGCCCCAGACGCGCCAGGCTCGCCAGCAGCACCCACTCGGTGTCCAGGGCGAACGCCGGCTCGTAGGTGACACACCCCGGCTGCTCCAGCCCGATCGACGGCGTCTTGATCGACTGGTGGGCGCCGCCCTCCGGCGCCAGCGTCACCCCCGAGGGCGTGCCGACCAGGATGGACTGGCCACCCGCGTAGATCCCGAACGACCACGGCTCCAGCGCCCGCTCCACGAACGGGTCGTACAGCACCCCGATCGGCAGCAGCGGCTGCCCCCACCGGCTCCAGGTCGCCCCCAGCTCACCCAGCAGGCCCACCAGGTTGACCTCGGCGATCCCCAGCTCGATGTGCTGCCCCGAGGGCGTCTCCCGCCAGTGCAGGATCGTCTCGGCGTCGTCGGCGAACCAGTCGGGCCGCTCGGTCGTCGACCACACCCCCACCTTGTTCACCCAGCCGCCCAGGTTCGTGGAGGAGCTGACGTCCGGGCTGACGGTGACGATCCGCCGCGCCGCCTCGGGAGCCTGCCGCGTCAGGTCCAGCAGGGTCCGGCCGAGCGCCGCCTGCGTGGTGACCGTGCCGGACGGGGTGCGGCCGGTGTCGGACGGCACCGGCGGCGCCGGCACCGCCTCCGGGCGGTCCCGGCGCAGGCGCCCGGCCGTCTCCGCGCACAGCGCCGCCGCCGCGCCGCCCTCGGGCAGCGCCCGCCACGGATCGTCCAGATCCGCGCCCACCCGCCCGGCCAGCTCCCGCATCTGCTCCTCGGTCAGCAGGGCCGAGTGGTTCTGCGGATGCCCCCTGGTCGCCAGCCCGTACCCCTTGACGGTGTAGGCGAACACCACCGTCGGACGCGTGTCGTCGATCGCGGAGAACGCCTCGTCCAGCGCCTCCAGGTCATGCCCGCCCAGGTTCGCCACGGCCTCCAGCAGCGTCGCGTCGTCCACGCCCGCCACCAGCCCCGCGATCGCCGCTGCGCCGGGCCCGCGCCCGGGCAACCGCTCCCGCAGCTGCGCCGCGTCGCACCGCAGCAGACGCTGGTACTCGGGATTGGGCATCGCGTCGATGCGCCCGCGCAGCTCCGCCCCGCCCGGCCGCTCGAACAGCTCCCGCACCAGCCGCCCGTACTTCACGGTGATCACCTGCCAGCCCGCGGCGGCGAACATGCCCTCCAGACGGTCGGCGGCGATGTTCGGCACCACCCGGTCCAGGGACTGCCGGTTCAGGTCGACGACCCACACCACCTCGCCCAGCTCACCGACGGCCGGGTCCAGCACCGCCTCCCACACCGCGCCCTCGTCCAGCTCGGCGTCGCCCACCAGCGAGTACTGCCGGCCGCTCCCGCCGCCCCCGACGGTGGCGTTCAGGTACCGGCGCGACAGCGCGCCCCAGATCGGAGCGGTCGCGCCGATGCCCACCGACCCGGTCGAGTAGTCCACCGGATCGGGGTCCTTGGCCCGGCTCGGATAGCTCTGCAGCCCGCCGAACTCCCGCAGCCGCGTCAGATAGGACGCGTCCAGCTCGCCCAGCAGATGGTTGATCGCGTGCAGCACCGGCGAGGCGTGCGGCTTCACCGACACCCGGTCCCCCGCCCGCAGGTGCCGGAACCACAGCGACGTCATGATCGACACCATCGAGGCCGACGACGCCTGGTGTCCGCCCACCTTCAGCCCCGACGGGTTGGGACGCACCCGGTTGGCGTGGTGGACGATCGCGGTGGAGAGCCACAGCACCCGGTTCTCGATCTCACGCAGAACGGCCAGGTCCGCCGCCCCGCTCCGCGGTTCCCGCACCGCACCGGTCATCGTCAGGCCCCCTTCCGGGCAGTCGTCGTTCACCTCGGCGCGAAGTCAAGCAGCGCGACGCGTTCCTGCCCAGCCGCGCCGGAACGCGTTGAGCAGACTGCGCAGTTTTTCCCCGTCTCTGCGGCGGAACGCGCGCGAAATGCGCAAGGCTTCCTGTTCACCCTCAGGAAGGACATCATCACCACCTTCCTCCTTTACGTTGTAGATCAGCTCCACACGACCTGTGGTGAACGGTGAAAATTTCGCGTTAGAACAGGGTCCAGTCGGGGAATCTTGTGACGGTATCCAGCGTTGGTGAGGGCAGAACCGCAAGCCCGTCTGGGAGGCACGTGACGATGGCCGAGCGCGCACTTCGCGGCACCCGACTCGGAGCGACGAGCTACGAGAACGATCGCAACACCGATCTGGCCCCAAGGCAAGAGGTGGACTACACCTGCACCAAGGGCCATCGGTTCACCGTGACGCTCGCCGCCGAGGCCGAGGTGCCGATGACGTGGGAATGCCGCAGCTGCGGCGCCACGGCCCTGCGGGTCGACGGTGAGCTGCCGCAGACCAAGAAGGGCAAGCCGCCGCGGACCCACTGGGACATGCTCATGGAGCGTCGGACGATGGAGGACCTGGAGGAGGTTCTGGCCGAGCGGCTGGAGATCCTGCGCGCGGGGCGCAGGAAGACAGCCTGAGCGGAGAACGGCGGGGCACGACCGGGTGAGGTCGGGCGAGATCGACGTGAGCGGGGCTCGGACCGGAAGGGTCCGAGCCCCGCTCACGTCGTCCTGCCCGCCGCCCTGAGACGCGACCCCACCAGGGGCCCGTGCCGCGCCGGTTCGCCCGTCAGCGTCCGTCAGGGGGCCGCGGGGCGGTCGTCGTCGCGGAGTACCTCACCCTGCACGACCGGTCCCCGGGGCTGCCGGGCGTCGGCGGGACGGCCCCCGAACGGGTCGAACACCTCGAACGGGCTCCCGGCCGCCCCCGCCCCCGGCGGGAACAGCGGCCCGCGCGCCTGCGCGGCCTTCATCCGGCGGGCGCCGTAGGCCAGCAGCGTCCGCCGCACCAGCGGACGCGTGAACGGCAGCACGAACAGGAACCCGAACAGGTCCGTCACGAAGCCGGGCGTCAGCAGCAGCACGCCGCCGACCAGCACCAGGGCCGCGTCGGCCAGTTCCCGGTCGGGCATCGCGCCCCTACCGAAGGTCTCCTTCAGGGCGTTCCAGGCGCGGCGGCCCTCGCGGCGGACGATCCAGCCGCCCAGCAGGCTCTCGACCAGCAGCAGAGCCACCGTCCACCAGCCGCCGATCACCTGCCCCACCTGGATGATCACGTAGATCTCCAGGATCGGCATCAGCAGGAACGCCAGGACCATCACCAGCGGCAGCATGACTCTCGTTTTCCGGTCGGCGGAGATGTCTTCACCGGTGACAACGCCGCGGGCCCCCGGTTCGTTTCCAGGCGCCCCGCCCGGCGTCACACCCGGTCGCCGCGGCCGGCCGCGCTCAGCGGCGGCGGCCGCCCCGCAGCCGCGCCATGCGGTCCGACACGCCCCACCTGGTGACGTTGAGCATGGCCTCGGCGACGATGTCGCGGCTCATCTTGCTGGTGCCGTGGACGCGTTCGACGAAGGTGACCGGCACCTCCACCACGCGCAGGCCCTGCCGCAGGGCGCGGCGGGCCAGGTCGATCTGGAAGCAGTAGCCGCGCGAGTTGACGCCGTCCAGGCCGATCTTCTCCAGGGTCGCGGCGCGGAACGCGCGGTACCCGGCGGTGGCGTCGCGCAGCGGGGTGCCCAGCATCAGCCGCACGTAGGTGTTGCCGCCCCGGGAGATCAGCTGCCGCGACAGCGGCCAGTTCTCGGTCTTGCCGCCCGACACGTAGCGGGCGCCGATGACCAGGTCGGCGTCCTGCAGGGCGGTCAGCAGCCGGGGCAGCTCCTCGGGCTGGTGGGAGCCGTCGGCGTCCATCTCGACCATGACGTCGTAGCCCCGCTCCAGGGCCCAGCGGAACCCCGCGATGTAGGCGGCGCCCAGCCCGTCCTTGGCGGTGCGGTGCATCACCTTCACCTGGGAGTCGGCGGCGGCCATGGCGTCGGCGAGCTCACCGGTCCCGTCGGGGCTGTTGTCGTCGACGACCAGCACGTCCACCGCCGGGACGGCCGCGCGTACCCGCCCGACGATCTTCTCGACGTTGTCCCGCTCGTTGTAGGTCGGGATGATCACTAGTACCCGGCCGAGCGCGGCTGGGATGTCCATCGGCGTCAATTCCCCTCGTTCTTCCTGCTGCTGAAGCCCGCGACCCCCGCGGCGAGGACGGCCAGCGCGGCCAGCGTCCACTCGGGCTTGGCGCCCAGCCGGTCGGCGAGCGTACGGGACGTGCGGGCCGGAACCCGCGCCACCTGGATGTCGGGAACGAACTCCCGCGACCGGGCGATCATGCGGCCGTCGGGCGCCACGATCGCGCTGACCCCGCTGGTGGCCGCTACCAAGATCGTACGGCCGTGCTCGACGGCCCGCAGCCGCGACATCGCGATCTGCTGCGGCGGGAGGCTGGTCTTGCCCCAGGTGGCGTTGTTGGTCTGCACGACCAGGATGTTCCCGCCTGCGACGTCGCGCACCTCTTTGTCGTAGGCGACCTCGAAGCAGATGACGTCTCCGACGGTCACCGGCCCCAGTCGCATCACGCCCGAGCGGGTGCCCTTGGCGAAGTCGCGCGGGATGCGCTCGAAGCGGGTGATGAGCTTGGTGAGGACGTCGCGGAACGGCAGGTACTCCCCGAACGGGACCGGATGCCGCTTGACGTAGTAGTCGCCGGGGCCCGTCCGCGGGTCCCACACGATGCCGCGGTTCTCGACCTTGGTGCCGTCGGGGGTGTCGACCAGCGCGCCGACCAGGACGGGGACGCCGACGTCGCGCACGGCGTCGTCGATGGTCCGGCGGGCGTCGGGCTCGGTGTAGGGGTCCAGGTCGCTGGCGTTCTCGGGCCAGACGACCAGTTCGGGGCGGGGCACCTTCCCGGCGCGGACCTGCGCGGCCAGTTCGTGGGTGCGCCGGGCGTGGTTGTCGAGGACGGCCTTGCGCTGGCCGAGGAAGTCCAGGCCCAGCCGGGGCACGTTGCCCTGGATGACGGCGACGGTGACGGTCCTGCCGTCGGTGGGCACGGGGATCAGCAGGCCGCCGCCGACGACCAGCGCTCCCCCGGCCGCCGCGGCGGCCACGCGCGCGAGGTGGGGCCTGCGGGCGCCGGTGGCGCGGGCGTTCCAGGCGGCCAGGGCGGCGTAGGCCAGCAGCCCGCCGAGCAGGGCCGTCAGGAACGTCACCAGCGGCGCGCCGCCCAGGGAGGCGTAGGGGGTCAGCGGGGTGGAGGTCTGGCTGAACGCCAGCCGCGCCCAGGGGAACCCGCCGAACGGCACGTGCCCGCGCACCAGCTCCTCGGCGACCCACAGCCCGGCGGTCCACAGCGGCCAGGCCCGCAGCCGGTGCACCAGCGCGATGCCCGCGCCCAGCGGGGCGAGGTAGAGGGCCTGGACCAGGCTGAGCAGGATCCACCCGTCCGGGCCGATCTTGACGATGCCGGTGAGCACCGGCAGGAAGAACGCCGCGCCGCCCAGGAACCCGAGCCAGGCGCCGGTGCGGGCGCGCACGCCGCGCAGCGCCAGCGTGAACACCGCCACGCCGGCGGGCGCGAGCGGGGTCAGGTCCAGCGGCGGGAACGCCAGCCACATCAGCAGCCCGGCGACGATCATGGCGGGAACGCGGGCCCGGACGGCGCCGCGGGTGCCGCCGGTGCCGCCGGCACGGCGGGCGCGGCCCGGCCGCCACAGGCCGGCCAGAGGTCCCCGGCCCCGGGCCGGGGGCTCGGCGGCCGTCGGCCGTTCCGGAAGGGTGTCCTGCGCCACCGTGGCTCCTTGTCGTGTGCACCGTCCTGGCGCAGACGCTACCGGTCCGGCGGGGCGGATACGACCTTGGGCCCTTGCCGGAAGACCTGTCCCGGCGGCGGAAACGACGTGAACGCGGCCCGAACGGGGCCCGAACACCGCGTCACCGCCGCGCGGGGGGCGCCCGGGCGTCGCCGGGGGCGGCGGGGGCACGGAGAAGGGCCCGTGACATCCGTCGGGCCGGAGTGGTCCCACAGGCGGTGAGAGCGCAAGCTCCGTTTTCTACTGGATGTCCGGGCCCTTTCCCGGGTCCAACCCCCCGCCCGATCGGGCGGCTCCCCCCGGACGCGGCGGCAGTGCACCACCCCTGGCTCGGACGGCGCGCGCGGTGGGCGGCGCCGTCTCGGCGCGGCACCTGGCGGCGTACCGGGCGGCCGATCGGTGAGTCCCGTGCTGGACTGCAGCAAAACTACCCAGTTCCCCGTCCTTGTCAACCGCCGCATGGTCTGCGGTGACCCGTTGTTTACGCTGCTCAAGCCCGTGATCAGGGGCGGAGCGCGGATTTCGCGGCGGGCGGGGCGGACGGCGCCGGGACGCTCCCCCGCAGGTCGGCGGGGGTTGACGGGTGGGGCGGGTGGGGCCGGTGGGGTCCCGGCGCCGGTCCGGTGTCAGCGGGCGGGGTCGGGGACCACGACGGTGCCGGTGGCGGTGACCGCCACGATCGGCTCGTCGAGGACCTCGGCGGCCGACTCGCCCTTGTCGGGGCGGCCCCGGCACACCACGCGCGCCTCCAGCTCCAGGGTGCGGCTGCGGCGGCCCACCCGGGTGACCACGGCGGTGACCTCCAGCACGTCGCCGGCCCGCACCGGCGCGCGGAACTGCACGTCGGAGTAGGAGGCGAACAGGCCCTCGTCGCCGTCGGTGCGGATGCACACCTCGGTGGCCACGTCGCCGAACAGGCCGAGGGCGTAGGCGCCGTCGACCAGGTGGCCCGCGTAGTGGGCGTGGGCGTAGGGGACGTAGCGGCGGTGGGTGACCCGCAGCCCTTCGCGGGGGTCGCTCACGGGGTCTCCTCTCCCTCGGCGCCGTCGGTCTCCCGGACGGCGTCGGTGATCGTGTCGGCGGGCAGCAGGGCGTGCGCGATGTAGGAGGCGACCTCGGCGGGGGTGGTGCCCTTGCCGAAGATCCGGTCGACGCCCAGGTCCTCGGGGGTGACGGTGTCGAAGCGGGGCCCGCCGACCACCAGCAGGGGGCGGCCCATCCCGGCGGCGACGGCGGTGGGGTACTCGGCGTGGAACGCCGCCGCCATCTGCTTGGTGTTGTGCAGGTGGGCGTTGCGCTGGGTGACGACCTGGGAGACCAGCACGGCGTCGGCGTCCTCGGCCTTGGCGCGTTCGACCAGCTCGGCGACGGTGACCTGGGCGCCCATGTTCACCACCTGGATCTCGCGGTAGTACTCCAGGCCCTTCTCCCCCGCGAAGCCCTTGACGTTGAGGATCGCGTCGATGCCGACGGTGTGGGCGTCGGTGCCGATGCAGGCGCCGACCACCACCAGCCGCCGGTTCAGGGCGCGGCGGATGGCGAGGTTGACCTGCTTGGCCGTCAGCAGCGGGTACTCGCGTTCGGGCGGGACGGGGATGCCCGCGTAGTCGATCAGGTGGTTGACGCGGCCGTAGACGATGAAGAACGTGAAGTCCGGCCCCATCGGCTTGGAGTGGACCACGCTGGCGGGCTCCAGGCCCATCTTCCCGGCCAGTTGCAGCGCGGCGGCCTCGGCGCGCTTGCCCGCCGGGACCGGCAGGGTGAACGACATCTGGACCATGCCGTCCCCGGTGGTGTCGCCGTAGGGGCGGATCACCTGGCGGGTGTCGGCGGGCTGCGCGGGGGCTCCGGCCTGGTTCAGCGGGCTGTCGGTCCTCACGCGGGCACCTCCTTCTTGTCCGGCTCGAGCCGCTCGGCGCGGTCGGCGTGCGGGTCCTCGGCGTCGAGGATCTCGATGGCGGGGTTGAGGTAGCCGGGGGCGCGCTCCACCACGCCGTCCAGGCCCTTGCCGCCGTCGGCGGGGCGGCGGGTGACGCCGAAGGTGCCCTCGGCGATGGCGGTGAGCAGCCCGTCGTCGTTGATCTTGTCCAGCAGCTCGATCGACTCCGACAGCACCTGGCGGGCGCGCTGGACGACGAACCCGTCGGGGCGGGGGACGAAGTCCTCGGCGAGCCCGGCGCAGGCGTCGCGGACGTAGCGGACGTTCTCCAGCGCCAGGTCGCGGTCCGACAGCCAGGGGGTGTGGATGCCCTCGGTCATCATCCCGATCAGGATGATCGACTGGCCGGTCATCACCCCGGCCAGGTTGAAGAACGCGTCCAGCAGGTACCCGGCGAAGATGTTGCCGGTCATGTGCTTGGTGGGCGGCATGTACTTCAGCGGCGCGTCGGGGAACAGCTCGCGCACCAGCTGGGCGTGGGCCAGCTCCAGCCGGAACGAGCCGGGGATCGCCGGGTTGATCTCGAAGGCGTGGCCGAGGCCGAGCTGGTCGTCGCGCAGCCCCGCCTCGTGGCCGAACCGCTCGTTGAGCAGCTGGCTGACGATGACGGTGTGGGCGGCGTCGACGGCGTCGGCGGTGGTGAGGTAGTTGTCCTCGCCGGTGTTGATCACGATGCCGGCGCGGGCGTGGATCTGCCGGGAGAACCGCTGGTCGATGAAGGTCCGGCGGGGGTTGATGTCGCGGAAGATGATGCCGTACATGCAGTCGTTGAGCATCATGTCCAGGCGTTCCAGCCCGGCCAGCGTGGCGATCTCGGGCATGCACAGGCCCGAGGCGTAGTTGGTGAGGCGCACGTACCGGCCCAGCTCGCGGGACACGTCGTCCAGGGCGGCCCGCATGAGGCGGAAGTTCTCCTGGGTGGCGTAGGTGCCCGCGTACCCCTCGCGGGTGGCGCCCTCGGGGACGAAGTCCAGCAGCGACTGCCCGGTGGAGCGGATCACCGCGACGACGTCGGCGCCCTCCCGGGCGGCGGCCTGGGCCTGCGGGATGTCCTCGTAGATGTCGCCCGTGGCCACGATCAGGTAGACCCACGGCTGGGCCGGGTCGCCGATCTCGCGCAGCAGCCGGTCGCGTTCGGCGCGGCGGCGGTCGATCCGGGCGATGCCGGAGCGGGCCGCGCCCCGGGCGGCGCCGGTGGCCAGCGTCGCGTCCGAGCCGGTCGGGATCCGGAACGAGATCCGGCCGCGCGCGGCGTCGCGGGCCAGGTGCGCCAGCGAGGCGTGCGGGCCGCGCGCCAGGGCGTCCCAGACCGGCAGGGCGACGCCGTGTTCGAGGCCGACCTGGTCGCGGACGGCGTCCACCAGGTGGTTGACCCACGGGCGGCCCTCGCTGTCGGCACCCTGCAGCCCGGCCAGCCGCAGCAGCGCCCGCTCCACCGAGACGGTGGTGTGGGTCCGGGCCATCTCGATGATCGGCTCGGCGGCGCGGGCCGCCAGCCGGCGGGCCCGCCGCACCACCTCCGGGTCCAGATCGAGCTTGCGCTGCGGCGCCATTGCCGCCTCCCCTCGGATCCCGCACGGCCAGGCAGGCCGAACGATTTTCCACATCAAGACCGCGTATACGCGAGATCTTCCACTATCGGTACGGCATCACACAAGAAGCTCTTTTCCGTGACCGCGGGCGGCGGGCCGGGCCGCCACAGCGCGATCACCATCCGGTAACGCCACCCCACGGCGACGCTATGTGAAAGTACAATCACATTAAGTCGCGGCCCCGGACCCCGTCCCCCATCTCCCCGCCGTGCCGGGGCCAGGAAAAGAGGGTCATGCTCGTCTATCTGCTCGCCGCCGCCTGCGCGGTCGGCGTCGTTCTCATCGCCGCCCGGCTCCTCCGTCGGGGCAGCGACGACGACAAGCCCGACGGCCCCTCCGCCGGGCACGCCGGTTCCATGATCTCGGCGCTGTTCCTGCTGGCGTTCGCGGTGGCGATCGTGGTGCCGTGGACCGCCGCCGACTCCGCCCGACTCAACACCCACACCGAGAGCCGCTCCATCGCCGAGGCCGCCTGGAGCGCCAAGCGGCTGGCCGCCGCCGACGCCGCCCGCTTCCAGGCGGGGCTGGCCGACTACGCCCGCTTCGTCCGGGACTCCGAGTGGCCGCTGATGGCCGACGGGAGGCTCAGCCCCGACGGCTGGGCCCGGCTGGAGAAGCTGCGCCGCGACGCGCAGGCGCTGCCCACCAAGGAAGGCGACGACGAGGGCAAGGACGCCCGCACCGCGCTGCTGGACCACATCACCGCGATCACCACGGCCCGGCAGCAGCGCGCCATGGACGCCCGCACCTCTCCCCCGCCCGGGCTGCTGGTCATCACCGCCCTCACCGGGCTGATGGTGATCCTGCTGCCGTTCCTGGCGGGCGCGCGGCCGCGCGGCATGACGCTGCTGCCGCTGACGCTGATGGCCGCGCTGCTGGGCGTCGGCGTCTGGCTGTGCCTGGACATCACGCACGTGTTCACCGGGGCCCTCGCGGTCGGGCCGGACGCCTTCAACGGCGTGCTCGCCGAGCTGCACCGCCTGTCCGCGGGAGGCTGACATGCGGCCCGCACTCGTTCTGGCCCTGTCGTTCGCCGGCGGCGTCGTGCTGCTGCCGATGTCCGCCACCACCGCGCACACCGATCCGGACGTGTGCGTGGAGGTGGCGGGCGTGGTCAGCGTCGTGATCTCCGACAGTGGCGACTGCATCTGCGTCGCATCGCCCGCCCCCTCCCCCACCCCGACCCCCACTCCGACCCC
>NZ_BCQR01000143.1 GCF_001552175.1 Actinomadura kijaniata NBRC 14229
CGTCGGGCGTCAGCGGCTCGCCCGCCGAGGAGCAGCGGCGCAGCCGCAGCCCCGCCGGGACGGTCCCGGAGTTGCGCAGGGCGCGGTAGACGGTCGGGGCGGCCGAGAAGTTCGTGACCCCGAACCGCTCCAGCGCCCGCCAGGTCAGCTCGGGGGAGAACGGGGCGCGCAGCAGCAGGCTGGTCCGCCCCATGATCAACGGGGTGATGACCGCGAAGTACAGGCCGTACGCCCAGCCGGGGTCGGCGGCGTTCCAGTACACGTCGTCGGGCTCGCACCCGAGGGCGTACTCGACGTACATCCGCATCGACGCCATGGAGCGCAGGGGGATCGGGACGCCCTTGGGCGTGCCGGTCGTCCCGGAGGTGTACAGCTCGACCAGGACGCCGTCGCCGCCGGTCACGGCCGGTTCGGTGACGGGCGCGGCGTCGCGGAGCAGGGCGTCGAACTCCTCCCCGACGGTGATCACCCGCCAGGGGGCGTCGGCGGGGATCGCCTCGCCCGGCTCCAGCTTGGCCCGCTGGTCGGCGTCGGCGACCACGACCCGGGTGCCGTTGCCGGTGATCCGCATGGCGATGGCGGGCGGCGCGAACGCCGTGAACAGCGGCACCTGCACCGCGCCGAGCCGCCAGATCGCCAGCAGCGTGACGACGAGCTCCGCGGACTTGCCCATCAGCGTCGCGACCCGGTCGCCGGGGCCGACGCCGAGCGCCCGCAGGGCCCCGGCGAGGCGTTCGGAGCGTTCGCGCAGCTCCCCGAAGGTCACCTCGCGGCTCGACAGGTCCGGCTCCACCAGCGTGAACGCCACCGCGTCGGCGGGGTGCCGGTCGCACATCAGGGTCGCGGCGCGGGCGTCGGGCGCGGCGTACTCGGCCAGGAACGCGTGCAGGCGCTCCTCCGGGGTCAGGCTCATGGACGGTGTCCTCGCAGGTCAGACGGGTAAGGGCGCACCCCATCATGCAAGTGCGCCCTTACGCCGTCCACCCCCGAACGGGGGTCAGCCCACGTGGACGAGCGGACGGCGCTCGGTGTCCGGCTCGGCCTGGCGGAGGATCTCGCGGGTCAGCGGCGGCACGTCGCCGCCGCCGAACACCAGGTAACGCAGCAGCGCGCCGACCGGGTTGCCCTCGGCCCAGTGGAAGTAGACGTGCGGGAGCCTGCCGGTCTCGTCGCGCAGTTCCAGCAGGATCGCGGCGATGGCGTTGGCGACGCTGGGGCTCTCGGCGCGCAGGATGCGGTAGCCGTGCCGTTCCTCCCCGGTCACCCTGATCTCCGACTCGAACTCCGAGGCGTCGCCGACGGTGATCTCCAGGAACAGCAGGGTCTCGGCGCTGCGCAGCCGGTGCAGCTCCCACGCCTCGCGCGCCTTGTCGACGTACTCGGTCTGGTCGCGGTCGTCGGGCTCGTTGGCGATGATGCGGATCTCGCCGGCCTCGCACAGCCAGCGCCGCACCTCGTCGGAGATCGTCACCCCGGTGACGCGCAGCTCGGTGGAGCGGGTCGCGCGGGAGACCAGCGAGGTCACCACGATCGCGACGCAGAACAGGACCGCGATGACCAGGCCGTCGGGGCGTTCGACGATGTTGGCGACGGTGGCGTAGGCGAGGATCGCCATGATGGTCCCGAAGCCGAACGCGGCCCCGCGCCGTCCCCGCTTCCACGCCGACAGCGTCGCCGCGACCGCCGCCGACAGGATCAGCGCCAGCACGCCGGTCGCGTACGCGCCGCCCTGCGCCTCGACCTCGGCGCCGAACAGGAACGTGATCGCGAACGACACCGCCGTGAAGATCAGCACCATCGGGCGGGTGGCGCGGGACCAGTCCGGGGCCATGCCGTAGCGGGGCAGGTAGCGCGGCACGATGTTGATCAGCCCGGCCATCGCCGAGGCCCCCGCGAACCACAGGATCGCGATCGTGGCGACGTCGTAGGCGGTGCCGAACCAGTCGCCCAGGTACTCGTGCGCGATGTAGGCCAGGGCGCGGCCGTTGGCCTTGCCGCCCTCCTCGAACTCCTTTTCGGGGATCAGCACGGTGGTCGCGAAGCTGGAGGTGATCAGGAACACGCTCATGATCAGGGCGGCGGTGGTGAGCAGCTTGCGCGCGCCCCGGATCCGTTCCTGGAGGTCGCCCCTGACCAGCGGCATCACGGCCACACCGGTCTCGAACCCGGACATGCCGAGCGCGAGCTTGGGCATCACCAGCAGCGACGCGGCGAGCATCGCGACGGGGCTGGCGTAGTCGACGCGCAGCGCGTTCCGCCAGTCGGTCACCTGCCCCGGATCGGAGACCACCTGGGCGATGGCCGTGCCGACGACCACGACGTTCAGCGACAGGTAGACCGCGACCAGCACCACCGCGATCGAGATCGCCTCGCTGAACCCGACGAGGAACACCGCGCCCAGCGCCGCGATCAGCACCAGCGTGACCGCGACCTGCCAGCCGTCCATCCAGTGCGGGACGAACGGGTTGTGCAGCAGGTGCGCGGTGGCGTCGGCCGCCGACATGGTGATCGTCACGATGAACGCGGTCGCCACGAACCCGAGCAGCCCCAGCACCAGCAGCTTGCCGCGCCAGCCGGGCAGCAGGCTCTCCAGCATCGACAGCGACCCGAGCCCGTGCGGGCTCTGCCCGGCCACCGACCGGTACACCGGCAGCGCCCCGAACAGCGTGAGCGCCACCAGCATCAGCGTCGCGACCGGGCTGAGCGCGCCCGCCGCGAGCGCGGCGATGCCCGGCTGGTAGCCCAGGGTGGAGAAGTAGTCGACGCCGGTGAGGCACATCACCTGCCACCAGCGGTGCTGCTTGTGCGGCACGTCCTCGTGCGAGGGCACCGGACGCCGGTGCGGCCCCGTCCTGCGACCGGGTCGGTGCTGCAGTCCCTGCAACAGCCAGCGCCGCACCGACGAACCGCTCGAAGGCTGGACCTCGGTGCTACTCACCCGTTCTCACCTTTACTCCCCCGTGGCCGACAGAACGGTGCATGCTATCCGCGCTCGCGTCCGCACGGCGATTCACCGACCGTGACCATCAGGGTGTCCCCGCCTTCGGGGGCGCTACCCTCCGGGCCGCATGAGTTGATCTTCCGTTCGGGGCGCGCTGCCGTCCCTTCCGGGTGAGCCGGGAAGCCTGGTCGGCACAGGGAGACGCACCGTCGGGGCGTGTCCAGGAAGGACGGGACGGACCCGATGGCCTCCAGGTCCTCCACCACGTTCGGTGGTCGTGAACGTCTGAGCCCCTCCGACCTGCCCGTGCCGGACGGCTGGAGGCGGCGGCCCGGGCGGCGTTCGGCGGGGTGAGCCGTTCATCCCGTGATCGGCGGCGCGGGCGTCGGCACGGATCGCGCCGACGCCCGCCCTGGACGGCTCAGGCGTTGAGGAGCCCGAGCATCTGCCGGATCTGGTCGGACCGCGACTCCACGACGCGCTGGGCGAACGCCTTGGTCTCGGCGTCGCCGCCCTTGCTCGTCTCCGTCCGGGCCATCTTCACCGCGTTGTGCTGGTGGGCGAGGAAGAGGCTGAGGAACGCGTTCTCGAACTCGGCGCCCTTCGCACCGCGCAGGGCGCGGATCTCCTTCTCCCCGGTGGCGGGCATGCCACCGTGGTCGGCGTGCGCGCCCGGCGCGTGGTCGACCGTGGTCGGCTCGGACCAGCGGGTGAGCCAGGAGCGCATCGTCCGCACCTCGTCGGCCTGCGTCGCCGCGACGGCCGCGGCCAGCCTGCGCACCTCCTCGCGCGGCGCCCGGCCGGCGGCCAGCCGGGCCATCTCCAGGCCCTGCCGGTGATGCTCGATCATCATCTGCAGGAACATCACGTCGGCGTCGTTGTGACCCGACGCGGCCGCCGCGTTGGCGGCGGGGCGCCCGTGCCCGTGCCCGGCCTTCGGCGTGCCGGCCCCGGTACCGCACGCCGTCAGCAGCAGGGGGGCCAGCGCCGCCAGCGCCACGGTGCGGCGTCCGAGGCGGGGGCTCACAGCGGCAGCCACAGGGCCAGCGTGAACGGCGGCTCCCAGCTGCGGATCGCCGTGTGGGACTGGCGGCAGCGGTACCGGACGCCGTCGTGGGTGACCTCGTCGCCGATGCGGTACGTCACGCCCGCCTCCCACCGCCGCCCCGTCCCGGAGGTGCCGGTCGGCGTCGGCTGGGCGGTCGGCCGGGTGGTCGGGGTGGAGGTCGGCGACGTCGTCGGCGTGGGCTGGGGGGCCGGGGTGGTGGGCGGGGTCGTGGGCTTGGGGTCGGAGCCGCCGCCGACGTTCAGGTCGACGCAGTTGTAGAACGCCATCGGGGTGTCGCCGATGTTCCACACCGCGAGGACGGTGCGCCGCCCCGGGAACTTGCCGAGATCGACCTCGTGCGTCACGACCGCCTCGGGCTGGCGGTTGCCGTCGTTGAAGACGGCGACGCGGGTGCCGCCGACGAAGTACTCCCAGGAGCTGGTGCGGTGCCGCGCGGTGAGCGCCCACTTGAAGGTCACCTTGGTGCCGACGGCCTTCGCCGGCCAGTTGCGGCTCTCGTCGGACAAGACGGCGAACTGGCCGAGGTTCGCGTGGCAGTTGCGCAGCCCCTTGGGGCCCTCCACGCTCTGCGGCTCGAACTGGATGGGGCCGCAGTCCGGCACGGCGCGCTGCGCGCACAGCGCCTGCCGGCTCGGTGGCGAGGAGACGTAGCCGTGCGCGGACGCCGGGGACGCGACGACCAGCGTCGACCCGGCGGCCGCGACGGCGGCGAGCGGATAGGCGACGAACCTGCGCATGCGAGGCCTCCGAAGTGTCGTAGGGGGAGGACCGCCGGAACGTCCGACGGCCACGATCACCGTCAGGACGGTAACGACGAGCGTCCTAAGACCTCCTTAAGAACCCCAAAAGTGATCATGAACGTGCGGCCGGACGGGCTTGACCGGGCAGGACGGGGATTTCGCCCGGAATTGCTTAGATGCCTAAAGAATTGACAGCTAAAAATCAGAAGGCTAAGAAGAGGGGCATGGAGTTGCGCGATCTCGGCTTCGGTGACCTGGACGAACTCGGTCCCGTGGCGCAGTGGCCCATCGGACGGCTGTTCGCGCTGGCCGCCCAGAAGTCGGGCCCGGTGTTCGCCAAACTGGTCGAGCACACCGGGGTCAGCCCCAGCGGTTTCCTGGTGCTGCGCGCGCTCGACGGCAGGGACGGGCAGCGCCCCAGCGACCTGGCCAGAACGCTGATGGTCAGCCCGGCCACCCTCACCACCGTCGCCGACACCCTGGCGCGCTACGGGCATGTCGAACGCCGCCGCGACGAACACGACCGCCGCGTGGTCCGGCTGCACATCACCGAGACCGGCCGCGGCCTGGTCGCGATGACCGCCGAGCGCATGCGGCCCTACTTCTGGGAGCTGTACGACGTGGTCGACGAGGCCGACGAGCCGGCCGTGCGGCGCTTCCTGCTGTCGCTCATCACCCGTTTTGACGCCGTCCTCGGCGAGATCGACATCGACGAGATCCTCAAGCAGGCCACCTCCTCCCCCACCGACGCGCCCTCCTGAGAGGCGACCGGCGCCGCCCCGGCCTCCTTGACGGAGGGGCCGGGGCGGCGTTCTGGAGGGCGAAGCGCGCCACCTTGGCCGGGTCGATGATGCCCGCCTCGAACATGTCGACGTACTCGCCGGTGGCGGCGTTGAGGCCCTGGCCCGGGGTCAGGTTGCGGACCTTCTCCACCACCACGCCACGCGCTGAGCGCCCGGCCCGCCGGGGAACCGCTGGCGGGAGCCGTCCGGGTGGCGGGCCGGCACTGGCTCGACAGCACCGACCCGCAGCCCTTCGGCGAGATCCTGGCCGAAGCCCTGCGCCGGGCCCTTCACCCCTGACCGGCGCAGGGACGGGTCAGCGCTTGACCACGGTGCCGGTGGTGCGGACGTCGTAGACCTTCTTGTACCAGCCGCACCAGGTGACCCAGTGCTGCTTGGGCTTGAGCGGACCCTTGCCCTGCTTGCAGATCTTCCACTCGCCGTACCGGGTGGTCTTGTACCGCAGGATCCACCGGACGGTGATCTTCTTGTTGGTCAGGTTCTGCCAGGCGCCCTGGGGCTGGTACCGGCCGTTCTTCTTCTTCAGGCACGGCCGCACCTGCAGCGTCTTGGCGTAGTTCTTCTTCCAGCGGGCGCACTCGCCCTTGGCCTTGACCCCGGTCGGGGAGCCCAGCAACGTGGCGACGGCCGTGTCGGGGGCCGCGGCGTCGAGCGTGGCGGCGGGGGAGGGGGCCGGTGAGGCGGTGCGGGCCTGGGCGGCGGGCAGGGCCGGGCCCAGGGTCAGGGTGGCGGCGGTGGCCAGGCCCAGCAGAGCGGCCCGGGACGTCAGTGCAGTAGGCACGGAACTCCTTCGGGAAGGTGGTCGGGAGCGGCGGCGGGGGTGCCGCCGCCACCGATCCGACCAGCCCCCGCCCCCGGCCCGACAGAGTCCGGGCGCCCCCCGGGACCCGGCGGGACGTCCCGCCCGCTGACCTGGGGCGATACCCGTCCCAGCGGGACGGCCCGGACCGCGGGGAGGGGTGGGACATCGACCACGCGACCAGACTCCAGCGCGGCCACCTGTGCTGGCGGAACCGACCTCGACGCCCCGGACGCCGCCACCCCGGCAGGGGGGGCGAATCTCAGGCTGGTGTTGGGGGCGCTCAAGGGCGGGAGCGGGTCGTGGTCGTGGACGGCGCGGGGGCGTTCGCCGGGCTGGGCCTTGCCAGCCACAGGCCGGTGAACGCGGCGCCGGCCAGGGTGACGGCGCCGGCCGTGAGGAAGGCGCTGTTGAGGCCGGCCTCGAAGGAGGCGCCGCCGGCCTCGCGGGTGCGGACGACGGCGCCGAGCACCGCCACGCCCAGCACCGCGCCGATCTGCCGGCTGGTGCTGCTCACGCCCGAGGCAAGGCCCCCCTCCTGCGCGCTGACCGCCTGGATGGCGGCGCCGGTCAGCGGGGACATGGTCAGGGCGAAACCGATGCCGACGACCGCCAGCCGCCACCACACGTTCCCGTAGCCGGTGTCCGCGTGCACCAGGCCCAGTGCCAGCAGCCCCAGCCCGGCCAGCGCCAGTCCGGCGGTGACCACGATCCGGAAGCCGTACCTGGCGGCGAACCGGCCCGCGTACGGGCTGACGACCACCATGGCGAGGGAGGCGGGCAGGGTCTGCAGCCCGGCGCGCAGGATCGAGCTGCCCTGGACGTACACGAAGAACTGGGAGAAGAAGAAGGACGACCCCATGAGCGCGAAACCCACCACGACCATCGCCGTGTTGGACACCGTGAACAGCCGCTGCCGGAACAGCCGCAGCGGCAGCATCGGCGTCGCGCCGCGTCCTTCGACGACGACGAAGACGGCGAGGATCGCCACCGCGGCGGCGAAGCCGCCCAGGATCACCGGCGAGGTCCAGCCCCGGGACCCGCCCTCGATCAGCCCGTAGGTCAGCGCCCCCACGCCCAGCACGGACAGGACCGTCCCCGGGACGTCGATCGCCGGCGCGTTCGGGTTGCGGGACTCGCCGAGGACGCGCAGGCCGACCAGCAGCAGGACCGCGCCGATGGGCGCGTTGACGAGGAAGATGGCGGGCCAGCCGAAGGCGTCCACCAGGATGCCGCCGGCCGGTGGCCCGGCGGCCAGGCCGATCCCGCTGAACCCGGCCCACAGCCCGATGGCCCTGACGCGTTCCTGCGGAACGGGGTACGCGGCGGCGAGCAGGGCCAGCGAGGCGGGGCTCAGCGCCGCGGCCCCGACGCCCTGGAGCACCCGTCCGGCGACCAGCCAGCCGATCGAGGGCGCGACCGCGCACAGCACGGACGCGGCGGTGAACACCGCGACGCCGGCCAGGAACACCTTCCGGCGGCCGAAGCGGTCGGCGAAGACGCCGCCGGACAGCAGCAGCATGGCGACCAGCAGCACGTAGGCGTCGACGATCCATTGCAGCCCGCTCAACCGCGTGTGCAGCCGTTGCTGCATGTCGGGCAGCGCCGCGCCGACGATCGTGCTGTCGAGCAGCACCATGAACTGCCCCAGGCAGGCCACCGCGAGCAGCCCCGCCCGGCCCGGTCGAACGCCTGTGACCACGGGCGATCCCGCTCTCGTTGCCTCTTCGTGTGCGGCCAACTCAAGATCCCTCTCCTGACGCGGATGTCCCGGCACACGTTAGTTCGACAATCCCGAACTGTCGAACATTAAGGTCACGACAATCCCGGATCGTTGGAGGGTGGGATATCGTCGAGGCATGCGACAGCTCCCCCAGCCCGCCCGCGAGTCGCTCACGCTCGCGTCGGTGCTGCACGCGCTGGGCGACCCGGTGCGCCTGGAGCTGATGCTGCGCGCCCGGGACGAGCCCGACTCGACCTGCTCGGTCCTCGCCGACGGCCTGAACGTGCCGATGTCGACGCTGTCCAACCACTGGCGGATCCTGCGCGAGGCCGGGCTGGTCAGCATGGCCGTCGACGGCCGGCACCGGCGGGTCCGGCCCCGCGTCGACGACCTGGACGACCGCTTCCCCGGTCTGCTCGACCCGATCCTGCGCCTGGCCCGCCCGAACCGCTGAACGGCGGACCGCGAGGACGTTCTCCGGAGCCCGCCCGATCACCAGGTGACCGACCGGGGGGCTCGTGGCGCGGCGTGGCACAGCCGACCGCGAGTGCCGGGCCCCTGATACCGGCACTCGCGCTCGGCCTCCCGGCGGTGGTCTACGCGCGGCGCACCGCCACGACCGCGGCCCTGTCGTGGAGCCTCCGGGCGATGACGGTGATCGCGTCGCTGAACGTCCCGCTCCCTTCCTCCTCCTCGACGACGGTGGACAGCCCGGCGCCGCCCGGCGTGCGCACGGTGAAGGTGGCCGTCCCGTGGACGCCCCGCACGTCGATGCGGGGGCCGAGCCCGGGGTCCAGCGGGATGCGCTGACCGTCCTGCACGACGACCTCGCAGTCGCCGTCCCGGCACTCCGCCAGGTCGGTGCCGTTCCGGGCCACCAGCGGCGGAGGCACGGGAAGGTACGGCCGCTCCCCGTCCGGCCGGGCGGACGGCGTCACGGGGGTGTCCGGCGAAGCCGGGCTCACGGCCCGCTGTTCCGTCCCGCCGCAGGCTCCGAGGAGGACGAGCCCGCCCAGCGCCGCGATGGTCCATTTCCGGTCGCGCATCAGATCCCCGCCTTCGTCGACGTCCGCCGTCCCGACGAGCGTGGCGCGGCGGCCGTGGGACCGGTCCCGCGCGGCCCGTGTCACCGTTCGGGCGAGAGCGGCCCACCGCCCGGCGGACGGCCCCCGCCCGGCGGCGGGCCTCCAGGTCGTCATCGGCGTCGACGTGCTCAATCTGGGCGGCGACATATGGACGGGCGTCGCCTACAGCAGGCCCGGGACCATCGAGGGCGCACGCTGGGTGAACTTCCCCAACGACTGCTACGGCGGGCTGGCCTACTTCGTCGACGGCGACTGGGGGGAACGGACCGAAGGACGGGTCTGCGTCCCCTGACGATCGTGCCGGACCCGTTCCGGCCGGGGTTCCACCCCAGAACGTCGTTCACCGCGACGGTCAGGGAGACCGGTCCAACACCGGATCAGCGCGGGGTCGGCGTGGGGTGGTGCGGAAAAGTTGGGGTGTATGTAGGCTTCGTATTAACAGGTACACGCTAGGTTCTGACTCGACAGACCCTGCATACCGCCCGGTTGCCTACGTGGTGTTGGCCCAGGTCAGCGCATCGAAAGGTGGCCGCCGACCAGGTCTGTCCACCCGCACCGCTGTCCACCGCCGACACCCGGTTCCGGCCGCGTCGGCGGACACCGCCGCCGAGTCATGCGAACTTGATCGCACTTACTTGGCCGCACGAGTCCTATCAACACCCCGAGACAACGCATACTGGGCTTGATGAAAACTTCCCGTGCAGTCACAAAACGTCACCTTCCCACCAGCCCGTTCAAGGCTCCGGCACCGCCTCCGCCGGTCGAGCGCTTCGAGGTCAACGACCGCGTCACGCACGACAAGTACGGCCTGGGCATGGTCATCGGCGTCGACGAGGCCGCCGTGCTCGTGGACTTCGGGCCGCAGAAGGTCCGGATCTCCACTCCCTTCGCCAAGCTCGAAAAGCTCTGAGACGCACTCCGGTCCTGCCGTCCGCGGACGGCCTGGCCCCTGAGAACGCCACCGCGCGCCGGCGGCCGACGTAGCGCGCCGATCCCGACGACGCGATCGAACGCGACCGGACTTCCCGGACGGCGGGGCTCCCGC
The DNA here is from genome assembly GCF_001552175.1 of Actinomadura kijaniata NBRC 14229. Classification (GTDB taxonomy): domain Bacteria; phylum Actinomycetota; class Actinomycetes; order Streptosporangiales; family Streptosporangiaceae; genus Spirillospora; species Spirillospora kijaniata. The sequence goes on from NZ_BCQR01000143.1 coordinate 10,206, forward strand.
CACCGGTCCGCCCCAAGCTGACCAAGACGACGATGTTCGCCCAGCGCCGCGAGCTGGGCCTGCACCCGCCTGCCCTGTATCGGCAGGGATTCGCCTACGACAATTTTTCTGGACCACGGGCTGAGGAGTCCGCGGGCAGCCGTCCCCAAGTCCCCCCGGGTCGCGTTCAGAAGTTCGCGGGAGAACGCCCCCGACCCCTGCGCTGACCGGAGTCGGCGTTCTCGTGTGCGTCTGGTGACATCTCCCCCGATGATCGGGGGAGCCCACCGGGTTACGCCGACGGGCAGGCCCGCTTTCGCGGACCTGCCCGTCGGCGGTCTGTGCTGAGCGCGCGTCGCTAGAGCGCGCGGAAACCGTCACTCTCGATCACTGACCGGTGGACGAAGACTGAACCCGTTCCCGCACCAACGGAAACGATGGCGGTCCGGCCACCCGGAAAACGGCCGCGGGGGCCGTGATCGGTGATGATCACGGCCCCCGCGGACCCATGCTCGCTGTACCCCCTACCGGATTCGAACCGGCGCTACCGCCTTGAAAGGGCGGCGTCCTAGGCCGCTAGACGAAGGGGGCCCCAGGGTCACGGCTTGAAGTCGCAACCCTTCACTAGGCCAGCATAGGGGACAACCAGGGGCGACGTGCAAACGGTTATGCCCCTTCGCGTGGGGTCGGGGTCGCGGTGCTGGTCGCGGGGGGTGTGCTCGGACTCTGCGGAGTCTGTGGGGTCTGTGGGGTCGGGGTGATGGGGCGGTCGGGGGACGGTTCCAGGTGGCGTTCGATCTGGGCGGAGGTCAGGCCGAGGCCGCCCAGGCGGATGTCGTCCCAGCCCTGGAGGCGGTGGGACGTGCGGGAGAAGTACAGGACCGACAGCTCGATGGGGGTCGGCTGCTCGTTCTCCAGGCCGCGCAGGCCCGCGCCTCCGGTGGAGCCCTGGACGAACAGGCGGGTCCCGGTGGGCAGGAGCTTCGTGGTCCGCTTGTGGGCGTGGCCGGACAGGAGCAGGGGGGTCTGGCCGGAGTAGCCCTCGGCCTGGGCCGGGTCGTGGACGGCGATCAGGTCGGGGGTCTGGCCGGAGGCGCGCAGCCTCTCGGCCTGGGTGCGGCCGAGCGCGCGGAGCTGGTCGGTGCCCACGTTGTCGTCGCGGGTCGTCTTGTCGGGGGTGAAGCGGGGGTCGCCGATGCCGTAGATCCGCAGGCCCTGGACCTCGCGCATGGCGTCGTCGAGGACGATGGCGTTCTTCTGGCGGGCCACCGCGCGCTGGGTGCCCCGGGAGTCGTGGTTGCCGCGGATGTAGACGTAGGGGACCTTCAGGGTCCCGATGTCGTCGGCGAAGCGGTCCTCGGGCTTGCTGCCGTGGTCGGCCAGGTCGCCGGTGTCGATGATCAGGTTGACCTGGAACTGGGTGGTGACCGAACGGATCACGTTCCAGGCGGCCGGGTTGAGGTGGATGTCGCTGACGTGCAGGACGCGGATCGTGGACGGGTCCGGCTCGTAGGTCGGCAGGGTCGAGGTGGCGGAGTAGAGCTTGGAGACGTTGCCGACCAGGCGGGCGAGCTGGACGCGGTAGGCGGAGAAACGCTCGACGATGTTGCGGGTGTCGCCGACCAGCTGGGGCGCGTTGGCCAGCAGGCCCGTGTAGCGGGGCTGCGCGATCGAACGCGGGTCGAACGTCGCCCAGGTCACCAGCGCGATCACCAGCGCGGCGGCGATGGCCGAGCCGAGGCCGAGCAGGGCGCGCCGCCAGGACCGGAAGACCAGCAGCCCGGCCAGGAACGACGCCGCCAGCGCCAGGCCGAGCGCGCGCAGGAGCAGGACGATGATCCCGTGGCGCAGGTCGGTGGCGATCCGATCGGTGATCTTTTCGAGGGCGGTGCCGTCCTCGATCAGCTTGCGGGCCGGCTCGGGGTGCAGTTCGGCGACCGAGGCCCGTAGCTGGAACGGGCCCTCGTGCGTGTCCATGTGGAGCGCGCCCAGCGGGGGGATCTGCACCGTGGTGCCGCCTGACCAGGAGGGACGCAGGTGGAGGGAGACCTCGGTGGGTCCCACGGGGGTCTCGACACGGCCGCCGAGCAGCAGGCCGATCATGCCGCCGAGCAGGCCGACGGCGATCACGGCGAGGATCCGGGCGGTCCGGCGGGCGCGGGGCCCGGTCAGGACGGACGGGAGCCGGACGGAGGTCCGGACGGGCACGATTCCTCCTTCGGTCGCGCACAATGGTGGGCGTGATCGATATGTCGCGGGACGCGTTCGAGAACCTGGTGGCCGAGGCCCTCGACACCATCCCGCCCGAACTGACCGCACTCATGCGCAACGTCGTCATCGTCGTCGAGGACGACGCCCCCGAGCCCGGTCTGCTCGGCCTTTATCAGGGCGTACCCCTCACCGAGCGCGGTGACTGGTACGCGGGCGTCCTGCCCGATCACATTTCGATCTACCGCAACGAGACGTTGCAGATCTGCGACAGCCCCGAAGACGTGGTCGAGGAGGTCCGGATCACGGTGGTCCACGAGATCGCGCATCATTTCGGAATCGACGACGACCGGCTGCACCAGCTCGGATATTGAGTCCGGCGGCGCCCGAACGGCGAGGTGGGGGGCGGTCCCCGCGGGGACGATACCGCGCGTTCCGGCAGATCACGGGACGGCAAAGGTGTCCGTCAATTGCCCACTCTGGGTCACATAACTACCACGCAGCGTGAGTTAATGGGAGTGTCGCCCGGCGAGTGCCGGACGGAACTGGAGCGCGCGTGGCGGAAAAGCAGACCGGGCGGCACCGGCGTCCCCCGGAGGCCCAGGCCACCTACCGCGAGGTGTTCGCGGTGGGGGAGTTCCGCGCGCTCTGGGCGGCGCAGGCGCTGTCGTTCGTCGGGGACCAGCTGGCGCAGGTCGCGCTGGCGGTGCTCGTCTACAGCAACACCGGCTCGGCGCTGCTCACCGCCCTCACCTACGCCCTGACCTACCTGCCGCCGATCGTGGGCGGCCCGGTGCTGTCGGGGCTGGCCGACCTGTTCCCGCGCCGCACCGTGATGGTGGTGTGCGACGTGCTGCGCGCCGCGCTGGTCGGGCTGATGGCGGTACCGGGGCTGTCGGTGTGGGCGCTGAGCGCGCTGGTGTTCGCCACGGTGCTGCTCGGCGCGCCGTTCAGCGCGGCGCGGGCGGCGGTGCTGCCGGACGTGCTGGACGGCGACCGCTACGTCGCCGGGTCCGCGATCAACAACATCACCCACCAGGCCAGCCAGATGGTCGGGTTCGTGGCGGGCGGCGCGGTGATCGCGGCGGTGGGCGAGCACCGGGCGCTGGCGCTGAACGCCCTGACGTTCGGAGTGTCGGCGCTGATCCTGCTGGCGGGGACGCGGCGGCGGCCCGCCCCCAAGCGGCGCGGGCGCCAGTCGCTCGGCCTGTGGCGGGGCACCCGCGACGGGGCGCGGCTGGTGTTCGGCGACCCGACGCTGCGGGCGCTGGTGTCGTTCGCGTGGCTGTGCGGGTTCTACGTGGTCCCCGAGGGGTTGGCCGCGCCGTACGCGGCGACGTTCGACGGCAGCCCCGTGACGGTGGGGCTGCTGATGTCGGCGATGCCCACGGGGATGGTGCTGGGTGCGTTCGTCTACAGCCGGTTCGTGCGGCCCACCAACCGGATCCGGTCGATGGGCTGGATGGCGATGCTGGCGTGCGCCCCGCTGGTGGCCTCGGCCATGCATCCGCCGCTGTGGGCGGTGCTGGCGCTGTGGGCGCTGTCCGGGGTCGGCAGCGCCTACCAGCTCGCGGCGAACGCGGCGTTCGTCGCGGAGGTCCCGGCGGAGGGGCGCGCCCAGGCGTTCGGGCTCGCCCAGTCCGGCATCCTCGCCGGTCAGGGCTGCGGGATCCTGGCGGCCGGGGCGGCGGCGCAGCGGCTCGGCCCCGAGACGGTGGTGGCGCTGGCGGGCGCGCTGGGGCTGTCGGCCGCGGCGATCCTCGCCGTGAACTGGAACCAGGTCCGCGGCGCGGTGATCGCGGCGATCCGCGACCGGTCCGAGCCCGCCCCCGTGCGGGCCCCCGGCCGTTCGGAGGAGGCGCGGGCGAACGGCCGGTCGTCGTACGCGGGGGATCGGCGCGCGTCGGCCCCGTGAGGGGTCAGGCGGTCTTGCTGGTGGCCTTCTCGTGGACCTCCCTGGCCTTGACCTTCGCCTTGGTGATCATGTCCTGTACGGCGGGCGACTCCTCGGCCTTCTTCAGCAGGTCCTCGCCGACCGAGGCGGGGGCGCCGTCCTCCGGCATCACCAGCCAGGCGATCGCGTACAGCGCGATCCCGGCGCCGCCGAAGAAGGTGAACGCGCCCAGCCCGAGCCGGACGAGGTTGGGGTCGACGCCGAAGTAGCGGCCGACGCCGGCGCACACCCCGGCGATCATCTTGCCGTCGCGGGTGCGGCGCAGCTTGCGGTCGGTCGGGGCGATGTCCTTGTTCATGTCCATGACCCGATGGTGCGCCACGGGGACCGGCGGCCGCATCGGGGAACGGCCCTGACCCGTCCCTGACCGGACCCCGGACCCGCGGCGGAGGCGGGCCCCGCCGTACCCTGACGGCGGACCCCGGTGGAAGGAAGGACCCCTCATGGACGTGCTGCGCGTCGATGACCAGCTCACCGACGAGGAACGGATGATCCGCGACACCGTGCGGGCGTTCACGGCCGAGAGGGTCGCGCCGCACGTGGCCGGGTGGTTCGAGGAGGGGACCTTCCCGGCCCGGGAGCTGGCCCCCGAGCTGGGCAAGCTGGGCCTGCTCGGCATGCATCTGGAGGGGTACGGCTGCGCCGGGGCGAGCGCGGTCGCCTACGGGGTCGCCTGCCGGGAGCTGGAGGCCGCCGACTCGGGGCTGCGCAGCTTCGTGTCGGTGCAGGGCTCGCTGGCGATGGCCGCGATCCACAGGTACGGGTCGGAGGCGCAGAAGAACGAGTGGCTGCCGCGGATGGCGGCGGGCGAGGCGATCGGCTGCTTCGGCCTGACCGAGCCCGACCGCGGCTCCGACCCCGGCGACATGCGCACCCGGGCCCGCCGCGACGGCTCCGACTGGATCCTGACCGGCGCCAAGATGTGGATCACCAACGGGTCGGTCGCCGACGTCGCGGTCGTGTGGGCCCGCACCGACGAGGGCGTCCGCGGCTTCCTGGTGCCCGCCGGGACCCCCGGCTTCACGGCCTCCGACATCCACCGGAAGCTGTCGCTGCGCGCCTCGGTCACCTCCGAACTGGTCCTGGACGACGTCCGCCTGCCCGCCGACGCGGTCCTGCCGGACGTCACCGGCCTGAAGGGCCCGCTGGGCTGCCTGTCGGAGGCGCGCTACGGCATCCTGTGGGGCGCGGTGGGCGCGGGCCGTTCCTGCTACGAGGCGGCGGTGGAGTACGCGCGGACGCGCGAGCAGTTCGGCAGGCCGATCGGGGGGTTCCAGCTCACGCAGGAGAAGCTGGCCTGGATGGAGGTCGCCCTCGGCCAGGCCGGGCTGGTGGCGCTGCACGTCGGGCGCCTGAAGGACGGGTCCGGGGTGACGCCGCAGCAGGTGTCGTTCGGCAAGCTGGCCAACGTCCGCGCCGCGCTGGACGTCGCCCGCCAGGCCCGGACGATCCTCGGCGCGAACGGCATCACCCTCGAATATCCGGTGCTCCGCCACATGAACAACCTGGAGAGCGTGCTGACCTACGAGGGCACCCAGGAGATCCACACGCTGGTCCTGGGACAGGCGATCACCGGGATCGCGGCCTACCGCTGACCTGGGGGCAGGGCCGGGACGGCGGTCACAAGGTCACAAGGGGAGGGCGCGGCACCCGGTACCTTGGCAGTGACGGGCACAACGGCGTGCCGACGACCGTGTAGCGATGCTTAAAGTCGGAGTCCACGGTTATTAACTGGACCTCCTCCCACCCCCTGGGCAGACTCGTTGTCCCAGGTCAAGCGATGAACACAAGGAGCGGCATGAGAATCGGGATCGTCGGGGCCACCGGTCAGGTCGGCGGGGTGGTGCTCAGGATCCTCGCCGAGCGTGGGTTCCCGGTGGACGAGCTGCGGCTGTTCGCCTCGGCGCGCTCGGCGGGACGCAGGATCGCCTGGGGCGACGCCGAGGTGACCGTCGAGGACGCCGCGACCGCCGACTACGCGGGCCTGGACATCGTCGTGTTCTCCGCGGGCAAGACCACCTCCAGGGAGCTGGCCCCCAGGGTGGCCGCCGCCGGGGCCGTCGTGATCGACAACTCCTCCGGCTGGCGGATGGACCCCGACGTCCCGCTGGTCGTCGCCGAGGTCAACCCGCAGGCCGCCACCCGGCGCCCCAAGGGCATCATCGCCAACCCGAACTGCACGACCATGGCCGCCATGCCGGTGCTGCGCCCCCTCCACGAGGAGGCCGGGCTGCGGTCCCTGGTCGTCGCGACCTACCAGGCGGTCTCCGGCAGCGGCCTGTCGGGCGTCGCCGAGCTGCACGAGCAGACCCGCAAGGTCGTCGAGAACGCCGACCGGCTCACCCACGACGGCTCGGCCGTGGAGTTCCCCTCGCCGCAGGTGTACGCGCGGCCCATCGCGTTCAACGTGCTCCCGATGGCGGGCTCCATCGTGGACGACGGCCTGGCCGAGACCGACGAGGAGCAGAAGCTCCGCAACGAGTCCCGCAAGATCCTGGGCATCCCCGACCTGAGGGTGTCGGGCACCTGCGTGCGCGTCCCGGTGTTCACCGGCCACTCCCTGCAGATCAACGCCGAGTTCGAGCGCCCGCTCTCGCCCGAGCGCGCCAGCGAGCTGCTCAGCAACGCGCCCGGCGTGGTCCTCACCGACATCCCGACCCCGCTCCAGGCGGCCGGCCAGGACCCCACCTACGTGGGCCGCATCCGCCGCGACGAGACCCGCGAGAACGGCCTGGCCCTGTTCGCCTCCGGCGACAACCTCCGCAAGGGCGCGGCCCTCAACGCGGTCCAGATCGCCGAGCTGGTCGCCGCCGAGTAGCCGGCCCTCCTCAGCGCGTCGCCCCGGCCCCCGGGGCGACGCGCCAGCCGGGCAGGTCCACGAAGTGGACGTCGTAGCGTTCCTGCTCGGGCAGCAGCGACTCGAACGAGGCCTCGCCCCGGCTGATCGCCGCCAGCCGTTCGAAGTAGCCGAACCGCTCGATCCCCGGGCTCAGCACCGCGAACACCTCCGCGGTGCGGCCCGGCGCGGCCCCGAACGCGTGCGGCATGCCCGGCGGCACCACCACCAGCCCGCCCGCGCCGACCTCGACCACCCGGTCCCCGAGCCGGAACACCATCACCCCGTCGAGCACGTGGAACAGCTCCGTGGAGCGCAGGTGCCGGTGCGGCCGGGCCCCGTCGGCCCCCTCGCCCATGGTGAGCCGGTTGGCGCTGACCGCGCCCCCGTCGGCGAGCAGCTCGAACGCCCCGCCGTGCGCCAGCGGCGCCGTGGCGGCCTCCCCGGGAAGCACCACCACGGCATCCTCCGAAACGGACATCGCACATCCCTCCTTCGGTCTCCATTCCACGCGGGGAACAGGCGGGGAGCCAGTGGCGGTTGCCGAAGACAGTGATCTCCGATCGAGATGGACGGGCCGCCCATGGAGCTGCGCCAGCTGGAGTACTTCGCGGCCGTCGCCGACGAGGGCGGCTTCGGCCGGGCCGCCGAGCGGCTCGGCATCGTCCAGTCCGCCGTCAGCCAGCAGGTCCGCCGGCTGGAACGGGAGCTGGGCGTGCGGCTGTTCGACCGCTCGACCCGGCATGTCCGGCTCACCGGCGACGGTGAACGCCTCCTCACCGACGCCCGCGCCGTGCTGGCGGCGGCCGGGCGCCTCCACCGGACCGCCGCCGAGCTGGCCGCCGGCGACCAGGGCGTGCTGCGTCTCGGCGTGGTGCGCGGCCCCGGCGACCGCCTCTACCGGACGCTCGACGCCCTGGCGGAGATCGCGCCCCGGCTCCAGGTCCGGCTGGTGCGCCTGCCGCCCGCCGAACGCGTCGCGGCCGTGCGCACCGGCGAGCTGGATGCGGCCCTGGTGCGCGCCCGCCCGGAGGCCCCCGGCCTCGAACTGCTGCCCGTCTGGGACGATCCGCTGCTGGTGGCGCTCCCCGCCGGCCATCCCCGGGCCGCCGGGTCCCGGCCGACGCTCGCCGACCTCGCGCACCTGCCGCTGCGCCTCGCGCCCCGCGCGGCGAACCCGCCGTTCCACGACCTGGTGACGGGCGCGTTCCGGCGGGCCGGGCTGGAGCCGACGCCGGGCCCGCCCTTCCGCGGCCTCCAGGAGACCCTCACCGAGATCGCCGCGGGCCCGCCGTCCTGGACGGTGTTCTACGAGGCCGCCCCGGTCCCGGCGCCGTCCCGGGTGGCCGTCCGCCCCCTGGCGGAGCCGCGCCTGACGACGTTCCTGGCGGTGCGGCCGGACCCGCCCGCGCCGCCGATCCGGCACCTGCTGGCGGCGTTCAGGGCGTGCGCGCCGGCCGGGTCGTCCGGAAGGTGAAGCAGTCGACGGTCCAGCCGTCCCGGGCGAGGCCGCGGCGGGCGGCGGTCCGCGTCCGGGAGCCCGCCTCCCGCGCTGGCCATCGCGGGTAGGGCAGGTCGCCCGAGGTCCCGAAGAAGATCAGCATCCGGCCCGCCGGGGCGGACCTCCGCCAGGACGGCCTCGCCGGGCAGGTGGGACACGGCACCACCGGGGTCAGGCCCAGGTGGTCGAAGGTGCGGTCGGAACGGGTCCCTTCCTCGGCGAGGGCCCGTTCGTGCCGGCGGCGGATCCGCTCGGCGTGCTCGGGGGAGATCATCGGCCGGTGGCCGTCCGGTTCCCTGACAGGACTCTGGGCGCCGGTTCCCGCGGGACCCGGGTGGAACGGCTCAGGGCCGCCGGACCGGATCGGTCCGACGGCCCTGTTCGACCGGTTCATGGTCACGCCTTGTTGAAGGTGTTCTTGGCCCAGAGGTAGGAGACGGCGCCGATGCCGACGCACCAGGCGGTGGCGATGGCGGCGCTGTCGCCGATCGGGGTGCCGAGCAGGAGGCCGCGGACGGTCTCCATGATCGGGGTGAAGGGCTGGTACTCGGCGAACCAGCGCAGGACGGCGGGCATGGAGTCGGTGGGGACGAAGCCGCTGCCGAGGAAGGGCAGGAAGACCAGGGGCATCGGGGCGTTGCTGGCGGCCTCGGGGGTCGGGGACCTCAGGCCGAGGGCGACCGCCAGCCAGGTGACGGCCACGACGAACAGGGTGAGCATCCCGGCGGCGGCCAGCCATTCGACGGCGGTGGCGTTGGGGCGGAAGCCGATGGCCAGCGCGATGCCGACGACGAAGGCGAGGCTGAGCAGCTGCTGGACGACGCTGCCGACGACGTGGCCGGTCAGGACCGACGCCCGGGAGATCCGCATGGTGCGGAAGCGGGCGATGACGCCCTCGGTCATGTCGGTGGCGACCATGACGGCGGTTCCGGTCGCGGCGGTGGCGGCGGCCATGAGCAGGATGCCGGGGACGACGTAGTTGACGTAGGTGCCGCGGCCGCCGCCGAGCCCGTTGCCGAGGGTGCCGCCGAAGACGTAGACGAACAGCAGCAGGATGATGACGGGCGTGATGACCAGCTGCACGGTCATGGACGGGTAGCGGAGCAGGCGCTTGAGCTGGCGGCGGGTCATGGTGGCCGAGTCGCGCGCGGCCAGGGCGAGGGTGCTCATCGAACTGCGTCCTTGGGGTCGCCGGTGAGGGTGAGGAAGACGTCGTCGAGGTCGGGGGTGTGGACCGACAGTTCCTCGACGTCGATGGAGTGGTCGTCCAGGCGGGCGAGCATCCGGCGCAGGGAGCCGACGCTGCCGTCGCTGGGGATCTGCAGGGTGAGGGCGTCGCCGTCGAGGAAGCCGGTGCCCAGGGCGCGCAGGGCGGAGTCGACGTGGTGCTGGTCGGCGAAGCGCAGGCTGACGTGCCCGCCGGGGATGAGCCGCTTGAGCTCTTCGGGGGTGCCCTGGGCGATCAGCGTGCCGTGGTCGAGCATCGCGACGCGGTCGGCGAGCTGGTCGGCCTCCTCCAGGTACTGCGTGGTGAGGAAGATGGTGACGCCGTCGGCGACCAGCTCGCGGACGACCTGCCACATGGAGCGGCGGCTGCGCGGGTCCAGGCCGGTGGTGGGCTCGTCCAGGAAGATCAGGCGGGGGTCGCCGACCAGGGTCATGGCCAGGTCCAGGCGGCGCTGCATGCCGCCGGAGTAGGTGGAGGCGGGTTTCCCGGCGGCCTCGACCAGGTCGAACCGCTCCAGCAGCTCGGCGGCCCGGCGCCGGCCGTCCCGGCGGGACAGGTGTCTGAGGTCGGCCATGAGGAGCAGGTTCTCCTCGCCGGTCAGCAGCTTGTCCACGGCCGAGTACTGGCCGGTGACGCCGATCGCGCCGCGCACGTCGTCGGGCTTGCGGGCCAGGTCGTGGCCGGCGACCTGGACGGTGCCGCCGTCGGCCGGGATCAGGGTGGACAGGATCTGGACGGTGGTGGTCTTGCCGGCGCCGTTGGGGCCGAGCAGGGAGAAGATCGTTCCTTCGGGGACGGCCAGGTCGATGCCGTCGAGCACGACCTTGTCGCCGTTCTTGCCGCGGTAGGACTTGCGGAGCCCGTTCGCCGCGATGGCCAGGTTCGTCATGGGGGTGATCCTCAGAGGCTGCGGGCGGCGATGTCGCCGGTGGAGGTGGTGGCGCGGATGTCGAGTTCGGTGGTGCCGTCGTTGCGGAGGGCGTTGCTGACGCGGCCGTGGGAGGTGTGGGCGTCCAGGGCGGCCGAGACGCCGGTGGCGGCGGCGACCGAGATGTCGCCGGACTGGGTGCTCAGCACGACCGTGCCGCCCGTGGCCTCGGCGATCCGGATGTCGCCCCGCTGGGTGCTGATCTCCGCGGGGCCGTTCAACCGACCGACCTCGACGTCGCCGTCGATCGCGGTGAGGCGGACGCTCGCGGCCTCGTCGATCTTGATCTGGTGGTAGGCGCCGTCGAAGGCGAGGTCGCCGAGGCGGCCGACGACCCGCAGCTCGGTGCTGGCCGCCTTGGCCTCGACCTGGGAACCGGCGGGTAGCTGGACCGTCACCTCGACGGAGCCGGACGGGCCGAAGAACTGCTTGCCGCCCGGGGCCGTGATCCGCAGGACGCCGTCGCCGTACTCGACCGTGGTCTGCTCCGCCGCCTTCACGTCGCGGCCCTTCGAGGCGTTCGCGGGCCGGACCTCGACCGCGGTGTCGGCCCGGTCGGCGGCGATGAGCTGGACGCGTCCGGCGGGGATCTCCAGGGCGGCGGTGATCGGGGCGGGGGTGTCGAACTTCTGCATCGTGGGCTCCTGCGCTCGTCGTTTCTGACATTGGAAAAGCTACGTTGCTTTGACGGATTCAGCAACATCCTCGTTGCTTGCAAACATTGTTTACGCAGGTAGATGCAGGATAATCGTTGCATGGGGGCTTGAAAAGTAACGCAACAGGGAACCCGTTTCGTTGCACTGGAATGCCGGTGAACGCTATGCTGGCGCCGTCAGGGACGCCGGGACGACAAGGAGACCGCGATGCCGGGAGGCAGGCTCACCCAGCAGGACCGCCAGCAGATCGCGCTGGGGCTGGCCGACGGCCTGGCCTACGCCGAGATCGCCCGGCGTCTGGGCCGTCCGACCTCGACGATCACGCGTGAGGTGATGCGCAACGGCGGCCCCACCGGCTACCGGCCCGACCTGGCCCACCGCGCCGCCGAACGCCGTGTCCACCGGCGCAGGCCCGCCGCCTCCCGAGGGGCGGAGTCGGTCCCCCAGCCGCACGGACGCGACCCCGAGGCCGTCCTGGAGTTCGAGGAGGCGTTCACCACCGTCTTCATGGCCTCGGGCATGCCCAAGATGATGGCCCGGGTGCTGGTCTGCCTCTACACCACCGACTCCGGCAGCCTCACCTCCTCCGAACTCGTCCAGCGCCTCCAGGTCAGCCCGGCGTCGGTCTCCAAGGCGATCGCGTTCCTGGAGGAGCAGGGCATGGTCCGCCGGGAACGCGACGAACGCCGCCGCGACCGCTACAGCGTCGACGAGGACGTCTGGTACCAGTCGATGGTCGCCAACGCCCGGGCCTTGGTCCGGGTCGTCGAGACCGCGCGCCAGGGCGTCACCGTCCTCGGCCCCCGCACCCCCGCCGGCGCCCGCCTGGAAGGCGCCGCCCGCTTCCTGGACTTTGTCAGCGAGAGCGCCGCCCGCGCCGCCGAGCAGGCCCGCGAGATCCTCTACACCAGGCCCGAGACCGACCCTGACGGCACCGCCGGGCCGGGCCCGGACCACCGGTAGACGGCCGTCCCGGGAGGGCGCGGCCCAGGAGCGTTCCGAAGCGGGTCGGCCCGCGAGCTGATCGCGAAGCGACGCCGCGCGGCGATGGGAGCAGGGTCCCGGTCCGGGGGAGGGAGGGTCGGTCGTGGGAGGGACTCCGGTCAGCCCCGCAGGGGACGAGACGCGGGCGCGGACGCGGCAGGCTCTGCTCTCGGAAATCCGTTCTCCGAGAGGTAGCGATGCGTCGCACGACCACCGTTCTCGTCACCGCCGCACTGGCGGGTTCCCTCCTGCCGTCCGCCGCCGTCGCCGGAACGCCGCGCCCGGCGCCGGCCCCGTCCGGGGTCAGGGTCGCCCTTCCCACGCCCACCGGGTCCGCGAGGCTCGGCATGACCGAGCTGCATCTCGTCGACCGGTCGCGGCCGGACCCCTGGGTGCCGTCCAGGCCGTACCGCGAGCTGATGGTGAGCCTCTGGTATCCCGCCAAGCGCGCCGACGGGTACCGCAGGGCCCCGGCGATGCCGCCGAACGCCGCCGCGCACTTCGGGAGAACGGCCGCCGAGCAGGAGGGTTTCGCCGGGGCCGACCGGGTGGACTGGGCCGGGATCCGCGGCCACGCCCGCGCGGGAGCGCCCGCCAAGAGCGGCAGGCGCCCGGTGCTGCTCCTCTCGCCCGGCAACCGGATGCCGCGCACCCTCAACACCGCCCTCGCCGAGGAGATGGCCGGCCACGGCTACGTGGTCGTCAGCATCGACCACACCCACAACCCCATGGGGGTGGAGTTCCCCGGCGGACGCGTCGAGCCCTCCAGGCAGCCGCCGTCGGCGTCGTTCGACCTCATGCGGAAGGAGTACGCGACCCGCAGCGCCGACGCCCGGTTCGTGCTGGACAGCCTCGAACGGCTCGCCCGGGGCGGCAACCCCGACGCCGGGCGCCGCGCGCTGCCGCGCGGCCTGAAGGGCGCCCTCGACCTGACGAGGGTCGGCATGTTCGGGCACTCGCTGGGCGGCGCGTCGTCGGCGCAGGCGATGTCCGACGACCGGCGGATCGACGCGGGCGTCGACCTCGACGGCGGGTTCGTGTCCCGGGAGGGGCCGCTCGGTCCGGTGGTGGAACGCGGCCTCGACCGCCCGTTCATGATCGTGAACGCGGACCGCGGCAGCCACGACCACCCCTCGATCCGGCCGTTCTGGGACGGCCTGCGCGGCTGGCGGCGCAGCATCCAGGTCGCGGGCACCGAGCACCACTCGTTCAGCGACCTCCAGGCGTACGTCCCGCGGATGGTCCGGGCGGGGGTGACGCCGAAGGAGTTCGGCGCCGCGCTCGTCGGCACGATCGATCCCGCGCGGTCGTTCGCCGTCCAGGGGGCCTACGTCCGCTCCTTCTTCGACCTGCACCTGCGGAAACGCGACGACCACCTGCTGGACGGGCCGTCGCCGCGCTTCCCCGAGGTGCGCTTCCTCCCGTGAGCGCGGGCCGCCGGTAGGTGAAATGCTCGTCCGGTGGCGGACATGTGGTGCTCGTCCGATCCGTACGGCGAGAGGAAGGCATGTGTCAGCCATCCCGGAGAGCTCCCCTCCACCCGATGAACGGAGACGCCGCTTCGAGCGGGTCTACGCGGCCCACCGTGCCGAGATCCTCGGATACGCGCTGCGCCGCACGACCGATCCGCAGGACGCGGCCGACGTCCTGGCCGAGACCTTCCTGATCGCCTGGCGGAGGCTGGACGACGTGCCGCGCGGCGGGGAGGCCAAGCTCTGGCTGTACGGCGTCGCCCGCCGCGTGCTGGCCAACCACCACCGGGGCGAGCGGCGCCGGTCGGCGCTGGTCGGCGACCTGGCCGGGCAGCTGCGGATCGACCTGGCGGCGCACCGCGGGCCCCGGCCGGAGGGGGAGCTGGCCGCGATCGCGGCGGCGTTCGGCGAACTGTCCGAGGACGACCGGGAACTGCTGTCCCTGGTCGGCTGGGAGAACCTGGACCGCGGCGAGATCGCGGCCGTGCTGGGCTGCTCGCGCAACGCGGTGCGGATCCGGCTGCACCGGGCCCGCCGCCGGTTCGCCCGCGAACTCGACCGGCGCGGGGCCCGCACCCCGCACACCCACGCCCTGTCGGCAGCGGTCATCAACGGAGAACGCGCATGAACCACGACATCGACACGCTCGTCGGCCGCCTCACCCCGGTCACCGACGCCCGCGCCGCCGAGCTGCTCACCGACGACACGGCCGCCGACCTCGCCAGGCGGATCACCGCGACCACCGCGACGGCCGACGAACCCGCCGCCGTCCCGGCCCGGTCCCGGTTCCGGCGCGGGCTGACCGTCGGGCTGCCGCTGCTGGCCACGGGGGTAGCCGGGGCGGCGGTCGCCGTCATGCTCGCCGCCCCGTCCGGGGACTCCGGCGGCTCCGTGGGGGCCACGCCGACCCGGGCCACGCAGGGACAGGTCACGCTGGTCTCCGCGCTCAGCTTCACCCGCAAGGGCCGCTACCTCGACGTGCGGATCCGCGACCCGTACGCCGACCCGGCGCGGTACAAGGAGGAGTTCGCCAAGCACGGCCTGAACGTCCGCCTGAGCCTGGTCCCCGTCTCCCCCTCGATCGTGGGCACCGTCGTGATGGAGGACACCAGCGACGGGACGCGCCCGGACGACATCACCCAGATCCGCGTCAAGGGCGCCTGCGAGGTCCCGAGCGGCGGGGACGACTGCACCGTGGGAGTGCGGATCCGGATCGGCTACAAGGGCAGCGCCGCCGTCGTCTTCGGCCGCGCGGCGCGGCGCGGCGAGAAGTACGCGAGCACCGCCCATGCGGACGCGCGCGGAGAGGCCCTGCACGGCATGGTGTACCGCAAGCAGCGGCTGTCGCGGGTGCTGGCCGCGCTGAAGGAGCGGAACATCACCGCGCCCGAGTACCGGGTCATGGTGGGCAACGAGTCCCAGATCCGCTACCCGGGGCAGGTGCCGGGGGACTGGTACGTCCACGACGCCTCCCCGTGGGCGCACGGTCAGGTGCTGCTCTTCGTCGGTCCCAAGCCCACCGAGGAGGCCAGCCGGGAGGGGCGGCCGCCGGCCTCGACGCCGGGGGTGCCGTCCCCGACACCGAGGTCCTGATCCCGTTCGCCCGGACGCCCCGTCCCCACCCGCGTGGGACGGGGCGTCCCGCGTTGAAATGATCTCCCGGGGCCGGACATGTCCCCCGCGAGACGGCGCGAGGCGCGGGCCGTCGCGATGGAGGGAGACCCCTTGGCCGAGAAGAGGACACTCGCCGTGGCCGCGACGGCGGTCGCGGCCGTCACCGCGGGCACGATGGGCGCGGCGGTGCTGAGCGGACCGGACCCGGTGAACGCGGGCCGGGTCGCGGCTACGGCACGGACCGCCACGCCGACGTCACCGGACATCCGCGACCGCTTCCCGCACGGCCTGCGGAAGGAGGCGGTGACCGGGAACGCGCGCCGCCCGGCGAAGGCGCGGCGGCTGGGCGTCCAGGCGGGTGTGCGGGTCGCGCTCGACGTGCTCGACCGGCGCGGCAGGCCGCCCGCGGACCAGACGGCCGTCGAGTTCCACCCGCTGAACGGCGACGACCCGTTCTTCGTCGAGCTGCGGGACGGCCACGTCGAGGGTGAGCTCCCGGCGGGCCGCTATGCCGTGCTGACCCGCGTCGCCACGGCCGAGCCGGACGGCACGACCTCCTCGGCCCTCGTCTACCGGCCGAAGGTGGCGATCACCGGGGCCACCAGGATCCTGCTCGACGCGCGCGCGGCCGTGCCCGTCGCGGCGACGGTCGACCGCGCCGACGCCGGGCTCCTGAACGGCGAGGTGCGCGTCATCCAGAAGATCGCGGGGCGGCCGGTCGTCACGTCCGCGATGATGCAGCTCAGGAACGCCTACATCACGCCGACCGCGTCCACGCCGGACCTGACCCTCGGCCTGCACGCCGTCTTCACCCGCAAGGGCGCCGAGACCGGCAGCCCCTACGTCTACAACGTGGCGAGCCAGCGGGCGGGCGGGGTGCCGCGGAAGCCGGGCCTGCGCGTGCGCACCAGGGACCTGGCCGCGGTGAGGACCGGGTACGGCACCGAGGGGCGCCCGGTCTGCGCCGGCGGTCACGCCTCGCCGCTCTGGGCGGACGGCGGCATCCGGATCGGCTTCTACACGGGCGTGGGAGCGGCGCCCGCCACCCGGACCGAGTACTACACGCCCGGCATCACGTGGGACATCGACTGGATGAACACCACGCCGGACTGCGGCTTCGGGTGGGACACGACGGAGGTGTGGGCGCGCCAGGACCGCTTCCCCAAGGCGGGCCCGTACCAGCGCCGCCTGACGCCCGCCCCGTTCAGCCCCCGCGGGGTCGTCATCTGGGGCGAGCACGAGGGCGGCGAGCCGGCACTGGCGGTCAGCACGCACTCGACGGACGCGGGCACGAGCGCCATCGCGCCGTATCCCGGATCGACCGGCACCTCGGTCCTGCGCGACGCGAACGGGAAGACCGTCTACACCTCCGACCATCCCGGCACGGCCTGGAAGTGGCCGGTGCCCGAGCCGGGCGACTACAGCCTCACGGTGGAGGAGAAGCGCGCCTCCCCGTTCTCCCCCCTCGCCGTCCGCCAGCGCGCGGTGTGGCGCTTCGCCGTACGGGACGACAAGGTCATCACCCTGCCGTCCCTCACTTTCCGCACCCCCCTCGACGCCCGGTCGAGGGGCAGGGCGGGGGCCCGCCAGCAGGTGACCCTGACGACCGGCCGCGCGGGCGGCGCCGCTCCGAAGCTGTGGGCCTCGTCCGACGAGGGCAGGACCTGGAAGGCCGTCCCGGTGACCCGCAGGGGCGGCGCGTGGGTGGCGACCCTGACCAACCCGAAGGCGGGCTTCGTCTCCCTGCGGGCGGCCGTCACCGGGGTCGTCGACCAGACCGTGATCCGGGCCTACGCCGTCCACGGCTAGGGGAGCGCGGCCGGAGCACCAGCCCAGCAGGGCGGACACGAACGCGCGCCTGAACCATGCCTCGCAGTCCTCGAAGGACCGGCCGGAGTCCACGACGAGGCCGTCGTGGACTCCGGCGCTCATCAGCGCGACGGCGATGTCCGTGCCGCGGATCCGCCGGACGACCATCTCGACGCCGAGCCGGTTCCGGCGGGCGCTCGACGAGGGGCGCGCCGTGACCCGGAACCCCGCTGCGGGTGAAGGCCGACGCGCTGGACGCGGCGGTCGTGGCCGTGGACGGCCGGCACGTGCGCGCCCGCATCGAGGTGATCACCACCCGGGGCGCCCCGAACCACGCCAGGGTGTTCCTCCGGGTGGCCCCGCGCGTCGGCAGGTGATCGGCGACGGGCCCTCGTCAGCCCGGCGGGCCGGGGCGCCGGCCGACGGTCGCCAGCAGGGAGGCGATCAGGGGGTTGTGGTCGTCGCGGCGCCAGGCCGCGGCGACCCGCGTGCGGGTGGAACCGGGCGCGATCCGGCGGAAGGCGACGCCTCGGAGGCGGATGCGCCGGATGCTCGCCGGGGCGAGCGACACCCCGAGACCGGCCTCCACCAGGCCGCAGACGGTCTGCCACTCCACGGCGCGCTGGGCCACCCGGGGCGTGAAGCCCGCCGCGGCGCACAGGCCGACGATCTGGTCGTGGAGGCCGGGACCGACCGCGCGGGGCGGCAGGACGAACGGGGCGTCGGCCAGCTCCGCGACCGGGACGGCGCGCTGCGCGGCGAGCGGGTGCGCGGACGGCAGGACCGCCACGAACGGCTCGGTCAGGACGGTCTCGAACCCGAGCCCCGCCTCGTCGGCCGGCTCGCGCAGCAGCCCGACGTCGATGGTCTTGTCGTGCAGGGCGGCGATCTGCGGCGCGGTGGTCATCTCGTGGATGTCGAGGCGCACGTCGGGGAAGCGTTCCCGGAACCGGCGCAGCAGGTCGGGCAGGACGGTCAGGGCGAGCGAGGCGGCGAAGCCGATCCGCAGGCGGCCGGCCCGGCCGCCGCCGACCGCCCGCGCGGCGGCCAGCCCGTCCGCCAGGCCGGTGAGCGCGCGCCGGGCGGCGGGCAGCAGCTCGCGGCCCGCCGGGGTGAGGGAGACGCGTCCCGGCTCCCGGTGGAACAGCGGATGGCCCACCTTGTCCTCCAACCGGCGGATCTGCTGGCTCAACGGCGGCTGCGCGATGCCCAGGCGGGCCGCCGCGTGACCGAAGTGGAGTTCCTCGGCGAGCACGACGAAGGCGTGCAGTTGTTGCAGGGGAAGTTCGGGCCGCTCCATACGCCTAGAGATATCAGACGGTCCCCATTGGCGTATTAGACGTATATCCGCTGGTCGCCCTAGTGTTCGGCGCATGACGGAACGACGCGCGATCCTCAGCGGCTCGACGTTCGAGGAGCAGATCGGCTATGCCCGCGCCGTGGTCGACGGCGACCGGGTGCACGTGTCCGGGACGACCGGGTTCGACTACGCCACCATGACGATCTCCGACGACGTGGTGGAGCAGGCCGAGCAGTGCCTGCGCAACATCGAGGCCGCGCTGTCGGAGGCGGGCTGCACCCTCGCCGACGTGGTGCGGGTGCGGTACCTGCTGCCCGACCGGGCGGACTTCGAACCCTGCTGGCCGGTCCTGCGCGGCCGCTTCGGCAAGGTGCGCCCGGCCGCCACCATGCTCGTGTGCGGCCTCGCCGACCCCCGCATGAGGATCGAGATCGAGGTGGACGCGCGGCGGCTCCCCCCGGCGGGGTAGGGAGCCGGCTTCGCCTCGGTCGCGCGGGGGAGGTGCGCCGCGGCGGCGGGTGTGAGAGTCGACGGACCGCTTCCCGAGCGAACGGAGACCCCCGTGAGGAACGTGATCGCCCGCACGCCGGCCGTCCTCGGCGTCACCGCGGCCGTGGCGGCGGCCACGGTCACCACCGCCGGGGCGGCCACGCCGGACGGAGGCCATACGGCACAGG
Organism: Actinomadura kijaniata NBRC 14229; assembly: GCF_001552175.1. Classification (GTDB taxonomy): domain Bacteria; phylum Actinomycetota; class Actinomycetes; order Streptosporangiales; family Streptosporangiaceae; genus Spirillospora; species Spirillospora kijaniata. Next base: position 29,352 of record NZ_BCQR01000143.1, read on the forward strand.
TCCGAGGGGCCGCTCACCTGGACTGGGACGGTGAGCACACCGGACCGTGGAAGAGCGACCTGTGGATAGGCGTGGACGGCGCTCGCGCGACCTACCCGGACGCCGTCGCCGTGGTCCCGTCCGCCGCCTCGGGCACCGTCCGCGTCAAGCACCGGTTCTGGAACACCGAGACCCGCCAGGAGATGACGGCGTGGTTCAACCTGGACGTCGACTGCGTGGCCGTCGGCGGGCCCGTCGCCACCATCACCGGGATCGTCAACCAGCAGCACTCGCCTGACCAGGCGTTCCTCGAAGGGGTGCGGGTGGGGCTGACCGTCTACACCGGGGCGGGCGAGCAGCCGGGCAGGGTCGGGGCGCTGCGCGCCGGGACCAGGGACGCCCAGATCCCGTTGTGCGCCTCCACCGCCCCCGCCTGGCCGGTCAAGCAGGGCGGCTACAAGGTCCGGGACCGCTGAGCCGCCGCCAGGCGTCGCGGGGCGGGGCGGCGGCCGCCGCGCCCGGTGCTCCGGCGGACGCGGCGAGACGCCGTGTTCTGTTCCGCACGGGGAGTACTTCGCCGTCGGCCTCCACGCGGGCGCCTCAGCCGGAGGTCAGCGGCCGAGCAGGGCGCGCAGGGCCTTGGTCACCTCCGCCGGGGACTCCTCGGCCATGAAGTGGCCGCAGGTGACGGTGGTGTGCTCCAGGTCCGGGGCCCAGGCCCGCCACAGGCCCGCCGCGTCGAAGCCGAGGGCCGCGCCCCAGTCCTGCTGGAGGACCGCCACCGGCATGCGCAGCCGGTTCCCGGCGGCGCGGTCGGCCAGGTCGTGGGCGTTGTCGATCCCGGCCGAGGCGCGGTAGTCGGCGACGATCGACGGGACCGCCTCGCGGCAGGCCCTCAGGTAGGCGGCGCGCACGTCGGCGGGGATCGCGTCCGGCGAGTTCGCCCACAGGTCCAGGAAGTGCCCGAAGAACGCGTCCGCGCTCGCGGCGATCATCTGCTCGGGCAGTCCCGGCGGCTGCGCCATCAGGTACAGGTGGAAGCCGACGGCCGCCGCGACGCCGTTCATCACCTCCCACATGTCCGCCGTGGGCAGCACGTCCAGGCTGGCCAGATGCGTGATCGTCGAAGGGTGGTCCATGGCCGCGCGGAACGCGACCAGCGCGCCCCGGTCGTGCCCGGCCAGCGCGAACCGCCCGTGCCCCAGCTCCCGGGCCAGCGCCACGATGTCGGCGGCCATGGTCCGCTTGGAGTAGACGTCCTCGGACACGGCCTCGGGCTTGTCGCTGTCGCCGTAGCCGCGCAGGTCCGGGCAGATCACCGTGTGGTCGGCGGCCAGGTCGGCGGCGACGTGCCGCCACATCAGGTGGGTCTGGGGGAAGCCGTGCAGCAGGACGACCGGGCTGCCCGAGCCCGCGACGGCGGCGTTGAGGGACACGCCGTCGGCGACGGGGACGCGCAGGTAGTCGAAGCCGGGGATCATGTTCTTCTCCTTGTGGTGGTTGACCAGCGGGTTTCATGGTCGGCGGCGTCGATGAGCAACCGATGAGCGCGTTACCGTGGCGGGGACGGAGGGGAGGCGTGTGGCGGTCGAGTTCGGAGTGCTGGGGCCGGTGGCGGCCTGGGACGCCGACGGGCGGCCGATCGGGCTGAAGGGGCCCCGGCACCGCGCGGTGCTGGCCCGGCTGATCGTCGCGCGGGGCCGGGTCGTGCCCGCCGCGCGCCTGGTCGACGACCTGTGGGAGGACCCGCCGGACGGCGCGGTGGCCGCGGTCCGCACGTTCGTCGCGGCGCTGCGGCGCGCGCTGGAACCCGAACGCCCGCCGCGCGCCCCCGCCCGGCTCCTGGTCACCGAGGGGCCGGGCTACGCGCTGCGCACCGACGCCGTCGACGCCCGGCGTTTCGAACGCGCCGTGGCCGACGCCGCGACCCTGCCGCCGCACGACGCGTTCACCCTGCTGGAGGAGGCGTCGCGGTGGTGGCGCGGCCCCGCGTACGCCGAGTTCGCCGGGGAGGAGTGGTGCCGGAGCGAGCGGTCCCGGCTGGCCGAACTGCGGCTGGCCGCCGTCGAACGCCGCGCCGAGGCGCTGCTGTCGCTGGGCCGCGCCGCCGAGGCCGTGCCGGACCTCGACGCCCACACCACCGAGCACCCCTGGCGGGAGAACGCCTGGCGGCTGCTCGCCCTCGCCCTGTACCGGACGGGCCGCCAGGCCGACGCGCTGGAGGTGCTGCGCCGCGCCCGGACGCTCCTGGCCGAACGCCTGGGCGTGGACCCCGGCGTGGGGCTGCGCCGCCTGGAGACCGACATCCTCGCGCACGCGCCGGACCTCGATCCCGGCGGGGCGGCCGCCCGCGTGTGGGCGCAGACGGCGGCCGTCTACGACAGCACGGTGGCGTCCGGCGCGCGGGCGCGGCTGGAGTCGGCGGTGGCCCTGCTGCGCGATCTCGCCGTGACCGGGGGCGGCGGGCTGGAGGCGGCCCGGCGGCACCGCATGGCGGCGGTCGAGGCCGCCGAGGAGCTGGACGATCCGGAGCTGACGGCCCGGGTGGTCGGGGCCTACGACGTTCCGGCGATCTGGACCCGCTCCGACGACCCCGCCCAGGCCGCCCGCCTCGTGGCGGCCGCCGAACGCACCCTGCCCCGCCTGCCCGCCGGCGCCGACGCGGCGCGGGCCCGGCTGCTGGCCACCATCGCGATGGAGTCCCGCGGCGACCGGGGCGAACGCGGCCCCCGCGCCGCCCGGCGGGCCGAGGAGATCGCCCGGCGGCTGGACGACCCGCGGCTGCTGGCGTTCGCGCTCAACGGCGCGTTCCTGCAGAGCTGCGGGCGCGCGGGCCTGGCCCCGCGCCGGGACGGGATCGGCGCGGAGATCATCGCCCTGTCCGAACGGCACGGCCTGACCACGTACACGGTGCTGGGCCACCTCATCCGCCTCCAGGCGCGCAGCGCGCTGGGCGACCTCCCGGAGGCCGACCGGCACGCGGACGCCGTGGACCGCCTGGCCGAACGCCACGAACTCCCCCTGGCGGGCGTGTTCACCCACTGGTACCGGGCGCTGCGCCTCGACATGAGCGGCGCGCCCTACGACGAGGCGGAGGCCGCCTATCGCGACGCCGCCGCGCGGCTGGACGGGACCGGGATGCCCGGCCTGGAACGCGGCCTGCCGCCCCTGGCGCTGCTGTGCCTCCGGCTGCGCCACGGCCTGGACGCCCCCACCGACGGCGCCCTCGACTGGGGCCCCTACCACCCCTGGGCGCGCCCCCTGGTGCTGCTCGCGCGGGGACGCGCCGAAGCGGCCGCCCTCGCCCTCCGCGAAACCCCCGAACCGCCCCACGACCTGCTCCTGGAGGCGATGTGGGCCCTCACCGCCCACGCCGCCGTCGCTCTGGGGGACCGGGAGATCGCCGAACGCGCCCGCGCCGCCCTCGCCCCGGCCGCGCGGGAGTGGGCGGGCGCGGGAAGCGGCCTGCTGACGCTGGGTCCGGTCGGTCGCTACCTGGAGCGCCGCTGAGCGCCGTCCGGACGGCGGGGAAAGACCGCGGGGCCATCGGGTGATCCACAAGGAGACGCCTCAGCGAAGAAAGAGCCCTCTTGAGGAGAACCTCCCGCCCGGCCGGAGGGCCGAGCGGCATCCCGACGCGCCATGACCGCTGGCCGACGATGCCGAGCGCCATCAGCCAGCGGGCCGTCCGGGTCCGTGAAGCGCACGGGTGATCGCCCTCACGGCTCGTCGCCTCCCGTCCGACCCGCCCAGAGGACCGGGCGGCGTCCTGGCGTGTCCCGGTCCCTGGCCGGTGGTGCCGTGCGCGGTCGATCAGCGGGCCGTCCGGGCCCGTTGAACGCGCGGGTCGCCGTCGTGCCGCGATGACGGGTCAGCCCTGGCGATCTCCGTCGCCTCGAATATCCGGATTCGAGGGATCTTTCGCGCCACGCCCCGTCATGATCAACTGAACCAAGATCAACGTTTGGATCGTGAAGGAGCTCCCGCCATGTCCGACACCCCCCGCCTTCACCGCCGCGGACTCCTCC